>JAACUH010000093.1 GCA_009993005.1 Rhodobacterales bacterium
CGCCGCCCTTGCTGAATATCGTTCCCGGATATCGCGTCATGACAGTCTCGCTCGTCACCTTTGCCATCCAGCCCGACCCGCCCGTCCGGCTCGACAAGGCGCTGGCGCGCGATGTGCCCGAGGACGCCTCGCTCAGCCGGTCGCGGCTGATGCGGCTGCTCGATGAGGGTGCGATCGTCGTCAACGGCGCTGTGGTGAGCGACCCCAAGGCGCGCGTCGTGGCGGGCGATCTGGTCGCGATCACCGTGCAGGAAGCGACCGAGAGCCATATCGGCGCGCAGGATATCGCGCTCGACGTGGTGTATGAGGATGCCGACCTGATCGTCATCAACAAGCCCGCCGGCATGGTCGTGCACCCCGCGCCGGGTAGCCCCGACGGCACGCTGGTCAATGCGCTGATCCACCATTGCGGCGACACGCTGTCGGGTGTGGGCGGCGAGAAGCGCCCCGGGATCGTGCACCGGATCGACAAGGACACCACCGGCCTTCTGGTCGTGGCCAAATCCGACCGCGCGCATCACGGCCTTGCCGCGCAATTCGAGGCGCATGATGTGGAGCGGCACTACCTCGCCGTCTGTTACGGCGTGCCCGATACCGCCGACCCGCGCCTGCACGGGGTCAGGGGCACGTCATTCGAGCCCGGCAATATCCTCAAGATCCAGACCCATCTGGGCCGCCACCGGACCGACCGGCAGCGGCAGGCGGTGTCGTTTCAGGGCGGCCGCCACGCCGTCACCCGCGCCCGCGTGATCGAGACGCTGGGCAAGACGCCGACCGCCGCGCTGCTGGAATGCTGGCTCGAGACCGGGCGCACCCATCAGATCCGGGTGCATCTGGCGCATTGCGGCCATTCGCTGATCGGCGATCCGGTCTATGGCGGGCGACGCAAGCTGTCGGAAAAGGCGGTGGGCGCCGCTGGTGTCGCCGCCGCGCATGATTTTCCCCGCCAGGCGCTGCATGCCGCGACCTTGGGTTTTGTGCATCCCGTGAGCGGGGAGGAGATGTCGTTCGAGGCCGGGATGCCGCAGGACATGGCCGATCTCGTCGCAGCTTTGCAGGGTTTCGGGCTGTAACACGGCTTACATGTGCGTGAGCGCACGGCGATTGCCCTCGTAACCCTGGCCGAAAGGGTTCATCTTTCGTCAACACTTTCGACCTAAGGTTCTTGAAACCGGATCGAAGGGGGACCATATCCCATGTTAAGCCCTTATACATAAGGAGGGGGAGATAAATGGCGACCTACGCAAACCTTCCGGCACCGTCGCCGGAGCAGGGACTGAACCGTTACCTTCAGGAAATCCGCAAGTTTCCGATGCTGGAGCCTGAAGAGGAATACATGCTGGCCAAGCGCTGGGTCGATCACGAGGACAAGGCCGCCGCGCACAAGATGGTCACGTCGCACCTGCGTCTCGCGGCCAAGATCGCGATGGGCTACCGCGGCTACGGCCTGCCGCAGGCCGAGGTGATCTCGGAGGCCAATGTGGGCCTGATGCAGGCGGTCAAGCGGTTCGATCCGGAAAAGGGCTTTCGCCTCGCCACCTATGCGATGTGGTGGATCCGCGCGTCGATCCAGGAATATATCCTGCGCTCGTGGAGCCTGGTCAAACTCGGCACCACCAGCGCGCAGAAAAAGCTGTTCTTCAACCTGCGCAAGGCCAAGGCCCGCATCGGCGCATTGGAAGAAGGCGACCTGCGGCCGGAGAACGTGCGTCAGATCGCCCATGACCTCGGCGTGACCGAGGACGAGGTCGTGTCGATGAACCGGCGCCTGTCGGGCGGCGATGCCTCGCTCAACGCGATGGTGGGGTCGGACGGCGACAGCGCCACGCAATGGCAGGACTGGCTCGAGGATGAGGACGCCGACACCGCGCAGGACTATGAAGAGCGCGACGAGCTCGGTGCGCGCCGCGCGCTCTTGGCCGAGGCGATCACCGTGCTGACCGAGCGCGAACGCGACATCCTCGTGCAGCGCCGGTTGCAGGACGAGACGATCACGCTCGAGGATCTGTCGAGCCAGTATGACGTGAGCCGTGAGCGCATCCGCCAGATCGAGGTGCGCGCCTTTGAAAAGCTGCAAAAGCGGATGCAGGAGCTCGCCCGCGAAAAGGGCATGCTCGCGGTCGCCTGAGGCCTGTCAGTCGCAGCGAAACATGCTAGCCTCGTGCCCGCAGGGGCGCGGGGCTTTTGCTTGCAGGGGGGGACGACATGGCACAGGCGGTCCGTTGGGGGATACTTGGCGCGGCGAATTTCGCGCGCGAACAGATGGCGCCGGCGATCCATGCGGCGCGCGGGGCGGATCTGGTGGCGCTCGCAACCTCGGACCCGGCCAAGGCGGCGGGGTTCCAGGCGTTCCAGCCACGGCTGCGGGTGCATCCCGACTATGACGCGCTGCTGGCCGACCCGGAGATCGACGCGGTCTATATCCCGCTGCCCAATCACCTGCACATTGAATGGGCCCTGCGCGCCATCGCGGCGGGCAAGCATGTGCTGGTGGAAAAACCGCTCGCCATGACGGCGGACGCGTTCGACGCCGTGATCGCGGCGCGCGACGCGAGCGGGCTTGTGGTGGCCGAGGCCTATATGATCGTGCATCACCCGCAATTCATCCGCGCCCGCGACCTGGTGCAGGGCGGAGCCATCGGGCGGCTTTGCCATGTCGATGCGGCCTTCAGCTACAACAACGCGGATGCGCCCGACAATATCCGCAACCGGCCCGAGACCGGCGGCGGCGGCCTGCCCGATATCGGCGTCTATACCTTTGGCGCGGCGCGTTTCGTGTCGGGCGAGGACCCGCTGCGCGTCCCCTATGCCGATATCCGCTTTGAGAACGGCGTCGATGTCTTTGCCCAGGTCGCGGCGCGGTTCCCCTCCTTTACCTATGGCGCGGTGGTGTCGATGCGGATGTTCAACCGGCAGGAGGTGGTGTTTCAGGGCGACGCCGGCCTGCTGAAACTCACCTGCCCGTTCAACGCCAATGTGCATGACCTCGCGCAGATCACGATCGAGACGGCCGGAGGGCAGGTGCGGACCGAGCGGTTCCCGACCGCGAACCATTATGTGCATCAGGTCGAGAATTTCTGCGCCGCGGTGCGCGACGGCGCGCCCTATCCCTGTCCGCTGGAGTTCAGCCGCGGCACGCAGGCCATGATCGACATGGTGTTCGCGGCGGCGGGCAAAGGGGGGGCGCAATGACGCGGCGTGATGAGGACAAGGTGATGGGGCGCATCGGCGGCGAGCAGCCCGACCCCGGCGCGCCGGACAACCTGCTGCTGCGGCTCGTCCACATGATCCTGATCGCGCTGATGATCTCGGTCGCGCAAACGGTGCTCGGCGTCATCACGCTGGTGCAATTCGCCATCCTGCTCATCAACCAGCGCAAGCCCAATGCGCAACTGGCCGAATTCGGCACGTCGCTGGGCATCTGGATCGCCAAGGCCGCGCGCTACCAGACGGCGGCGAGCGAGGTGAAGCCCTGGCCCTGGACCGAGCTTGACTGACGCGCGCCGCGCCGCAGGCGGGGTGCGTGCGGCGCGGTCGAGTGGATATTTATAGCCAAAAGATGCTGGGGCCGGGCGCCTCAGGCGTCCAGCGTTTCCAACTCGTCGATCATGGCCTCGATCATCGACAGGCCCTTGTCCCAGAATGTGGGATCCGAGGCGTCGAGGCCGAAGGGGGCGAGCAGGTCCTTGTGGTGCATCGACCCGCCGGCGCGCAGCAGGGCGAAGTATTTGCTGCGGAAATCGGGGTCGCCTTCTTCGTAGACCGCGTAGAGCGCGTTCACGAGGCCGTCACCGAAAGCATAGGCATAGACGTAGAAGGGCGAGTGCACGAAATGCGGGATATAGGCCCAGAAGGTCTCGTATCCTTCCACGAAATCAAAGGCATCGCCCAGTGACTGCGCCTGCACCGACATCCATAGCGCGTTGATGTCGTCGGGGGTCAGCTCGCCCTCGGACCGGGCGGCGTGGAGTTTGCATTCGAAGTCGTAAAAGGCGATCTGGCGCACGACCGTGTTGATCATGTCCTCGACCTTGCCGGCCAGCAGGGTCTTGCGCTGGGCGGGGGTTTTCGCCTCGGCCAGAAGCTTGCGGAAGGTCAGCATCTCGCCGAATACGCTCGCTGTTTCGGCGAGCGTCAGGGGGGTGGAGGACAGCAGTTCGCCCTGGCCGGCCGCCAGCACCTGATGCACGCCGTGGCCGAGCTCATGCGCGAGCGTCATCACGTCGCGCGGTTTGCCCAGGTAGTTGAGCATGACATAGGGGTGCACGGTGGTCACCGTGGGGTGGGCAAAGGCGCCGGGCGCCTTGCCGGGTTTCACGCCCGCGTCGATCCAGCCCTTGGTGAAGAACGGCCGCGCGAGGTCGGCCAGCGCCGGGTCAAAGGCGGCATAGGCGTCGAGCACGGTCGCCTCGGCCTCGGCCCAGGGCACGATGCGGTCATCCTCGAGCGGCAGCGGCGCGTTGCGGTCCCAGACCTGCATCCGCTCGAGCCCCATCCATTTGGCCTTGAGCCGGTAGTAGCGGTGCGAGAGGCGGGGATAGGCCGCGACCACGGCGTTGCGCAGCGCCTCGACCACCTCGGGCTCTACATGGTTGGCGAGGTGGCGCCCGGTCTGCGGGGTGGGCATGCCGCGCCAGCGGTCCTCGATTTCCTTTTCCTTGGCGAGCGTGTTGTGAATGCGCGCGAAGGTCTTGATATTGCTGCTGAATACGGCGATGAGCGCGCGCGTGGCGGCCTCGCGCGTCGCGCGGTCCTGTTCGGTGAGCAGGTTGAGCGTGCCTTCGAGGTTCAGCGTCTCGCCGTTCACGTCAAAGGTCAGCCCGGCGATGGTCTCGTCAAAGAGCCTGTTCCAGGCGGCGGCGCCCACGGTTGACAGATCGTGCAGGAACCGCTCCAGCTCGTCCGAGAGCTGGTAGGGTTTCATCGCGCGCATCCGGTCGAACACCGGCTTGTAGCGGGCGAGGCCGGCATCGGCGGCGAGCAGGCCGGCGAGGTGGCCCTCGTCCAGCCGGTTGAATTCGAGCCCGTAGAACACCAGCGGCGTGGTGAAGGCGGTGATGCGGTCCTGGCAGTCGGACAGGAACTTGGCCCGGTCGGCGTCGATGGTCAGCTGGTAGTAGCGCAGGCCGGCAAAGGACATGACGCGCCCGGCGATGATGTCGATCTGCTCATAGCGCTGCACGGCGGCCAGCAGGCCCGCGGCATCGAGGCTTGCAAGCTTGCCCTCGTAATCGGCGGCGAAGCTGGCGCAGGCGTCGCGCAGCCAGTCCATGTCGCGGGTCAGCTCGGGCGCGTCCTCGCCTTTGTAGAGGTCGTCGAGGTTCCATTCCGGCAGGTCGCCAAAGCTGTTGGAGCCGCTGGCATGGGCGTCACGGACGAGGGGGGCCGCAAGGCCGGGGCGGGAAAGTGTCATCGGGGGCTCCTCAGGACTGTCAGTGCTACATAGGCGCGCGCGGGCGGGGTGAAAAGCCTAACCATGCAGGCGCAGGATTTCGCGCAACTCGTCGAGCGTGGCGATTTCGGCGAGCGGCTTGTCCTGCCGCCAGCGCAGCATCCGGGGAAAGCGCAGCGCCACGCCCGATTTGTGGCGCGGGCTGGCGGCGATGCCTTCAAAGGCGATCTCGAACACCTGCGCCGGCGGCACCTGCCGCATCGGGCCGAACCGTTGCAGCGTATTGGCGCGCACCCATTTGGTGATCTGTCCGAATTCGGCATCGGTGAGGCCGGAATAGGCCTTGGTGAAGGGCACATAGGCGTCGCCGTCGCGCACCGCAAAGGTGTAGTCGGTGAACAGCGTCGCGCGCCGGCCGTGGCCTTGCTGGGCATAGATCATCACCGCGTCGATGGTGAGCGGCGCGACCTTCCATTTCCACCAGTCGCCCTTCTTGCGGCCGGCGAGGTAGGGGCTGGCGCGGCGTTTGAGCATCAGCCCTTCGGCCTGCACCTCGCGCGCCCCGGCACGGGCGGCGGCGAGGTCGGTCGTGGGCAGGAGCGGCGAGAGGCGCAGGGGGGCCGCGGGCGGAACTGTGTCGATCAGATCCTGGAGCAGCGCGCGGCGCGCGTCATAGGGCTGCGCGCGGATGTCATGGCCGCAATGTTCGAGAAGGTCATAGGCCATGAGGGTCACCGGTGCCTCGGCCAGCAGGCGGCGCGGCACGCTCTTGCGGCCGATCCGCTGTTGCAGCCGGGCAAAGGGTAGCGGCGCGCCTTCGGCCCAGGCCAGCACTTCGCCGTCGATCACGGTGCCGTCGGGCAGCCAGTCGGCCAGCACCGCGAGTTCGGGAAAGCGGTCGGTCATCAGCTCTTCGCCGCGCGACCAGAGGTGATGCGTGCCGCCGCGCAGGATGAACTGGCCGCGGATGCCGTCCCATTTGTATTCCGCCGCCCAGCCGGCGGGGTCGCCGAGGTCAGCCTCGCTTTCCAGCGGATGGCACAGGTAGAAGGGGTAGGGCCGCGACAGGTCGGCCTGCGGCGCGGGGTCGGTGATCAGCCGGGCGTAGGTCGTGCTCTCGGGCGCCCAGTTGCCCATCAGGCGCAGCGCGATGGTGGCGGCGGGCTGGCCGGTCGCCTCGGCCAAGGCGCGGGTGAGCAGCCCGGCGCTGACGCCCACGCGAAAGCCGCCGGTCAGAAGCTTGATGAAGAGGAACCGCTCCATCCCCTCCAGACTGTCCCAGGCGTCGAGGATCGCGGCCTTGCGCGCGGCCTCGTCCAGCGCAGGAAGCGCGCGGATCAGCGCGATCCAGTCGGTCAGGCTGCGGTCGGTTGCGCGCGATGGCGGGGGCAGGATCAGCGCGATGGTCTCGGCGAGGTCGCCCACGATGGCGTAGCTCTCCTCGAACAGCCAGAGCGGAAGTGCCGCCTGCTCTGCCGCCCAGTCGCGCAAGAGCGCGGCCTGCACCACCCGGCGCGGGCGCCGCCCGGTAAAGAGCGCGATACACCAGAGCCGGTCCGCCTCGGGTGCCTCGCGCAGGTAATCCACCAGCCCGGCCACCTTGGCGCCGGTGCGCGTGGTCTGGTCCATCCGGGAATAAAGCGCGGCAAAGCCCTTCATGCGCCAGGCTCCGCAGGCCCACCGGGTTCGGCCGCGTCAAGGCTCTCGCCCTCATAGGCGGTGGCGACAGGGCGGGCGTCATATCCCTGCGATTGCAGCCAGCGGGCAAAGACGGCCGTGTAGCCATGGGTGACAAAGACCCGCTCTGCCCCGGTGGCCTGGATCGCGCCGGTCAGCCCGTCCCAGTCGGCATGGTCCGAGATGACAAAGCCGCGCTCTGCCGCGCGCCTGCGCCGCACCCCGCGCAACGCCATCCAGCCAGAGGCATAGGCGGTGGCGGCCGGCGCGCCCTCGGTCGAAAAGCGCCGCGCCCAGGGACCGCCGAGCGCCGAGGGCGTGGCGAGCACCAGCGCGCCGGGGTGATCGCGCGGGCGCGTCTCGGAGGTCACGCGCTGCGTCGCGGGCAAGGCGATCCCCTGCGCGCGCAGCACGCCATTCGTGGCTTCGATCGCGCCATGGGTGAGCACCGGTCCGATCGCCGGGTCGATCAGCCGCAGCAGCCGCTGCGCCTTGCCCAGCGCGTAGGCGCCCAGCAGCGACACCCGCCCCGCCGCTGCATTGCCGGCCCACCAGGAGTTGAGCGCGGCGGCGAGAGTGGCATCGTCGGGCCAGCGGAACACCGGCAGGCCAAAGGTCGATTCGGTGATGAAGGCATGGCACCCGACAGGCTCGAAGGCGGTGGACAGCCCGTCATCGACCGTCTTGTAATCGCCCGAGGCGACCCAGACCTCGCCGCGATGTTCGACCTTGATCTGCGCCGACCCCGGCACATGACCGGCAGGGTGAAAGGATACCGTGACATCGCCGATCCGCCGCGCCTCGCCATAGACCACCGTGTCGAGCGAGATCGCACCCAGCCGGTGGCGCACCACGGGTGCGGCGATGTCGGTGCACAGATAGCGTCCCATCCCCGGCCGCGCATGATCCGAATGCCCATGCGTCAGCAGCGCGCGCGCCACGGGCCGCCACGGGTCGATGTGAAAATCGCCCGCAGCGCACCAGATACCCCGGTCGGTAAATGTCAGTAGGTCGCCCATAACCATAGGGTAGCGCGGGGCATCTGCGTGGAAAGTGAGTATTTATTGCACAGAGAAGCCATGGTCGTTCCGCTGGCCCCGCCATCGCTTCATCGTCCTGCCGCAGGGCTTCTCTGTGCCAGAAATACTCATCTTGCCACAGATGCCCCGAGGGGCTCGCCCTCAGCGGTGTGCGAGAAAATGCGCTGCCATATCCGCAAGGGCCTGCGCGCGCGGCCCGGGCGTCTCCATAAGCACCTCATGCTTGCAGGTGGGCAGGGTGACGAGCCGGCCTTGGCGCCAATCGGCCATGCGGGCGCGGATGCGGGCCGCGTCCACGATGCCTTCCTCGAGGCCGAGAAAAGCGAGGCAGGGCACGGGCGGGCTGGGCAGGCGGGCGAGGGCGCGCGTCTCGCGCAGGGCCTCGCCGAGCCAGCGCAGCGTGGGCCCGCCGATGGCAAGCTCTGGGTGGGCCTGCAACTGCGCCTGCATATAGGCGAACATCGCGCGGTCATTGGTGAGGTCATTGCCTTCGAAACCGGCGCGCTGGGTGTAGGTCTGCAACGTCTGCCCCGGTGCGATGCGGTGGTCAAAGCGCAATGGCCCGCTGACGCCGGTCAGGGCCCAGGCAATGGGGCGCAGGGCGCGGGCGATCCCGATGCCCCACATCGGCCCGGTAAAGGCGGCGGCGGCGACCGGCAGTCCCTCGATCAGCGCGCGCAGGCCGATGCAGCCGCCCATCGAATGCGCCAGCAGATAATAGGGTTCGGGCAAGCCTTGCGCGCGGGCATGGGCGAGCATCGCCGCCACGTCCTGCTGATAATCGCGAAAGGCGCCGACATGACCCAGCAGCGGTTCGGCCAGCAGCCTTTGCGCCAGACCCTGCCCACGCCAGTCGATGGTCAGCGTGGCAAAGCCGCGCGCCAGCAGGTCGGCGGCGGTACGCCCGTATTTCTCGACATATTCCGTGCGGCCGGGAAACAGCAGGACCGTGCCATGCGGCGCCTGCGCCCCCCATTGCGCGACCCGGATCCGCAGGCCGTCAGCCGTCGTCAGCCAATGCGCGACGCCGCCCGCGGGGCCATCCGCCACTTCGTCGAAGAGCGGCGCAGGCAGGGCCTCGGAGGCGAGGTCACGCATGGCGGGTCACGACAGGATCGAGGAGAGCTTGAGCGCGAGACCCATGTTGCCATCGACCGAGAGCTGCCCGGTCATGAAGGCGGCGGTGGGGCTCTTGTCGCCGTCGAGAATCGCCTTGAACACATCGGCACTGGCGGTGAGCGTGACATCGGCCTCGTCGTCGCCCGCGCGCGCGCCGGTGCCGTCGATGATCAGCGCGCCCTCGCCGGTGATCACGAATTTGGCCACGCCGTCAAATCCTTCGCCGCCCATCTTGGCGTTCAGGGTCGCCACGGCCTCTTGCACGATCTCGCTCATAATCTGTTGACCTTTCCCGTCTGTGGGGCGCGCCCTCTGGTAACGGCGCGCGCTTGCGTTACATTGCAGGTTATGGATGCGCCGACAGATTCCTTCAAACGTATTGTTGCGGCATTTGTGCTGTCAGTGGGGTTTTCCCTACCCGTGGCCGCGCAGGATGGCCGGCTCGATGACCTGATGGCGCAACTCGCGGCGGCCGATGAGGCCAGCGCGCCCCGGATCGAGTCTGCAATCCTGACGGAATGGTCCAAAAGCGGCTCGCCTGCTGTCGATCTGCTGCTCAAGCGCGGCGAGGATGCGATGGAGGCTGGCGCGCCCGAGGTGGCGATCGAGCATTTCACCGCCGCCATCGACCATGCGCCGGATTTCGCCGAGGCCTACCATGGCCGCGCCACGGCCTATTACATGACCGACAGGATCGGGCCCGCGCTGGATGACCTGCGCCAGACACTTGTGCTGAACCCGCGTCATTTCAATGCCTTGCAAGGGTTCGGCATCCTGCTGCTGGAGATGGGGCGCGAGGCGGAGGCGGCGGAGGTGTTGCGGCAGGTGCAGGCGATGTATCCGGCCAATGCCGAGGTCAATGACGTCTTGCGCCGGTTGGAACTGAAGTTCGAGGGTCAGGCGCTCTAGCCGCCGGGCGCCCAGCGGGGACATGAGATGAACGCGCTTTCCCCGTCCAAGGGCCATGTGACGGCCGTGCTTGGCCCGACCAACACCGGCAAGACGCATTACGCCATCGAGCGGATGCTCGCGCATCGCACCGGCGTCATCGGCCTGCCGCTGCGCCTGCTGGCGCGCGAGGTCTATGAGCGGATCGTGCGGCTGCGCGGGCCTTCGGTCGTGGCGCTTGTCACCGGCGAAGAACGGATCGTGCCGGACCGCACGCAATACTGGGTCTGCACGGTCGAGGCGATGCCCGAGGGGATGGGCTGCGATTTTCTGGCCGTGGACGAGATCCAGCTTTGCGCCGATGCCGAGCGGGGGCATGTCTTTACCGACCGTCTGCTGCATGCGCGCGGGCTGCACGAGACGCTGTTCCTCGGCTCCGAGACGATGCGCCCGGCCATCGCGGCGCTGGTCCCGCAAGTGCAGTTCATGAAGCGCGAGCGGTTTTCGACCCTGACCTATACAGGTTCGAAAAAGATAAGCCGCATGCCCGAACGGGCCGCAATTGTCGGCTTTTCGGTTGAAAATGTCTATGCGATTGCAGAGCTGATCCGACGCACCAAGGGCGGCGCCGCGGTTGTGATGGGGGCGCTCAGCCCGCGCACACGCAATGCGCAGGTGGCGCTCTACCAGAATGGCGATGTGGACTACCTCGTGGCCACCGACGCCATCGGCATGGGGCTCAACCTCGACATCACCCATGTCGCCTTTTCCGCGCTGACCAAGTTCGACGGGGTGCGGATGCGTTACCTCGCCGCTGATGAGCTGGCGCAGATCGCGGGCCGGGCCGGGCGCTACATGACCCAGGGCACATTCGGCGTCACCGGCGAGGCGCATCCGCTGGATGACGAAGTGGTCGCGGCCATCGAGAACCACCAGTTCCGCCCGGTCACGCGGCTGCAATGGCGCAACGGGCGGCTCCAGTTCGGGTCGGTCGGCCGGCTGATCCAGACGCTCGAGCAGCGCACCGACAATGACTGGCTGGGGCGTGTGCGCGAAAGCGATGACCTCGCCGCACTCAAGGCGCTGGCGCAGGATGCCGAGGTCGCCGCGCGCGCCAGCGACGGGCCGTCGGTCAAGCTCTTGTGGGATGTCTGCCGCATCCCCGATTTCCGCGGCATCAGCCGGGTCGAACATGCGCAACTGCTCGCGCAGATCTACGGCTATCTGCACCAGTCGGGCCGGGTGCCCGACGATTACCTCGCCACGCAGGTTTCGCGGATCGACCGGATCGATGGCGATATCGACACCCTGTCCAAAAGAGTGGCGTTTATCCGCACATGGACCTATGTCGCCCAGCGCCGCGGCTGGACTCGGGACGAATCACATTGGCGCGAGGTCACGCGCGGAGTAGAAGACCGCTTGTCGGATGCGCTGCATGACGCATTGACGCAACGTTTCGTGGACCGGCGGACCAGCGTTCTGGCCCGGCGGCTCAAGCAGAAGGAGGTCCTTGTGGCCGAGGTAAGTGACAAGGGCGATGTGACCGTCGAGGGCGAATTCGTCGGCCGGCTCGAAGGGTTCCGCTTCCGGCAGGACAAATCCGCGAGCGCGGACGAGGCGCGCACGCTGCGGCAGGCGACCGCACAGGCGCTCGCGCCGCAGTTCCATCTGCGCGCCGACCGCTTCTACAACGCACCCGATACCGAGATCGACTTTACCGAACAGGGCGGGTTGATGTGGGGTGAACATGCAGTGGGCCGGCTTGCCGCCGGGGACGAGCCGATGAAGCCGCAGGTCGTGGCCTTTGTCGATGAAGAGGCCGGGCCCGATGTGATCGCCAAGGTGCAGCGCCGCTTGCAGCATTTCATCGACCGCAAGGTGGCCACGGCCTTTGAGCCGCTGATCGCGCTGCAGCGCGACGAGACGCTGACCGGGCTGGCGCGCGGCTTTGCCTACCGGATGGCCGAAAACTTTGGCATCATCCCGCGCGGCGAGATCGCGGAGGAGGTCAAGGCGCTCGATCAGGAGGCGCGCGCGGCGCTGCGCAAGCATGGCATCCGCTTTGGCCAGTTCACCGTGTTTCAGCAGCCGCTGCTCAAGCCCGCGCCGACGCGGCTGCGGCTGGTGCTGTGGTCGATCGCCAAGGGGTTGCAGGAGTTTCCCGAAAGCCCGCCGGCCGGCCATGTGACCGTGCTGACCGCCCCCGGCGCCGCAGCCGGCTATTATGCGATGGCAGGCTACCGCGCTGCCGGCGACCGCGCGATCCGCATCGACATGCTCGAACGGCTGGCCGACATGCTGCGCGACCGTGACAGCCGCGCCGGGTTCGAGGCGACGGCCGACATGCTGTCGATCACCGGCCTCTCGCTCGAGCAGTTTTCCGTGCTGATGGCGGGGCTCGGCTACAAGGCCGAGCGGGGCGAGCGGCCCAAGGTCAAGGCGCCGCGCCTGGCCGCAGCGACCCCGGACGCGCCTGTGGAGGCCGCGACCGCCGCGACCGAAACCGCCAATGACGAGGTCGAAACCGCGACGCAAGAGCCCGCCGCCGCCGCCGAGACGCCGGGCGAACAGGCCATGCCAGAGACCGTTCAGGACGCCATGGCCGAGGCCCCGCCCGAGGCGGTCGCCGCCCCCGACGTGTCTGCTGTCCCCGAAGCGCCTGCCGCCCCCGAAGCGCCTGCCGCCCCCGAAGCGCCTGCCGCCCCCGTCGAGATCGAGGTGTTTTTCACCTTCACCTGGGCCGGGCGCGGGCAGCAACGTGGCCGTGACCGGGCCCGCGAGGGCGGCCCGCGCCGCGCCCCGCGCGAGGCGCCCGCTTCGGCCGTCGAGGCCACGCCGGGCGAGCCCACAGAGAGCCCCCGCAAAAGGGACCGCGGGCCGCGTCCCGAAGGTGATGGCGCCAAAGGGCGCGGCGCCAAAGGCGAGGGCCGCCGCCCCAAGGGCGAAGGCCGCGACGACAGCCGCTACAAGCCGCAGGGTGGTGCCGCCGGCAAACCGCGCCAGGACCGCACCGACAAGCCCCAGACCTACGAGGCGCGGCCCAGTGCCAAGCCGATCGACCCCGACAACCCCTTTGCGGCAGCCCTCGCGGGGTTCAAGCCCAAGTGAGCGGACCCGCCCCGCGGCCGGATGATCGTGAGGTCATCCGGCTCGACAAATGGCTCTGGCAGGCGCGGTTCTTCAAGACCCGCAGCCTTGCCGCCGGGGTCGTGGCGGGCGGAAAGGTGAGGGTCAACGGCACGCCGGTCTCCAAACCCGCGCGCAGCGTGGGTCCGGCCGATGTGCTGACCTTTGCGCAGGGCGAGGTGATCCGGGTGGTGCGGATTGTCGCATGCGGCACAAGGCGCGGCCCCGCGCCCGAGGCGCAGGCGCTCTATGATGACCTCACGCCCGCGCCGCAACCCGCTGACCCCGCGACGCAAAATCCGCGGTTCGAGGGCAAGGGCCGGCCCACGGGGCGCGACCGCCGCAAGATGCTGGCGCATGGCCTCCCCGGACGCCCGACACCGCTTGAATGATCGGGCCGCCTGCTCTAGGTGACTGACCGTGATCTTTGGGACGGACCCGGCATGACCTATATCGTCAACGACAACTGCATCGCCTGCAAATACACCGACTGCGTCGAGGTCTGTCCGGTGGACTGCTTCTACGAAGGCGAGAACATGCTGGTGATCCACCCGGACGAATGCATCGATTGCGGTGTGTGCGAACCCGAATGTCCTGCCGATGCGATCCGCCCCGATACCGAACCGGACATGGAGAAATGGGTCGAGTTCAACCGCAAATATGCGGTGCTCTGGCCGGTCATCATCACCCGCAAGGATCCGCTGCCCGACGCCGAGGAGATGGACGGCAAGACCGGCAAGATGGACCTGTTTTCTCCCAATCCCGGCGACGGCGGCTGAGTGATTCGCGGCGCGCATCGCGCTGGACCCGCGAAACGGCGGCGCATTTTCGGTTAATGCGATGTTATTGTTGTGCTTTAGGAAGCCGCGCCCGCGCGCCGCTTTCTTTGTCGGTTTTTTTGTGCTATTGTCATGAAAATGTTGCCACTCGACCCGTGACCCAGCCCAATGTGACCCCAGCCTGACGGAGACCTTCTCGTTTCCGCCGGGTTTGTTGTCGCCGCAAGGCTGAAGCACGGCCGCTTGTCCCGGCCCAGCGCCCAGAAAGGTGATCATGACCAAATCCAAGAAACCCGATTTCCGCCCCAACGAATTCGTCGTCTATCCGGCCCATGGCGTGGGCAAGATCGTGTCGATCGAGGAGCAGGAAGTCGCGGGCTTTCGCCTCGAACTGTTCGTGATTTCCTTTGAAAAGGACAAGATGACGCTGCGCGTGCCGACTCACAAGGCCTCCGAGGTCGGGATGCGCTCGCTCTCCTCGCCCGATGTGGTCGCCCATGCGATGAAGACGCTCAAAGGCAAGGCCAAGGTGAAAAAAGCGATGTGGTCGCGCCGCGCGCAGGAATATGAGCAGAAGATCAACTCGGGCGACCTGATCGCCATTGCCGAGGTGGTCCGCGACCTGCACCGCGCCGACGACCAGCGCGAGCAGAGCTATTCCGAGCGCCAGCTCTACGAGGCGGCGCTCGAGCGTCTGACGCGCGAGATTGCGGCGGTGGCCGGCAATGACGAAAACGCCGCCGCGCGCGAGATCGGCTCTGTGCTCGTGGGGCGCGCGGCCTGACATCTGTCATGCCAATCGGAAAAAGCCGCGCCAAGTGCGCGGCTTTTGCGTTTTAATGTCGATCCCTTCGGGATCTCCGCGTGCCTCCGGCGGGGATATTTGACGCCAAAAGATGATGGGCGGGGCGCATGGCTTCTCTGTGCCCCAAATACTCCCGCCGGAGGCGTCGCGGCATCAAAGAGCGCCGCGGCCGTGATCAGAGCGCACGCCAGCCGATGTCGCGGCGGCAAAACCCCTCGGGCCAATCGATCATGTCAACCATCGCGTAGGCGCGGGTGTGGGCCTCGTGCAGGGTGGCGCCGCGGGCGGTGACGCAGAGAACACGGCCACCGTTGGCCTGCAGGCGGTCGCTCTGACGCATGGTGCCGGCGTGAAAGACCATCCCGGTCGAGCTGTCGGGCAAGGCGTCGAGGCCCCGGATCGTGCTGCCTTTGGCATAGGCCCCGGGGTAGCCGCGGGCGGCCAGCACCACGCCGAGGGCATGATCGTCGGCCCAGGCGACGCTGGCGCCGTCAAGCCGCCCTTGCGCGCAGGCGAGCATCAGGTCGAGCGCCTGTGCGCCCAGCCGCATCATCAGCACCTGGCATTCGGGGTCGCCGAAGCGCGCGTTGTATTCGACAAGCTGCGCCTGGCCGTCGCGGATCATCAGCCCGGCAAAGAGCACGCCCTGGTAGGGCGTGCCGCGTCGCGCCATCTCGGCCATGGTCGGCGCGATGATTTCGGCGATCGCGCGCTCTGCGATGGCAGGGGTCAGGACCGGCGCGGGAGAATAGGCGCCCATGCCGCCGGTGTTGGGGCCGGTGTCGCCGTCAAAGGCGCGTTTGTGGTCCTGCGCGGTGCCGATGGGCAGGATCGTGGTGCCATCGACGAGCAGGAAAAAGGACGCCTCTTCGCCCTCCATGAACTCTTCGATGACCACTTCTGCACCGGCGACGCCAAGGCTGCCTGCGAACATGTCGTCGATCGCGGCATGGGCTTCGGCCTCGGTCATGGCGACGACCACACCCTTGCCTGCGGCGAGGCCGTCGGCCTTGATCACGATGGGGGCGCCCTGGCTGGTCACATGGGCATGGGCGGCGCGGGCGTCGGTGAGATGGGCATAGCCGGCGGTCGGGGCGTCTACCGCAGCGCAAATCGCTTTTGTGAAAGCTTTGGACGATTCCAGTCGGGCTGCGGCCTGGGAAGGCCCGAAAACGGAAAGCCCGGCCATGCGCAGACGGTCAGACACGCCCGCCGCCAGGGGGGCCTCTGGGCCGATGATGACGAAGTCGATGGCGTGGGCCGCGGCAAAGACCGCCACCGCGTCGCCGTCGAGGATATCGAGAGCGGCGCATTCGGCGATGGCGGCAATGCCGGCGTTGCCCGGCGCCACGATCAGGCGGTCGCATTTGGGGTTCTGCTTGACCGCCCAGGCCAGCGCATGTTCGCGCCCGCCGCCGCCCAGGATCAGGATGTTCATTTGCGCCCCCGCTTGGCCTTTGTTGCCGCGCGTTCTAGGGTTCCCGCAAGGGTGACACAAGGATGGATGATGGACCTGTTCGAGGATGAGCCGCCTGCTGCGTCCGGCAATCAGCCAGAGTTCACCGTATCCGAATTGTCGGGTGCGGTGAAGCGGGTGATCGAGGGCGAATTCGGTCTCGTGCGGGTGCGCGGCGAGGTCGGGCGCGTGTCGCGGCCGGCGTCGGGGCATCTCTACCTCGATCTCAAGGATGATCGCTCGGTGCTTGCCGGGATCATCTGGAAGGGGCGCGCGCAGCTTCTGTCCACCCGCCCCGAAGAGGGGATGGAGGTGGTTGCGACCGGGCGGCTCACCACCTTTCCGGGCCAGTCCAAGTATCAGATGATCATCGAGGATATCGCGCCGGCAGGCGTCGGCGCGTTGATGGCGATGCTGGAGAAGCGTCGCGTGGCGCTGGCGGCGGAGGGGCTCTTTGACGCGGCGCGCAAGCGGCCCTTGCCGTTCCTGCCCGAGGTGATCGGCGTGGTCACGTCACCTTCGGGCGCGGTGATCCGCGATATCCTGCACCGGCTGCGCGACCGCTTTCCGCGCCGGGTGCTGGTCTGGCCGGTGGCGGTGCAGGGCAATGCCTGCGCGCCCGAGGTGGCGCGCGCCATTGCGGGGTTCAACGCCTTGGCGCCGGGCGGGGCGATCCCGCGACCCGACCTTGTCATCGTGGCGCGGGGGGGCGGGTCGGTCGAGGATCTGTGGGGGTTCAACGAGGAGATTGTGGTGCGCGCGGCGGCGGCTTCGGCCATTCCGCTGATTTCGGCGGTGGGCCATGAGACGGATACGACGCTGATCGACTTTGCCGCAGACCGGCGCGCGCCGACGCCGACGGCGGCGGCAGAGCTTGCCGTGCCGGTGCGCCTGGACCTTGTCGCGGGGGTGGCCGACCTCGGTGCGCGGGCCGGGCGGGCGCTGGCGCAGGGGCTGGGGCAGCGCCAGACCCGGCTGCGAGACCTTGGGCGGGTGTTGCCGCGCGCCGAGGCGCTGCTCGACCCCGCGCGCCAGCGGCTTGACGCGCTGGACGGGCGGCTGCCGCTCGCGCTGCGCGCGGTCACGGCTGTCAAGCGGGTTGCGCTCGCCGACATGGCGCTGCGGCCCGGGCTGTTGCGCCGCGCGCTGACGGGGGAGCGGGAGCGGCTGGCGGGGCTCGCGGCCAGGCTGGATCCGGCGCTGGTGCGGCTTTTGCGCGACAAGGGCGAGGTGGCGCGGACACGCGGCGCGCGGCTGCGGCTGCCGGTGCTGGAGGCGGACCTTGAGCGGCGGCGCGCGGCGCTCGATGCCGTCGTGCGGCGGCTGGCGGACCGGGCCGGCCGGGCACAGGACCAGCGGCGCGCACGGCTCGCCGCGCTCGAACAGGTGCGGCTGACGCTGGGCTATCAGGCGACGCTGGCGCGCGGTTATGCGGTGGTGCGCGGTGATGGCGCGGTGGTGAGCGGGGTGGCGGCGGCGCAGGCGGCCGGGGCGCTCGAGATCCAGTTTGCGGATGGGCGGCTGGCCATCGGCGGGCGGTCCGCGCCGCGCAAGGCCGCGCGCGAGGAGCCGCCGGAGCAGGGCACGCTCTTGTAGCCGCTGGCGCGGGGCGGTGGGTGCGGATGCCTTCGGCGAGGATATTTTTGGCCAAAAGATGAGGCGGGCCGTCGCGTCAGGAGGCGAGGTTCGGGCAGATCAGCCCCGTGGCGCTGTCGCGGATGAAATAGGTGAGGTCGTTGGCGGGATTGCCGAGGAACCTGGCGGTCAGGCCGTCTGGTGCCGCGAAGAAATGCCAGCATTGCGGGTCGGGCATGTCGTCATAGGCAAAGCAGATGGCGGTGCCGGTGGGGCGGTCTTCGGCGTGCCACTGGCCGTTGACGCAGTCGTCGTCGCTGAAGGCCCAGATGACGCGGCGGCCTGGGCCATACCATTCCTGACCAAAAGGGGCGGCCCCGGTGCTGAAGCTGAAGGTGCGTCCGGCCGTGTAGCTGTCAAAGGCCGTATCCGTCAGCGGGGGCTCGGCCGGGGCCGGGGTTGCGAGCAGGGCGAGGGCGAGGGCGAGTGACGGGTGCATGGCGCGACAATGACGCGGCGGGCGGGAAATGCAACGCCGCCGGCCGTCACCTGTCGGTGAGCGGGGCGGCTGTCTCCCAGGCTGCGGCGCGCGGGTCCATCACGCGGCGCCAGTGGCGCGGCGAGAGCGCGAGGCAGGCCATCACCGGCAGGCTGTGCGGCAGGAGCGGCGCGGCCTCGGGCAGGTCGAGGGTGGGGTAGGGCTGCGCCGGGCGGCGGTGATGGTCGGAGTGGCGCGGCGCGTTGAGCATCAGCGCAGAGGAGGCCGGGTGCGGACTGTTCCAGCTGTGCTCGGGGCCGACCGGCGCGGGCTTGCCATCGGGGCGGGTGGCGCGGGTGAGGCCGTAGTGCTGCACATAGTCCGACATCAGCAGTTGGGTCTGGGCAAGACCCGCCAGCGCCAGATGCGCCAGCAGGCCCGCCGGCCCTGCCAGCAGTGCCACGGCGGCGAGCAGGAGCGCAGCACCTGCGACATAGCGCAGATAGGGGTGGCGCCAGTTTGGGCGGCCGGTCTGGCGCAGGCGGGCGGTTTCGGCCGCCAGCCCCATGCGAAAGGACCCGACCCAGGCGCGGCGGGCAAAGCGGTAGAAGCTTTCGCCGCGTCTTGCGCTTGACGGGTCGGCGCGGGTGGCCACCAGCCGGTGATGGACCAGCGGATGCGCCGAGGCATGGTGGCCGAACAGGAGCGAGATATAGACGGCCGTGCCCAGCGCGTGGAGTGCCCGGCCGCTCCGGTGGATCAGCTCATGCGCATTGGCATTGCTGACCTGCCCCATGAAGAGCCCGGCGGCGGCAAAGACGCCGGCCTTTTCCCAGCCGGTGAGGCTGTCGCCGGCGAGGGCGTGGATCACCAGCGCCAGCAGCGCGAAATGGCCAAGCGCAAGGACGGCCGAGAGCGCATTTGCCGCCGGAAATTCGCTGTCGGGACGTGGTGGAGGGGTCTGTCGGGCCAGCAGGTCGAGCGTCGCCGTCAGGGCAGTGAGCCAGATCAGGGCGAGCGCGACCCAATAGCCGCCCTGTGTCGCGGCAAGGGCGATCAGCGGCAAAGGCGGCAGGGTGGCGAGCGTGAAGCGGAGCATGGGCAGACCGGCGGCGAAGGATATCTCGGACCGGTTGTGCATCTACAGCGTGGCGCGGATGTGGCAAGGGCAGTGTGGTCTTTCAAAACGCGGGCGTCAGGGTTAGGTGAGGGTAAACCGGCAGCAAAGGCGTGACATGTCCTTTTTCAAGAAGCTCAAGGATCGGCTGTTCACTTCCTCTTCGAAGCTCGACGCGGGGCTCGAGGCGATCGTGGAGAGAGCGCCGCAGGCGCCGGTCGTCGATGGCCCTGACAGCCCGGCCGAAACGCCCACATCCGCGCTGGCTCCATCCGCGCTGCCCACACCTGCTGTGCCCACATCTATTTTGGCCAGTCCCACTTTGGCCAGTCCCACGCCCGCCCCTGATGCGGACCAGCCCGGCCCGGCGGCGAGGCCGGGGTTGCTGGGCCGGCTCTTTGGCCGTGACGAGGTCGCGGTGCCGCGCCGGGCGCTCGACGATGCGATGCTTGAGCAGCTCGAGGAATTGCTCATCAGCGCCGATATGGGCGTCGATACCGCGCTGCGCGTCACGGCGAACCTGGCCGAGGGGCGGATGGGGCGGCGGCTTTCGGTGCCCGAGATCAAGGGGCTGCTCGCCGCCGAGATCGCCCGGATCATGGAGCCGGTGGCGCGGCCGATGCCGATCTATCCGAAAAAGCCGCAGGTTGTGCTGGTCGTCGGCGTGAACGGGTCGGGCAAGACCACGACCATCGGCAAGCTCGCCAGCCAGTTCCGCGCGGCGGGCAAGAGCGTGGTGATCGCGGCGGGCGACACCTTTCGCGCGGCGGCGGTCGAGCAGTTGCAGGTCTGGGGCGACCGCGCAGGCGTGCCGGTGATGACCGCGCCCGAGGGGTCGGACCCGGCGAGCCTCGCCTTTGACGCGATGACGCGGGCGCAGGCCGAGGGCGCGGATCTGCTGATGATCGACACCGCCGGCCGGTTGCAGAACCGCGCCGACCTGATGGAAGAGCTGGCCAAGATCGTCCGCGTGATCCGCAAGAAGGACCCCGATGCGCCGCATAACACCCTGCTGGTGCTCGATGCCACGACCGGGCAGAACGCGCTGTTGCAGGTCGAGATCTTTCGCAAGATCGCGGATGTCTCGGGCCTTGTGATGACCAAGCTCGACGGGACCGCCAAGGGCGGTGTGCTGGTGGCGCTGGCCGACCGCTTTGGCCTGCCGATCCATGCCATCGGGGTGGGGGAGCAGATCGACGATCTGGCGCCCTTTGACCCCGAGGATTTTGCCCGCGCGCTGGTCGGCATGGAGGATGCCGCATGAGAACCCTGATCGCGGCACTGGCGCTGCTTGCCAGCCAGGCCACGGCGCAGGATGCCGCGCAGGATGCCGCGCAGACCATGCAGGATTGCGACGAGATGCTCGCCGCTGCCGTCACCCTGTCGCAGGTGCCGGTGTCGACCGGCCCGGTCAAGGTCACGCCCGAGGGCTGGTGCCGTGTGACCGGCATCGTCATTGCCGACGATGGGCCCTCTGCGCCCGTGATCGAGGCCGATGTGCTGGAATGGCGCGGCACGGGGCTGGCTGATCTGGTGGCGGGGACCGGCCTGCCGGGCACAGTCGAGGCGCGTGTCAAGGGTCTGCGCCAGAGCATCGCCACCAGCGGGGTGATGGGCTATGTCCTGCGCGCGCAGCGGGCGCGGCTGGGCATCGACGGCACCCTCGCGCTGCGCTGGGAGGCGGGCGAGAATGTGCTCTACCTCGATGGGCTGACGCTCGATTTTCCGGGCGACAACAGCCTGCGGGCGCAGGCGGTCTTTGCCGGGCTCGACCTGGGCGACCTGGAGCGCGCGCAGGTCTCCGTGATGACGGGCGGGGTCACGGATGTGAGCCTGCTGGTCGAGGCCAATGGCCTGTTCGAGACGCTGCTGCTGGCGCCCTTGGCCAATTTGTTGCTGAGCGATGATGACCCGGCCGCCGAGGCAGAGGCGCTCAAGGCGATGGCGCGCGCGGAGATCGCGGCGCTGCCCGAGACTGTTTTCGACGCCGAGAGCCGCGCCGCGCTGGCGGTGCTGGTCGATGACATGCCCACGCCCTGGGGCCGGTTCGAGCTGTCGTTGCGCGCGGCAGAGCCTGTCGGCGCACCGCGCTTCATGCGGTTTGTCGTGATGGGCGGGCCGATGTCGCGCGAGGATTTCTGGGAGGCCTTTGCCGGCGTCATCCTCACCGTCCGCTATCTGCCGACCCCGCGATGACCGAGACGCTTGCCGCCCTCGCCGGCACGCCCGAGGGGGCGCGGCTGGCCTCGCTGCTTGCGCTGTGTTCGGCGCTCGCCCATGCGGTCTTTGGCGCGCTGCAAAAGGGGCGGCACGACCCCTGGCTCACGCGGGGGTCGATCGACGGCTGGCTGGTGGTGATCTCGGCGCCGGTGGCGCTGTTTGTCGTGCCCTGGCCAAATGGCTCCACCGCGCTGTTGCTGCTGGGCGCGCTGGGCATCCATTTCGCCTACAAGCTGACGATGGCGCTGGCCTATGAACGCGCGGCCTTTACCGTGGTCTATCCGGTCGTGCGCGGCACCGGGCCGGTGGTCACGGTCGCCGCCGCCGCGCTGGTGTTTTCCGAAAGCTACAGCGCGCTGCAATGGCTCGGCATCGCCTGCGTGTCGGGCGCGATCCTGATGCTCGCGCGCCACAACCTGCGCGAGACGGTGCTCGACCCCGCGCGGCTGCGGGCGGGGCTGGCCTGGGCGCTGGCGGGCGGGCTGCTGGTCGCGGTCTATACCACCTATGACGCAGCGGCGATCCGGGCGGCGCCTGACCCGTTCACCTTTCTCGCCTGGTTCTTCTTCATCACCGCGCTCGACTTTCCGCTGCTCGCGCTGTGGCGCTGGCGGCGGATGCCGGCGCCGCCGCGGCTGGCGCCGCTGATGCTGCGCGGAGCGGCGGGCGCGTTCATCGCCTGGGTCAGCTTTGGCGGCGTGATGCTGGCCACCTACCTCGACAAGGTCGGGCAGGCGGCGGTGCTGCGCGAGACATCGACCGTCTTTGCGGCCTTCATCGGCTGGTTCGTGCTCGGCGAAAAGGTGGGGATGGTGCGGCTGGGGCTGATGGCGCTGATCGCTTTGGGGGCTGTCATCGTCGAATTTGGCGGGTAGAAGGGCGTCATGGCACACAAACCGATCAACCCGATCCTCAAGCAGGTCCTCGAACTGGGGCCGACGCTGGCGTTTTTCCTGATCTACATGCGCCTGAAGGAGGACAGTTTCACCATCGGCGGCACCGCTTACAGCGGCTTCATCGTGGCCACGGTGATCTTTGTGCCGATCCTGCTGGTGGCGATGGGCATCCTGTGGGCGCTGACCGGCAAGCTGAGCCGCATCCAGGTGTTCACCGCAGTCGTGGTGATCTTTTTCGGCGGGCTCACCGCCTGGTTCAACGACGAGCGGTTCTTCAAGATGAAGACCTCGATCGTCTATGGTGTCTTTGCCGCGATGCTGGGCTTTGGCCTGTTGCAGGGCCGCAGCTACCTGCAATGGGTGATGGGCGAGCTTTTGCCGATGGAGCGCACCGGCTGGATGATCCTCACCCGGCGGCTCACGGTCATGTTCCTTGCGCTGGCTGTGGCGAACGAAGTCATCTGGCGCACGCAGAGCACCGATCTCTGGGTCAAGCTCGAGACATTCGCCTTTCCCGCGGTGCTGTTCCTGTTTCTCTGGGTGCAGATCCTGAGCCTGCAGAAATACCTGATCGACGAGGACGCGTCGAAAGGCGCGCGTTAGGGTTTCTTGACGCCAAAGAGGATCTCTTGCGCCTTGCGGTCGGGCGGGGCGCTGCTGCGCCGCTCCTCGCCCACGGCGACGCCGCGCTGCACGGCAGGGCGGGCCGCAATCGCATCAAGCCAGCGGGCGAAATGCGGCTTGTCGTCGAGCGTCTGCTCCTGGCGTTCCCATCCCCGCGCCCAGGGCCAGATCGCCATGTCGGCGATGGAATAGACATCGCCTGCCACGAACTCTGCCTTGGCCAGTTGCCGGTCGAGCACGCCATAAAGGCGGCCGACCTCGGCGCGGTAGCGGTTCTTGGCATAGGGCAGGTCGTTGGGCGGGTCCATCTGCGGCGCGTAGTGCAGAAAATGGTGCGCCTGCCCGGCCATCGGCCCGACACCGCCCATCTGCCACATCAGCCACTGGTCCACCGCGATGCGGTCCCGCTCTGACGGGCCGCAGAAAAGGCCCGTCTTGCGCGCGAGATATTGCAGGATCGCGCCGGATTCAAAGATCGACAGCGGCGCGCCGTCGGGGCCATCGGGGTCGATGATGGCGGGCATCCTGTTGTTGGGCGCGATGGCGAGGAAATCGGGGGCGAACTGTTCGCCCTTGCCGATGTCGATGTAGTGAACGGCATAGGGCAGGCCCATTTCCTCGAGCGCGATGGTGATCTTGTAGCCGTTGGGCGTGGGCCAGAAGTAAAGGTCGATGGGGGCGGCGGTCATGGCGGTCCTTTCGGGATCTGTCCCTGTCAGGATGGGCGATGCCAGCCAAAGGGCAAGGGCAGAAATGCGCCAAAGCCCCGCCGCCGCGTGGTTTGTGCCGGGGCCGGGTGGATCTGCGCGCGCAAGAGCGGCAGCGGCGTCTGCGCCGGGTGGTGCAGGACCGCGCGATAGAATCGCCAGACGCCGGGGCGCAGGTAGCCTGACCAGTGGCAGACGCGCGCGCGATGCGCGGCGATCCGGTATCCCAGGGCGCGCAGGCGGTCGCGCGCCCCCGCATCATGCAGCGGCAGGTCGAGCCAGTTGGCGGCGGCAAAGCCCGCGCCCAGTGTCGGGCCGTGCAATGGCAGGGCGGCGCGCAGCATCAGGTCGAACAGCGTGTTCTCGCGCCCGCGCACATTGATGACCTCGGCCTGCGCGCCGGCGGGCGTGGCCAGTGCCGCGCGCGCTTCGTGGCGGAATGCGGCGGCCGACAGCAGGATGATGCGCCCCACCGCACCCGCCGGCAACCCGTCGAGCGCCGTCAGCGCCACCCGCGCGCCAAGGCTGTGGGCAAAGATGTGCAGCGGCCGGTCAGGCGCCGTGGCGTGCAGCGCGGCGAGCAACCGGCAGAGCCGCCGCCCGGTCCGCGCCGCGCCGCGATGCGCCTGCCAGATCGTCCCGCGCGCCTGCCAGCCAAAGCCGATGGCGAGGCCCCGCCGCCCCATCAGCCCCAGATGGCGCGGCCAGGACACCGCCTTCCAGCAGCCGCGTTCGGGGGCCGGCGACAGGATATGGCGGTGCGGGTCATTGTGCGGCGTGTCGGGTTCGAAACGGTAGCCATGGATCATCACGACGATCGGCGCGCCCGGCGCAGTCTCTGCCAGCGCCATGGCAAGCGCGGCCGGATCGGGTAGCCGCCTGTCGCTGATCGCCAGATGTGCCATGTCCGTCCTACCCCATATGGTCTGTGGATAGGTCTTGCCTGCAACATGCGGGTGAAGGGTCCGTGACGGCTGCGTGACGTTGCACGGCGGCCACGTGCGGCAATGCTTGACCCGCCCCCGGGCCGGGATTAAGCCGCTGATCGTGGCGATTTGTTCGACCGGATTGCGGGCCACGTTAAACATGCCGCTAAAGAGGGGGGAGGGTGCGCAGGCCCCGATACCCTTTGGTGTCGGGGTTTTTTGTTGCCCGGATCGGGCACGGGAGAGACGAGATGGACAAGTTGAGCAAACGCACCCGCGCCGTGCATGGCGGCACCCGCCGCAGCCAGTATGGCGAGGTGAGCGAGGCGCTGTTTCTCACGCAGGGCTTTGTCTATGACACGGCCGAGGCGGCCGAGGCGCGCTTTGTCGCGGCTGGCCCGGACGAATTCATCTATGCCCGCTACGGCAACCCCACCGTGCGCATGTTCGAGGACCGGCTCGCGGGGCTTTTGGGCTATGAGGACTGTTTCGCCTGCGCCTCGGGCATGGCGGCGGTGGCGGGGGCGCTCACCGCGCTGTTGAAGGCGGGCGATCATGTGGTCTCGGCCCGCGCGCTCTTTGGCTCCTGTCTTTATGTGTTGCAGGATGTGCTGGGCCGCTTTGGCGTCGAGGTGACGCTGGTGGATGGCACCGACAACGCCGCCTGGGATGCGGCGATCAGGCCCGACACGCGGCTGGTGTTCTTCGAGAGCATCTCGAACCCCACGCTGGAAGTGGTGGACATGCGCCATGTGGTGCAGGCCGCGCATCGGGTCGGCGCGCTGGTGCTGGCCGATGACGCGATGGCGACGCCGGTGTTTTCCTATGCGGCCGAATGCGGCGCCGACATCGCCATCATCTCGACCACGAAACATGTGGACGGGCAGGGGCGGATGCTGGGCGGCGCGATCTGCGGGTCGCGCGAGATGATCCGTGGCCCGATCGAGAGCTACATGAAGCATACCGGCGGCGCGATGAACCCATTTGCCGCCTGGACGCATCTCAAATCGCTCGAGACCATCGACCTGCGGGTGCGCGCGCAGGCGGCCTCGGCCCTGCAGATCGCCGACGCGCTGGCCGGGCATCCGCGTATCACGGCGCTGCGCTATCCCGGCCATGCCGCGCATCCGCAGCAGGCGCTGGCGCTCGCGCAGGCCGAGAGCGGCGGCACCGTTCTGACCATCGAGGTCGCGGGCGGGCGGGAGGGCTGTTTTGCCTTCCTCAACCGGCTTGAGGTCTTTACCATCTCGAACAATTTCGCCGATGCGAAATCCATCGCCACCCACCCGGCGACGACCACCCACCAACGCCTGCCGCAAGCGCAAAAGGACCTGCTGGGCATCACACCGGGCCTGGTGCGGCTGTCGGTCGGGCTCGAGGACCCGGCCGACCTGATCGCGGACCTGCGCGCCGCATTGGGCTGACCGGCGCAACCGGAAATCGGCGGCGGACTGATCCGCACGTGGCGCGCGACCGTATCTCTTGGCAACCAACCGGAGGGCGCGCCCATGAACATCCATTTTCACGATCTGGAGCGCGACCCCTCGCGCGCCGAGGCCGAGGCCGCGCTGGCGCTCTTGCGCCGCTGGGCGCGCGACGTCACGCCGGAAGAGGTCGCCACGCTCGACCCGCTGGTGTCGCGGCTGATCCCGGGTGGCGAGGTGTCGAATTACCCGGCACTTGCCCGTGCCTATCCCGAGGATTTCGCGGTCGATGCGGCCTATCTCGCCTCCATGCCCGACCTGCAGAACGGCCCCGCAAGCCTGATCCGGGGGGCGCGCCAGCAGATCCAGCATGTCGGCATCTCGAACTTTCGCCTGCCGATCCGCTACCACACGCGCGACGCGGGCGATCTGACGCTCGAGACCTCGGTGACGGGGACGGTCAGCCTCGAGGCGGGCAAGAAGGGCATCAACATGTCGCGCATCATGCGCAGCTTTTATCGCCACGCCGAGGAAACCTTCAGCTTTGAGGTGATCGAGCGGGCGCTCGACGCCTACAAGAGCGATCTCGACAGTTTCGACGCGCGCATCCAGATGCGGCTGTCGTTCCCGGCGCGCGTGCGCAGCCTGCGCTCGGGTCTCGAAGGGTTCCAGTATTACGACATCGCGCTCGAGCTTGCCGAACAGGGGGGCGTTCGGAAAAAGATCATCCACCTCGACTATGTCTATTCCTCGACCTGCCCCTGTTCGCTCGAGCTGTCCGAACATGCGCGCCAGTTTCGCGGGCAACTGGCCACGCCGCATTCGCAGCGCTCTGTCGCGCGGATTTCGGTGGTGGTCGATGACCGCGCGGGCGTGCTGTGGTTCGAGGATCTGATCGACCTCGCCCGCGCCGCCGTGCCGACCGAGACGCAGGTGATGGTCAAACGCGAGGATGAACAGGCCTTTGCCGAGCTCAACGCCGCCAACCCGATCTTTGTCGAGGATGCGGCGCGGCTTTTTTGCGCGCAATTGCAAGGCGATACGCGGATCGGCGATTTCCGCGTGCTGGCCAGCCATCAGGAAAGCCTGCACAGCCATGACGCGGTGAGCCTGCTGACCGAAGGGCCGACCTTTGCCACCGAGAGCCTCGATCCCCGGCTGTTCGGCACGCTCTTCCACGTCGGATGACGGGGGCGGCGGGCGCTTGACAGCCATGGCGGGGCAGGCCAACCCTGCCGCCATGATCGACCTGCGCCCCATCGCCTATGTCATCGGCCTGCTTCTTGCCGCGCTGGGTCTGGCGATGCTGGGGCCGCTGGTAGCGGACCTGCGGGCGGGCAACGGCCATTGGCCGGCCTTTCTGCAAAGCGCCATCATCACCCTGATGACCGGCGGCCTGATGGCGTTGGCCAGCTCGACAGGCGTGGACCGCAGGATGTCGGTGCGGCAGACCTTTCTGCTCACCACCGGGGTCTGGATCGTGCTGCCGGCCTTTGGCGCGCTGCCCTTCATGCTGGGGGCGACGGACCTGCGGCTGGTGGACGCCTATTTCGAGGCGATGTCGGGCATGACCACGACCGGCAGCACGGTGCTGAAGGGGCTCGACGACCTGCCGCAGGGCATCCTGCTGTGGCGCGGCGTGCTGCAATGGCTGGGAGGGCTCGGCATCGTCATCGTGGCGATGCTGTTCCTGCCGGTGATGCGGGTCGGCGGGATGCAGTTCTTCCAGTCCGAAGGCTTTGACACGCTGGGCAAGATCATGCCGCGCGCGCTCGACATCGCGCAGGGGCTGCTCAACATCTATCTGGTGCTGACGGGGCTGGGGTTTCTGGCCTTTCTGGCCACCGGCATGTCGCCTTTCGACGCGGCGGTGCATGCCTTTACCGCCGTCTCGACCGGGGGCTATTCAACCCGCGATGCGTCCTTCGCGGCGTTCAGCGGCGCGGCGGAATATGTCTGTGTGGTCATCATGATCCTGGGCACATTGCCCTTTGTGCGGCTGTTGCAGCTTGCGCGGGGCGAGGCGCGGCCGATCCTGCGCGACAGCCAGGTGCGCACCTACCTGCTCTGGACCGCCATCGCGGTGCTGCTGATTGTGGCCTATCGTCTGCTCGCGCTGGGCGAGTTTTCGCATCCGGTGTTCCGCGAGACGCTGTTCAACGTGGTGTCGTTCTTTTCCGGCACCGGTTTCACCACCGGCGACGTGACGAGCTGGGGCGGGTTTTCCTTTGTCGTGCTGTTCAGCGTCGGTGCGATCGGCGGTTGCACCAGTTCGACCGGCTGTTCGATCAAGATCTTTCGCTACCAGTTGCTGTTCAAGAGCATCCGCGCGCAGATCATGCAGATCCACAGTGCCAACAGGGTCGTGGCGGTGAAACATGACGGGCGGATCGTGGACGATTCGATCCTCGCCTCGGTGATCCTGTTCTTTACGCTCTACATCATCACCTTCGGCGTGCTGACTGTCGCCCTGTCGATGACCGGGCTCAGCTTCATGGCGTCGATCACCGGGGCCTGGACCGCGATCTTCAACGTCGGCCCCGCCTTTGGCAGCGAGGTCGGGCCGACCGGGGCGATCACGGCCTTTCCCGACGCGGCGAAATGGATCATGTCCGCCGGCATGCTCATGGGCCGGCTCGAGATCATCGCCGTTCTGGTGCTGCTCTTGCCCCGCTTCTGGCGGGCCTGAGCGCGGCGCCTAGTCCCAGCAGGACACCAGCACGGTCATGTCGGCCGCGCGCCGGGTCAGCGTCTCGGGCGGCATGAAGCTGATCGTGTCAGTGGTCTGCGCCTCGATGCCGCCCGCGTCGAGCGCGCCCAGGATCGCGCCGGCATCGACGGCAAAGCCGACCTCGGGCGGCAAAACCTGCCCTTGGGTGATGCGGCGGGGCAGCAGCATGCCCAGCACGGCGCCGCTGTTGTCGAACACCGGCCCCCCGACATCGCCCGGCTGCGCGGTCAATGTCAGGCGCTTGACTTCGTCCTCGCCGTTCAGGCCGCGGATATCGGCCAGCCGGCCAAAGGTCAGCGCCGGCATCGCCAGCACGCCGCCATAGGGATAGCCCGACACCGCGACCTCGGCCTGAAGCCGCGGCACGCCGGTCTGGAACACGGCCACCCCGATCGGGGCCAGCGGCGTCTGCGGCCGCAGCACCGCGATCCCCAGCGCATCATCCCGCAGCACGACCTGCGCCGCATGGTCGCTGTCGAGCGTGATCGACCCGCAGCCATCGACGACCTCTGTCGTGGTCAGGGCGGTCCCGCGCGCGTCGATATAGAAGCCCGAGCGCGACAAAATCGGCTTGCGCACGGCAAGCCCGGAAATCAGGTCAACCGCCTGATCCTCGCCGGGCGGCCTCAGCGCAGGGTCGAGCACACCCGCCACCGGGGTGAAACTCGCCCGCATCAGCCCGAGGAGCCGCGTGCGGCGCTCTTCGTCGCCCGCAGGCCAGATCAGCGTGAAACCCTTGATCTGCCCATCGGCCAGCGCGGCATAGGTGGTGGAGTGGATGCGCCCGTCGATCCCCTCCAGCTCAAAGCTGTTGGTGCTCCGGCTGCGCGGGCCTTCGGGCGGCACGATCTCCAGCGTCTGCATGATCTCGTAGAGGCCAAAGAGCCGGCTCTGGTCGCCTTCCTGCGAGATCAGCAGGACTGTCGCGTCGAGCTCGCCCGACGGGTCGAACCGGGCAAAGGGCGGCTCGTAGCCGCTGAAGGTCACGACGCCGGTGGGGATCTGCATCTCGATCCCGGTCGCGTCATCGCGCACAAGCTGAAGATCGAGCCCGTCGAGCACCGCGTTGTAGGCGCCCAGCAGAACGGCGCGCTGGCGTGTGGTCAGGATGCCGGTCGGCTCAAAGCCGTTGTCGCCCTGCCAGGCGGCCATCGAGGCGCGCGTGCCTCGGCCAAAGGCGCCGTCGATGGCAGCATTGTAATAGCCCGCCCATTGCAGCGCGGTCTGCAACAACTCGCGCTCTGGCCGCGACAGCAGCGCCTCGCTCGCCTGCGCCTCGCGCGCGGTTTCGTCGGGGACAACCGGCTGCGCGACCACCACGGGCTCTGCCGGTGCCTGTTCGTCTGCGATTTCGGGCTGGGTGATCTCGAGCTGGGCGATTTCGGGCACGACCACTTCGGGGGCGGGGTCGGTCTGCGGCAGATCCTGTGGCGCGGTCTGCGCGCCGACGCCGATCGGCCAGAACTGGCTCTGGAATTGCTGCCCGTCCGCGATGAAGCTGTCCGCCGGGATCGCGCCCGAGGACCGCAGCCGCGCCAGCAGCGCCGCCGCGTCGCCCGGCGCATAGGGGCCCAGCGCGATCCCATACCAGCCGCCGCCCAGATAATAGCCGTTCACATCCTCGAACCGGCCGGCGTAGGCGCGCACGCGCGTCTGCGCCTGCCCAAGCGTCGGCTGCGCCTCGACCTGGACCCAGACCCCACGATCCTGGGCCGCCGCCACACCCGCAAACCCGGCGAGAGCCGCCGCCATGATCAATGCCTTGAAACCGCGTATCATCCGAACCCTTGCCAAAACCGACTGTGACATTTGCCTTGCATTGCAGGAAAACCTAGCAGAGCCAACCGGGCGCGCAGCATAAAAGGCACAGATCGCTGTCACTTCTGCGCGGGCGTGGCGCAATTGACCCTGTCGCGCGGGCGCAATATGCAACGCGCAGCAACCCAGCGAGGATCATCATGGCCGACAGCCCGCGCAGTTTTCAGGAGATCATCCTGCGGCTCCAGTCCTATTGGGCCGCGCGCGGCTGCGCGATCCTGCAACCCTATGACATGGAAGTGGGCGCCGGCACCTTTCACCCCGCCACCACGCTGCGCGCGCTGGGCAGCCGGCCCTGGGCCGCGGCCTATGTGCAGCCCTCGCGCCGGCCGACCGATGGCCGCTATGGCGAGAACCCCAACCGCCTGCAACATTATTACCAGTATCAGGTGCTTATCAAACCCTCGCCGCCCGATATGCAGGACCTCTACCTCGGCTCGCTCGCCGCGATCGGCATCGACGCGCGGTTGCATGACATCCGTTTTGTCGAGGATGACTGGGAAAGCCCGACGCTGGGCGCCTGGGGGCTGGGCTGGGAGGTCTGGTGCGACGGGATGGAGGTGTCGCAATTCACCTATTTCCAGCAGGTCGGCGGGCATGACTGTCGCCCCGTGGCAGGCGAACTGACCTACGGGCTTGAGCGGCTCGCGATGTATGTGCTGGGCGTGGCGCATGTGATGGACATGCCCTTCAACGATCCGCAGTCGCCTATCCCTCTGACTTACGGCGATATTTTCCGGCAGACCGAGCAGGAATATTCGCGCTGGAACTTTGACGTGGCCGATACCGCGACTCTCTTGCGGCATTTCGAGGATGCCGAGGCCGAGTGCCAGCGCATCCTGTCCACCCCACAGCCCGACAAGGCCGGACGCGCGATCATCATGGCCCATCCCGCCTATGACCAGTGCATCAAGGCCAGCCACCTGTTCAACCTGCTCGACGCGCGGGGCGTGATCTCGGTCACCGAACGGCAGGCCTATATCGGCCGGGTGCGGGCGCTGGCAAAGCTTTGCGCCGACGCCTTCGTGCAGACCGAGGCCGGCGGCGGCAGCGCGCCGGTCGCGGCATGATCGCCCGGATCGCCATCATGGGGATTGTCGCATCCGGGCTGATTGCGGGCGCCGCGCTCTATTACCTGCAGGTGTATGCGTTCTATTACGAGGTGAACGCCGAGGATGCAGGAAATGTGCAAATGACTTCGCTTTTTACCGGCGAACCCGAGCCGATTTTGTTCGAAAACTTCAAGGCGATCGACGCCGACAGCTCACCGATCCGGTTCCGTGCCTGTTTCCAGACGCCGTTTTCCCAGGCGATGCTGACCGAAACCTATGTCACCTACCCGCAGGCCGAGCCTCTGACCGCCCCGCGCTGGTTTGATTGTTTCCAGGCCGGAGACATCGGCGCCGATCTCGCGAGTGGGGTCGCCATCGCCTTTCTGGGCGAGGCCAACCTGCATTACGGGATCGACCGGGTTGTCGCGGTGATGCCCGACGGGCGCGGCTATATCTGGCACCAGATCAATGCCTGCGGCCAGGCCGTGTTCGACGGCGACCCCGCCCCCGAAGGCTGCCCGCCCCCACCTGAAAGAGCCAACTGATGCCCGACCTGCTGATCGAACTCTTTTCCGAGGAAATCCCCGCGCGCATGCAGGCCCGCGCCGCCGATGATCTGCGCCGTCTTGTGACGGATGGTCTCGTTGCCGCCGGATTGACCTATGCCGGCGCCGCGGCCTTTGCCACGCCGCGCCGATTGGCGTTGTCTGTCAGTGGCTTGACCGCAGAAAGCCGGTCCACGAAGGAAGAGCGCAAGGGGCCCGCGACGACAGCCCCCGCCGCCGCCATCGACGGGTTCCTGCGGTCCACCGGGCTCAGCCGCGACCAGCTCGAAACCCGCGCCGACAAGAAGGGCGAGGTCTATTTCGCCGTGATCGACAGGCCCGGCCGTGCGGCGTCCGAGATCGTGGCCGAGGTGCTTTCGGCCACCGTCCGCGCTTTCCCCTGGCCCAAATCGATGCGCTGGGGGGCGGGTAGCCTGCGCTGGGTGCGCCCGCTGCATTCGATCCTCTGCCTGCTTGTGGACGAGGCCGGCGCGGTGACGGTCCCGCTCGAGCTGGAAGGGATCGCCTCCTCGAACAGGACGCGTGGTCACCGCTTCATGGCGCCATCCGAATTTACTGTAACGAATTTCGATGATTACGAGGCAAAGCTAAAGCGGGCCCATGTCATCCTGCGGCCCGAGGACCGCGCCGATGCGATCTGGCAAGAGGCCACCAGCCAGGCCTTTGCGCAGGGGCTCGAGGTTGTGCCCGACGCCGGCCTTCTGGCCGAAGTGGCCGGACTCGTGGAATGGCCGGTGGTGCTGCTGGGGCGGATTGCCGAGGATTTTCTCGGCCTGCCGCCCGAAGTGCTGCAAACCTCGATGCGCGAACACCAGAAGTTCTTTTCGGTCCGCAACCCGCGCACCGGGCGGATCGAGGCCTATGTCACTGTCGCCAATATCGAAACAATCGACCATGGCGCCACGATTCTCGCCGGCAATGGCAAGGTGCTCGCCGCCCGCCTGTCGGATGCGCGGTTCTTCTGGGAGAACGACCTGCGCCTGGTGAAAACCCTCGGGATGGAGGGAATGGCGGCGGGCCTGGCGCAGGTCACCTTCCACAACAAACTGGGCTCGCAGGCCGACCGCGTCGCGCGGATCGCGGCGCTGGCCCGCGAGATCGCCCCCTTTGTGGGTGCCAAACCCGACCTCGCCGCCGAGGCCGCGCGCATTTGCAAGGCCGATCTGCAATCTGCCATGGTCGGGGAATTCCCCGAACTCCAAGGCCTTATGGGCCGCTATTACGCCGCCGCCGCCGGTCATGACGACGGCGTGCCCGAGGCCTGCCAGGAACATTGGCAGCCGCTCGGCCCCTCGGACACTGTGCCCACCGCGCCGGTCTCGGTCGCCGTGGCGCTCGCCGACAAGATCGACACGCTCACCGGCTTCTGGGCCATCGACGAGAAACCGACCGGGTCAAAAGACCCCTTTGCCCTGCGCCGCGCCGCGCTGGGGGTGATCCGGCTGGTGCTCGGGAATGGCCTGACGCTGCCGCTGCGCGCTGCCTTCGTCTTTGCGCGGCCGGGTTTGCCGCAAGACGACCTCCTCGCCTTTTTCCACGACCGCCTCAAGGTTTACCTCAAGGATCAGGGCCTGCGCCACGACATCATCGACGCCTGCATCGCCATGCCGGGCAATGATGACCTCACGCTGCTGGTCAAACGTGCCGGGGCGCTTGCGGCCGTGCTGAAAACCGACGATGGCGAGAACCTCCTGCAGGGCTTCAAGCGCGCCAACAACATCCTCACCCAGGCCGAGGGCCGTGATGGCGTCGAATACAGCTATGGCGCCGACCCCAAGTTTGCCGATCATGCCGCCGAACACGCGCTGTTTGCCGCGCTCGATAGGGCAGAGGCGGCGATCAGGCCCGCCATGGCGGCCGAGGATTTCGCCACCGCCATGGCCGCAATGGCCGCCCTGCGCGCGCCGATCGACGCGTTTTTCACCGCGGTGCAGGTCAATGACGACAACCCGATCCTGCGGCGCAACCGGCTCAACCTGCTGTCGCGCATCCGCGCCACCTGTCTCGAGGTGGCCGATCTGACCCGGATCGAGGGGTAGCGCGCGGCGCCCCGCTTCATCTTGCCCCAAATATCCCCGCCGGAGGCGCCTCACCCGCCGCGCGCGCAGGTGCCGGGCAGGGGCGCCACAGCTTTTCCTTGCCGCCGGTCGCACGCCGCCTATTGTGCTGGAAGAACAAGGAAATGCCGCAGTGCAGAATCGCTCCGATGCCATCCCGGGGTCCACCTATGACCCCGTCACGCTGATCACGCCGACCGCGCCCATGTCGCCCGATGTGCACGGCGGGCGGGCCAAATGCCTGCAACGGTTGGTGCGGCTCGATATGCCGGTGCCCACGACCCTTGCCTTGTCGTTTTTCGCCGTCAAATCAATCGCCAAAGGGCAAATGCCCGATATGGCGGCAGTGATGGCCCCCTTCGGGCCGGCGCCCTTGCTCTCGGTTCGGCCGTCCAGCCAGGACCCCGACTGGGGCGGGCCGGGCGCGATCCTCAATATCGGAATGAACGACGCGCGCCATGCCGCGATGATCGAAACGGTCGGCAAGACGGCCGCGACCGCGCTCTACCTGAGGTTCATCCAGTCCTATGCGGTGCATGTGGCCCGGCTCGACCCGGATGCTTTTGACCTGCCGGCAGAGCCCAGCCGCGCGGCGCTGCGCGCCGCGCTGGGCGCCTATGAGGCCGAGACCGACGAGGCCTTTCCGCAGGACCCGACCGTCCAGCTTGCCGAGGTGCTGCGGTCGATGGCGCGCGCCTGGGAAGGCACATCCGCCCGCCTGCTGCGCGAGGCCAAGGGCGCGCCGACCGAGGCGGGGCTCGGTCTGGTCGTGCAGGCGATGGCGCTGGGCGTGGGGGCGGGCGAATGCGGCTCGGGCGTGATCCAGTTCGTCGATGCCGCGACCGGGCAGAACCGGATCACCGGCCGCTATCTCAGCCAGAGCCAGGGGCGCGAGGCGCTGACCGCGCAGACCGGCGCGATCTACCTCACCCGCGACGCGCGCGGCCATTCGCTCGAAGAGCTCTGCCCCGACGCCTTTGCCGAGCTGATCCGCTATGGCGGGCTGGTGCGGGCCAAGCTGCGCGAAGAGATGCAGATCGAATTCACGCTGGAAAACGGCCAGTTGCACATTCTTGACGGGGTGCGGGTGCAGCGGTCGGCCCGCGCGTCGGTGCGCATCGCCGTGGCGCTGGCCGAGGATGGCATCATCCCGCGCGACGAGGCGGTGATGCGGGTCGAACCCGCCGCGCTGTCAGAGCTTTTGCACCGCCAGGTTGACCCCACCGCCGCGCGCGATGTCATCGTCAAGGGCATCGCCGCCTCGCCCGGGGCCGCCACCGGCCGCATCGTGCTGAGTGCCGGCGAGGCGCAGGCGAGTGCGGCGCGCGGCGAGGCCTGCGTGCTGGTCCGGCGCGAGACGACGCCAGAGGATATCCGGGGCATGCATGCCGCGCAGGCGGTGCTGACCGTGCGCGGCGGCATCACCAGCCATGCGGCGGTGATCGGGCGGGGACTTGGTCTGCCTTGCGTGGTGGGCGCGTCTGACCTCATCATCGACCGCAAACGGCGGGTGATCCACGGCCCCGACGGCCGCAGCTTTGCCGAGGGGGACGTGATCACGGTCGATGGCACCACGGGGGCGGTGCTGGCGGGTGAACCTGCCACGCTCGAGGCGGCGCTCGACCCGGCCTATCGCACGCTGCTGGGCTGGGCGGACATGTTCCGCGACATCGGCGTGCGGGCCAATGCCGACACGCCCGCCGACGCCCAGACCGCGCGCAATTTCGACGCGCAGGGGATCGGGCTGTGCCGGACCGAGCACATGTTCTTTGAAGGCGACCGCATCGGCATGATGCGCGAGATGATCTTTGCCAAGAGCGCGGATGACAGGCGTGCCGTGCTGGAACGGCTCTTGCCGATGCAGCGCGCGGATTTCGCCGCGCTGTTCGGGATCATGCAGGGCCGGCCCGTGTGCATCCGCCTGTTCGACCCGCCGCTGCACGAATTCCTGCCTTCGGACAAGGCGGGGATGCGCGAGCTCGCGGCCGGGCTGGCGCTGCCGCTGTCGGATGTGGTGGCACGGGTCGAGGCGCTGGCCGAATACAACCCGATGCTGGGGATGCGCGGCGTGCGTCTGGGCATCACCGTGCCCGAGATCTACGAGATGCAGGCGCGGGCGATCTTTCAGGCGACGGTCGGGGTCAGCCGCGACGGCGCCCCGGTGGTGCCCGAGGTGATGATCCCGTTGGTGAGCGCGATGCGCGAGGTCGAGCTGGTCAAGGGCCGGATCGACCGGGTCGCGGCCGCGGTGCGGTCGGAAACCGGGGTCGATTTCGACTACCGGCTCGGCGTGATGGTCGAAACGCCGCGTGCCGCGCTGCGGGCGGCCGATATCGCGCTGCACGCCTCGTTCCTGTCCTTTGGCACCAATGACCTGACGCAGATGACCTATGGCCTGTCGCGCGACGATGCCGGGCGGTTCATGTCCACCTATGTGCAGCAGGGCGTCTATGAAGAGGACCCGTTCCATACGCTCGATATCGAGGGGGTGGGAGAACTGTTGAAGATCGGCGCGGCGCGGGGGCGCAGCGGGCGGCCGGATGTGACGCTGTCGATCTGTGGCGAGCATGGCGGCAGCCGCTCTGCCATCGCATTCTGTCGCAAACAGGGGTTCGACTATGTCTCCTGCTCGCCGTTCCGGGTGCCCGTTGCGCGGCTTTCCGCCGCTCAACTGGCGATCCTCGACCAAAGGGCGGCGCAGGGCTAGTATGAAGAACGCCGCGCAACCCTAATTATTGTAAGAACAATTTCGGGTTGTGGCTAAAAACCGCCGGTGTGCTGCCGGCGGGTGGACTCGTGGAAAACTTTCCCTTAACCACCCCAGTTGCCTGCACGGGGCTATACCGTGTGGAACACTTGGGTGGGAAGATGCGGGATGTCACCGGGCGCGTGATGGCGCGATTGGCTTTGTGTGCTTCGTTGGTTTTTGGCTTTGGTTCTGCGGCTTTGGCAGACGAAGTTCTCGCAAGCCGGCTGGGCGCGCTTCTGGGCCTGGAACGTCAGGCGCTCGAAATCGTCCCGGCGGCGCATATGGCGGCGCTCACCGCCCCGCCGGCCGCTGCGCTGCGCGACGTGCCCACCTCGCCCGTGACGCCCCCGGACGCGCCTCAGGATGGGTCCGCGGCCCTTGCCGCGCTGCCGCCGGTGAGCGGTGGTGCCGAGTGGGAATGTCTGACCGAGGCGCTCTACTTCGAGGCGCGTGGCGAGACGGTTCAGGGTATCCATGCCGTGGCCGAAGTGATCCTCAACCGGGTGGACAGCCGCGACTATCCCAATTCGGTCTGTGGCGTGGTCAACCAGGGCAACACCAACCGCCTGCATGGTTGCCAGTTCACCTATAATTGCGACGGCATCCCGAACCGGATCAGCGAACGCGGCGCCTGGAATGCCGTGGGGCAGGTCGCGGCGCAGATGCTCGCCGGCGCGCCGCGCAACCTGACCGATGGCGCGACGCATTACCACACGCGCGCCGTGCGTCCCTCCTGGGCGCGGGTGTTTCCGCAGACGGCGGCCGTGGGCTCGCACCTGTTCTACCGTCAGCCGCTGCGGCTCGCGTCCAACTGAGCTTGGGCAGTTGCCGCAGACCGCCCGCCCGTGCGATGACGGGGGCGGCCGGTCTGCTGTCGTGATCCGGCGCATGGAGCCTGATCCGCAATGACCCGATACTGGCGCCCGATCCCGATGACCGACCCCGCCCGCGCGGCGGGGGCCGCGGCGGGGGCATTGCCGCTTGCGGGGGGGTGGTGCTGGTTCGACCGGGTCGAACGCCTGTCGCGCGGCGCGCCGCCGCAGGTCGTGCCGCTGGGCGATGTTCCGGACGAGGTGCTGATCCGGCTGAGCGCCCCGCGCCCGGCGCTGGCGGGGCTGACATTCGACCGGCCGCGCCTGATGGGGATCCTCAACGTCACGCCCGACAGTTTCAGCGACGGCGGCCTCTTTGACGCGCCGGTGGCCGCCCTGCGCCATGCGGTGGCGATGCGGGCGGCAGGGGCCGAGATCATCGACATCGGTGGCGAAAGCACCCGCCCGGGTGCCGCAACGGTCGCGCCCGAGGAAGAGGTCGCGCGCACCGCCCCGATCATCGCGGCGCTTTGCGGGCAGACTGATGCGCTGCTGTCGATCGACACGCGCAAGGCGGTGGTGGCGCAGGCGGCCATCGCGGCAGGGGCGGGGATGGTCAACGATGTCTCGGCCCTGACACATGACCCGGCCTTGGCCGAGGTGGTGGCGGCGTCGGGCCTGCCGGTCTGCCTGATGCATGCGCAGGGCGCGCCTGCCACGATGCAGGACGACCCGCGCTATGGCGATGTGCTGCTCGATGTATACGACCACCTTGCCGCACGCATCGCCGCCGCCGAAGCCGCCGGCATCGCGCGTGACCGGATCGTGATCGACCCCGGCATCGGCTTTGGTAAGACATTGCAACACAACGTGACGTTACTGCGCGGCCTGAGCCTCTATCATGGTCTTGGCTCTCCCATCCTGCTGGGCGCGTCGCGCAAGCGGTTCATCGGGGCGATTTCGGGCGCCGAGGCCGCGCGGGACCGGATGCCGGGGTCGGTGGCGGTGGCGCTGCATGGGGTGGCGCAAGGCGTGCAGATCCTGCGCGTTCATGATACGGGTGAAACGAGACAGGCGCTCAGTCTGCAACAGGCATTGATCGGGACAGTCACAGATGACGCGTAAGCTTTTCGGGACCGACGGGGTGCGTGGCACCGCGAACACCTGGCCGATGACCGCCGACATGGCCTTGCGGATCGGCGCCGCCGCCGGGCGCTATTTCCGCAATGACGGGTCGAACGGCCACCGCGTGGTGATCGGCAAGGATACCCGCCTGTCGGGCTACATGTTCGAGAATGCGCTGACCGCCGGCCTGACCAGCACCGGCATGAACGTTCTGCTGCTGGGGCCGGTGCCGACACCGGCGGTCGGGCTGCTCACCACCTCGATGCGCGCGGATGTGGGCATCATGATCTCGGCCAGTCACAACCCGCATCAGGACAACGGGATCAAGTTCTTTGGCCCTGACGGCTTCAAGCTGAGCGATGAGGCCGAGGCCGAGATCGAGGCGCTGCTCGATGGACCGATCGAACCGGCAAAGGCCAACAACATCGGCCGCGCCAAGCGGATCGACGATGGCCGTTTCCGCTATGCCGAGCGGGTCAAGAGCACCTTTCCCCATGGCATGCGGCTCGACGGGCTCAAGGTGGTGATCGACTGCGCCAATGGCGCGGCCTACAAGGTGGCCCCCGAAGTGCTGTGGGAGCTGGGCGCGACGGTGATCCCGGTGGGCAACACGCCCAACGGCTTCAACATCAATGACGGCTGTGGCTCGACCAACACCCGCACGGCGGCCGAAACGGTGGTGAGCCATGGTGCGGACCTCGGCATCTGCCTTGATGGCGACGCGGACCGGGTGATGATCCTGGACGAAAACGGCGAGGTGGCGGACGGCGACCAGATCATGGCGCTGATGGCGGCGCGCTGGGCGGCGCAGGACCGGCTGCACGGTGGCACGCTGGTGGCGACGGTGATGTCGAACCTCGGGCTGGAACAGTTCCTCGCCGGGCGCGGGCTGCGGCTGGAACGCACGGCTGTGGGCGACCGCTATGTGGTCGAGGCGATGCGGCGCGGCGGCTGGAACCTGGGCGGCGAGCAGTCGGGCCATATCGTGATGACCGACTTTGCCACCACCGGCGACGGGCTGCTCGCGGGGTTGCAGTTCCTTGCCGCGATGATCGAGACGGGCCAGCCGGCGAGCGCGCTGGTGCGCCAGTTCGACACCGTGCCGCAACTGCTGCGCAACGTGCGCTATCAGGCCGGCGCGCAGCCGCTGACCGCACCGGCGGTTGCGCAGGCGATTGCGGCGGGCGAGGCGCGGCTGAACGGGGCGGGGCGGCTCTTGATCCGCAAGTCGGGGACAGAGCCGCTGATCCGTGTGATGGCCGAATGCGCGGACGAGGGGCTTTTGGTGCAGGTGGTCGAGGATATCGTCGCGGCGGTCGAACAGGCCGCGTGATGGCGCAGGCCGGTCAGGCGGTCTGAAGATCGGCAGGCGTTGACCCCGTCGCGGGCCCGGAATGGAGCCCGGGTGCGCTGCCCGCAGAACTGGCGGCGCCGTGGTCGAGAAACTCTTCCATGAAAAGACCGTAGAGCTCGCCGCGCGTCGAGACGCCTGCCTTGCGGAAAACGGCGCTCATCTGCGATTTGACGGTGCCTTCGCGGGTGTTGCGGGCGCTCGCGATGTCGGCGATCTTGAGCCCGCGCAGGGTCAGCAGGGCGATGTCGGCTTCCGCCTCGGTCAGATCCCAGTCGCGAAACCGTGCCTGCAGCACGATGTCGAACTCGCCACGCAGCGACCGGAGCTGTTGGTGTTGTGCCGCACGATCATCCTCCAGCAAGAGGATGTGTCGCCGCGTGAGTTGAAAGCCCCAGCCCAGCATGAGCACGGCCGCAATCTCGGCCACGACATGGGTGATCTGCACCGGGCCGTGGATCTCGCCCGCGACGATGCTGCCCGGCAGCTCGAGAAGGATGTCGAGGCTGAAGATCGTCGTGCTGACCAGAAGAACGGCCGCCAACCGGCGCAGAATACGGTCATTTTCCGAAAACGCGGGCAGGCCCAGTTGAGATATCTTGGGAAAACTCGCCATGATCGCCTCCTCAAATCTCTGTGGCAGACCGTGTTTTGTGCCAAAAAACCACGTATCGCCGCCGATAAACCAAAGTCTAACGGCGCCGATCCGCGCGCGGCAAGCAGTAAATTGCCGATTGCCACCCAGGTTTGCGCAGGATTGGATCGTGACAGCCAAAAACGTTGGTCGTGGGTATCCCCCCGCGGCCCAGGGCGAAAAGCAGGGGCAACCCTGCTGTCCCTGACCTGACCGGCCTGGCGCGACAAGAGAGGAAACTGACAATGAAAAAGAATGCAAGAACCATGGCGATGCTGACGGCGGGCATATTGTGTGTCGCGGCATCGAACCTTTCGGCGGAAGCCGACGCCGAGCTTTTTGAGCACGGACCAGAGGCGCAGATCTATATTCACGGGGCGCCGCAAGTGCCTTCCGAGGCCTGGATGCGCGCCGCGGGTGGCCGGATCTACGACAACTGGTGGGATGCTCTCGACCGGGATCCCCCCGAAGGCACGAACCCGGCCTATCCGGTGGATGTGAACCAGGCCCAGTCCGGCGAAGGCACCTGGCGGTGCAAGGAGTGCCACGGCTGGGATTATCAGGGTGCCGATGGCATCTACCGGCAAGGCAGCCACTTTACCGGGATCAAGGGCATCATGGGCGCGCAGGGCCGCCCGGTCGAGGCGATCGCGGCGCTGCTGCGCGATGAAAACCACCCCTACACGACGGAAATGATCACCGATGAGGAGATGCTGCGGGTGGCAACTTTCGTCAGCCGCGGTCTGGTCGATATGCGCACCTTCATCGACTACGAGACGCGCACTGTGAACGCCGGCGACGCCAACCGGGGCCGCGAGATCTTCCAGACGACCTGTGCGGCCTGCCACGGCTTTGACGGTCGCGCGCTCGACTGGGGTGTGGACGGCGAGCACAACTTTGTCGGCACCGAGGCCGCTTCGCTGCCCGACGAGGTCTGGAACAAGATCTACAACGCCCATCCCGGCGTGCAGATGATCAACCTGCGGGCGTTTCCGGTGGAAGAGGCGATCAACGTGATGGCCTATATCGCCAATCTGCCGACCGGGATCGAATGAGCCAATCCTGTTGCGGGTAAAGCGTGAGGGCCGCCGGAGCGATCCGGCGGCCCATTTTTGTCGCACCCCTCCGCGTCAGTTGCGCGAGCGGTCCACCATCTTGCCCTTGGAGATCCAGGGCATCATCGCGCGCAGCTTTTCGCCGACCTGCTCGATCTGGTGTTCGTCGTTGATCCGGCGCGTGGCCTTGAAGAACGGCTGGCCGACGGCGTTTTCCTGCATGAAGTCGCGCACGAACTTGCCGGTCTGGATGTCGGTCAGCACCTCTTTCATCCGCGCCTTGGTCTCGGCGTAAGGCAGGATGCGCGGGCCGCTGACGTATTCGCCGTATTCGGCGGTATTCGAGATCGAATAGTTCATGTTGGCGATGCCGCCTTCATAGATCAGATCGACGATCAGCTTGACCTCGTGCAGACATTCGAAATAGGCCATTTCGGGCTCGTAGCCGGCCTCGACAAGGGTCTCGAAACCCATCCGGATCAGTTCGACCAGACCGCCGCACAGCACCGCCTGTTCGCCAAAGAGGTCGGTCTCGCATTCCTGGCGGAAGTTGGTCTCGATGATGCCCGAACGTCCGCCGCCGATGGCCGAGCAATAGGACAGCCCGATTTCCATCGCCTTGCCGCTCGCGTCATTGTGCACGGCCACGAGGCAGGGCACGCCGCCGCCCTTGGTGTACTCGCCACGCACGGTGTGGCCGGGGCCCTTGGGCGCCATCATGATGACATCGACGCCCGGCTTGGGCTCGATCAGGCCGAAATGGATGTTCAGACCATGGGCAAAGGCGATGGCGGCGCCTTCGCGCAGGTTGTCATGGACATATTTGCGGTAGGTTTCGGCCTGAAGCTCGTCCGGCATCGTGAACATGATGAGATCGGCCCAGGCTGCGGCCTCGGCGATGCCCATGACCTTGAGCCCTTCGCCTTCGGCCTTTTTCGCCGAAGGCGAGCCTTCGCGCAGGGCGACGACGAGGTTCTTGGCGCCGCTGTCGCGCAGGTTGAGCGCATGGGCATGGCCTTGCGAGCCGTAGCCGAGGATGGCGACCTTCTTGTCCTTGATCAGGTTCACGTCGCAGTCACGGTCATAATAGACGCGCATCGGGTTTGTCCTTTGGTTGGAAGAGATGACGCATCATATCCGCGCCATGCGGGTTGGCGAGTGTTCCGCCGTGAGTATTTTGGGCACAGAGAAGATTGTCATGCGCTACATTGCGAATTAGTGTGGTTTTCATGCTTGACGATGCTGACCGCCATCTGCTGCGCCTGTTGCAAGCCGACCCGACACTGGCGGCGCCGGACCTCGCCGCGCGCGCGGGCCTCACGCCGGGACGGGTCGCCCGACGGCTCGACCGGCTGCGCGCCGAGGGCATCGTGCAGGGGCAGGAGGCGGTGATCGGCTGGCGCGCGCTGGGCTTCGAGGTGGCGGTGAGCCTGCGCATCACGCTCGACAAGACGCAGCCGCGCGCCTTTGACGAGTTTCTGGCGGCCGCGCGCGGCGTGCCCGAGGTGATCGAGATCCAGACCTTTCTGGGGCGCGTCGATGTGCGCCTCTCGCTGGTGGCGCGCGACCTGCGGCATTATCAGGAGATCTACCGCGACCGCATCCTCACCCTGCCGCATCTGGCCGACATCGAGGCGCTGATGACGGTCGCCACCGTGAAATCGGACGAGGCGCTGCCGCTATGATCGTGCTCGACGCCATCGACAGGGCGCTCTTGCGCGCGCTGGTGGCCGAGGCCGACCGCCCGGCGAGCGTGCTGGGCCGCATGCTGGGGCTGAGCCAGCCCGCGACATGGCGGCGCATCCGCCGGCTCGAGGCGGCAGGCGTGATCGCGGGGCGGCGGTTGCGGCTCGACGCGGCGCGGCTGGGGCTGGGGGTCACGGTGTTTCTGGGCGTGAAGCTCGCGGCCAAGGGGCGCGCCAGTCTCGAGGATTTCGAGCGCGCCGTGACCTCGATCCGCGAGGTGCAGACGGTCGAACATGTGCTGGGCCTCTACGATTACCGCCTGCGGGTGGTCGCGCGCGACCTGGCCGATTTCGAACGGGTGCTGCGGCGGCGGATCATGACGCTGCCCGGTGTCGGCACGCTCGAGGCCAATGTGCTGTTGTCCGAAGAGCGTTTGCCCGGCCCGATCTGAGGCGCCGCATTGCTTTTGTGCGCCCTCGGCCCTAGCTCTAGAGGCGCAGCAGGGAGGCGCGAGATGGACGGCACGATGAGCAAGGTGGACCCGGACGGGCTGATGGAGTTTTCGGTGGTGTTCACCGACCGCTCGCTCAATCACATGAGCGCGGCGTTTCAGGGCGTCATGCGCGACATCTCGGGCATGCTCAAAGAGGTCTATCACGCCGATCACGTGGCGCTCGTCCCCGGCGGCGGCACCTACGCGATGGAGGCGGTGGCGCGCCAGTTTGCCAGCGGCGCCCATGCGCTGGTGGTGCGCAACGGCTGGTTTTCCTACCGCTGGAGCCAGATTTTCGACGCAGGCCAGTTCACCGCGCAGACAACCGTGTTCAAGGCGCGCCAGACCGGCAACGCCGCGCGCGCGCCCTTTGCTCCGGCGCCCATCGAGGAGGTGACAGCTGCGATCCGCGCCGCGCGGCCCGATGTGGTTTTTGCCCCGCATGTTGAAACCTCGGCCGGGCTGATCCTGCCCGACGCCTATATCGCGGCGCTGGCCGATGCCGCGCATGAGGTGGGCGCGCTGATGGTGCTCGACTGCATCGCTTCGGGCTGCGTCTGGGTCGATATGGCCGCGACCGGCGTCGATGTCCTGATCTCGGCTCCGCAAAAGGGCTGGTCGGCCTCGCCCTCGGCGGGCCTTGTGATGATGTCGCAGCGCGCGGTTGACCGGATGTCCGCGACCACGAGCAACTCCTTTGCCATCGACCTCAGGAAATGGCACGCGATCATGCAGACCTATGAGGGCGGCGGGCATGCCTATCACGCGACCATGCCGACCGACGCATTGCGCGCCTTCCGCGACACCATGATCGAGACGCGCGACTATGGTTTTGCGCGGCTCTGCGACAACCAATGGGCGCTGGGCACGGCCGTGCGCAGCTACCTTGCGGGCAAGGGCGTGCAGTCGGTTGCAGCGCCGGGTTTTGCCGCGCCCGGGGTGGTGGTCAGCTACACCGATGACCCCGAGATCCAGAACGGCAGGAAATGCGCCGCCTTGGGGATGCAGATCGCAGCCGGCGTGCCGCTGCAATGCGACGAGCCCGCCCATTTCCGCACCTTCCGCCTCGGCCTCTTTGGCCTGGACAAGCTCTATGATGTCGAGGGCACGCTGGCGCGCCTCACGCGGGTCCTCGATCAGGTGCTCTGACCTGCTGCATCTTTTGGCCACAAATATCCAAACCCGCGGCCGCCACGCGCGCTAGCCGCGGGCCCCGAGGCCCAGCCGCATCAACCCGCGCCGCACCTGTGCCGAGGCGGCCAGGGCGCGGATGCCCGCCGCGCGCAGGTCGCGCAGGGCGGGAGCGCCGGCGATCGACGCGCGGTTGAGCGCATCGACACCCGCCACGCGCAGCCGCACCTCGGCGTGGCGGCGGCGGGCATAGGCCGCGAGCATCGTCGCATCGCCCAGCCCTTCGGGGCGCGCCACGGCGAGGTCATGCAGGCAGGCGATATCGGCCAGGCTCATGTTCAGCCCCTGCGCGCCGATCGGCGGCACGACATGCGCGGCCTCTGCCAGCAGCGCCGTGCGCTGCGCCGTCATGGCCTGCGCGATCTGGCTGATGATCGGCCAGACCTGCCGTGGCGACGCCAGGCGCAGCGGGCCGAGCACATGGGCCGAACGCGCGGTGGCGGCGGCCGCGAAGGCCCCGGTGTCCAGCGCCATCAGTGCGGCCGCCTCTGCGCCCGGCATCATCCAGACAACCGAAGAGCAGGGCCGCCCGTCATGATCGGGCAATGGCACCAGGGTAAAGGGGCCACCGCTGCGATGCACTTCTGTCGAGACATTGTCATGGGGCGCGTCATGCGTGACGGCGAACACCAGCGCCTTTTGCCCGTAACGCGTTGTTGTGACGTCGATCCCCACGGCCTCCCGCACCGGCGATCCGCGCCCGTCTGCGGCCAAGACCAGCCGCGCTGCGATCTGCACACCGTCCGACAGCGTGACCAGCGCCATTGCCTCGCGGGTCAGCATCCGCGCAAATCCCGTTCCGGGGCGAAAATCCACGTTTGGCAGTTCCGCCAGCCGTGCGGCCATCTCGCGCCGCAAGAGCCAGTTGGGCAGGTTCCATCCAAAGGGCAAATCGCCCAGTTCGGACGCCACGAAATCGCGCGTGACGCGGGCGACGGGGTCCGGGCCCCCCGCATCGACAATGCGCATCACCGCGAGCGGTGTGGCAAAGGGCGCGAGCCTGTCCCACAGGCCCGCCATGGCGAGCAGATCGCGGGCGGGCTGCAAAAAGGCGGTCGTGCGCAGATCGGCGCCGGGGGCTGTCGCCGCGGTGACGGGCGGCGCGGGATCGACGCAGATCACGCGAAACCCGGCACTGCCGAACACCGCGGCGGCGGTGAGCCCGGCGACGCCGCCGCCCGAAATCACGATATCGGTCTGGTCTCTCTGCATGACCCACAGATAGGGCGATGCCGGGGGGCGGGAAAGCCCCTTCAGCCCAACTGCGACAAGAAGGCCGCGAGGTCGGCGGTGTGGTGGTGGATGTGATCGGCCGGCGCGGCCTGCGGTGCGACATGCACCGTGCGCATCCCCATCGCATGAGGGGCGGCGAGGTTGCGGCTGTCATCCTCGAACATCGCGCCTTGCAGGGGCGAGAGCCCGTCGAGCGCAAAGACCGCCTCGAACGCGGCCTGTTCGGGTTTGGGCAGGAAATTGGCGTGCTCGACGCCGTAAACCGCATCAAAGGCCCCGGTGAGGCCGCGCGCGGCGAGCACGCGGTGCGCATGGCTTTCGCAGCCATTGGTAAAGACGATGCGCCGCCCCGGCAGCGCCCCGATCCGGGCGGCGAGCAGGGGGTCGGGGGTCAGATGCGACAGGTCGATGGCATGGACCTCGTCCAGATATGGGCCGGGATCGACGCCGTGCTCGGCCATCAGCCCGGCCAGAGTGGTGCCATATCTGGCCCAGTAATGTTCGCGCAGCCGGTCGGCCTCGGCCCTCTCGACACCCAGGGCCCGCGCGACGAAATCGGTCACGCGCAGCTCGATCTGGTCGAACAGCCGCGCTTCGGGTGGATAGAGCGTGTTGTCGAGGTCAAAGACCCAGGCGCGGACGTGGGCAAAGGATGCGGCTACCATGGCGCGACACTAGGGCGGGGCCGTGGCCGGCGCAATCGCTTTGGCCGCGACCCCGCTTGAATGCGGCGGGGTCCGGCGGCTAGTGTGGGGGCGAGCGAAAGGTGGCAGCATGTCCGACCCCAAGACCCCGCAGCGTGACGCCTATGTGCTGATCCTCGAAGCGATTGACACCGGCATCTATCGCCCCGGCGACCGGTTGGTAGAGAGCGAACTCGCCGACCGTTTCGGCGTCTCGCGCACGCCGATCCGCGAGGCGTTGCAGCGGCTCGAGACGCAGTCGCTGCTCAGCCGGGACGGGCGCTCGCTGATCGTGGCCTCGCTCGACCACAACCAGCTGGCCGAGCTTTATGTCGTGCGGGGTGAACTCGAGGGGCTGGCCGCCCGCCTTGCCGCGCGCCATGCCACGCCCGAAGAAGTGCGCGTGCTGCGCGACATGCTCGAGGCCGACCAGGCGCTGATCGGTGATCCCAAGGCGCTCAGCCGGGCGAACCGGCGCTTTCACAAGCAGATCCACCTCGCTTCCCACAACCGTTTTCTGGTGCAGCAGCTTGACCTCGTGCATCGCTCGATGGCGCTTCTGGCGACGACATCGCTGGCCGCGGCAGGGCGCAGCGAAGGCACGCTTGAGGAACATGCCGCCATCGTGCGGGCGATCGAGGCGGGCGACGGCGACGCGGCCGACCTGGCGCTGCGCGATCACATCTCCAATGCCTTCATCACCCGGTTGCGGCTGGATGCGGCAAAGGTGCAGGCCGCGCCCTAGCTGCAGGTGCGGCCGCCACGACGCGCAGCCTGGCCGGCTGTGGCATGGCGGATGCGGCCGGCTGGACCGGTGTGGTGGGCACAAAGACCCCGTGCAGCGTCTTGTCCCAGAAGAAGGGGCGCGTGATGATCTCGGACAGACCCTTGTAGGCGGCAATGGTGGCCAGCGGAAAATAGAGCTGCAGGGTCGGTGCCCAGAGCGCCAGCCGCGGCTTGCCGGCACAGCGCGCCCCGATCATTGCAGCGGCGATCCCCACAACTTCCGACAGCGCGAACATCGCCCCCAGCCCAAGGATCCAGCCGTGCGGGACGAGGGCTGTCAGCGGATGCGGCAGGCCGACAGCGATGAGCCAGAAGGACCACAGCAGCGGCGCCAGCACGAACTGGCTCAGCGTGCCGAGAAAGAGCATCTGCACGCCAAAGAACCGCCAGGCCCCGAGGTCGCGCCAGAGCCGGGCGGGGTTGCGCATGTGCACGGCCCAGGTCACGCCATAGCCCTTGAGCCAGCGCGAGCGTTGCTTGATCCAGGGCCAGACCCGCGCGTTCGCCTCCTCTTCGGTCACGGTGTCGATCAGTTCGGTCCGGTAGCCGTGCCGGGCAAGGCGGATGCCGAGGTCCGCATCCTCGGTCACGTTATGGGCGTCCCAGCCGCCGACCTCGACGATCGCATCGCGCCGCAGAAAGAGGGTCGTGCCGCCCAGCGGGATGGCAAACCCCATCCGCAGCAGGCTCGGCAGCACGACCCGGAACCAGGACGCATATTCCAGAGTGAAACACCGGGCGAGCCAGTTGGAAGTGCTGTTGTAGTAATCCAGCGCGCCCTGCAGGCAGGCGACATCGGGTGCGGTGGTCGCAAAATGCGCGACGACCTTCTGCAATTGGTCCGGCGCGGGCGCATCCTCGGCGTCGTAGATGCCGAGGATTGTGCCTCGCGCGAAGTCGAGCGCATGGTTGAGCGCGCGCGGCTTGGTCCGCAGGGTGCCGCGCGGCACCAGGATCACCTGATACCAGTCGGGCAGCGCGGTTGCCGCGATCGTCGCGCGGGTGGTGGTGTCGTCATCCTCGAGGATCAGGCAGATATCGAGCCGGTCGCGCGGGTAATCGAGCCGCGCCAGCCGCGTCAGCAGATGCGCTGCGATCTCGCGCTCGTGGTAGAGAGGCACAAGGAGCGAGACGATGGGCAGGCGGTCTGCCGCGATGGGCACCGGTGCGGGTGGCGCGGGCCGGGCCCGCAGCGCGAGGACGGCGGCCGCGCCCTTCATGATGGTGTTGAGCGCGAGAACACCGGCCGTCCCGGTGAGCAGCACCAGCAACAGGACCGCCGGTGCGGTCAGGGCCAGCGACAGGACCGCCGCCGCCAGGGCTGCGGCCCAGCCAAGGATCCGGCGCTGGTCCCAGTCGCGGCAACTGTCTGCCGCCGCGACACGGGTTTCGGCCCGCGCGGCAAGCGCCGGCCCGACGGCCGCCAGCACTGCGGACTGGCTGCGCGCCTCGTCCGCCCAGGCCATCCGCACCGGGCCAAAGGTCGCAACCAGCCGTGTCATGTGCCGCGCGACCAGGCCGGAGCGCGCGGTCAGGATCACCGTCGCCCCGCCTTGCCTGCGCCAGGGCAGCAGGCCCAGACGCAAACAGTCATGCGCGCCGAGCCGGTCGATGAGCTGGCGGTCGGGTGGCAGGGCGATCGGGTCGATCAGGTCAAGCCCGCGCGCGCGGGCCTGTGCCGCGGTCAGGGGCCGGATCGGCGGTGGCGCAAGCGCGATGCGCGCGGCCTCTGGCCCCGGGCCACGCTCGCCGGCCGGGGGCAGGGCCGCCATGCCTGTCGGGCGCGATTCTGGTGCCGGGCTCGCCATCCGCTGTCAGACCTGTCCATTCCTCACGGACGATCATGACGGCGATATGGTTAAGAATGGCTTAAGATCAGGCCGCCCGGGCCGCCATCGCGGCGGCAAAACGCTCGAAGAGGTAATAGCTGTCCTGCGGGCCCGGGCTCGCCTCGGGGTGGTACTGGACCGAGAACACCGGCCTGTCAGCCATGCGGATGCCGCAGTTCGACCCGTCGAACAGGCTCACATGGGTCTCGCGCACGCCCTCGGGCAGGGTCTGGCTGTCCACCGTAAAGCCATGGTTCATCGAGGTGATCTCGACCTTGCCGGTCTCGAGGTCCTTGACCGGATGGTTCGCGCCATGATGGCCGTGGTTCATCTTGATCGTGCGCGCGCCCAGCGCCAGCGCCAGCATCTGGTGGCCGAGGCAGATGCCGAACACCGGCATGTCCGACCGCGCCAGCACGCCCTGGATCATCGGCACCGCATAGGCGCCGGTCGCGGCCGGGTCGCCGGGGCCGTTCGACAGAAACAGCCCGTCGGGGTTCACCGCCAGCACGTCATCGGCCGTGGCCGAAGCGGGCAGCACCGTCACGTCGCAACCCGATGACGCCAGGCAGCGCAGGATGTTGCGCTTGGCGCCATAGTCGATCGCGACCACCCTGTGCACAGGTGCTGTCTGCGGGGCATATCCCTGCGGCCAGGCCCAGCGCATCTCATCCCAGCGGTAGGATTGCGCGCAGGTCACATCGCGCGCGAGGTCGCGGCCCACCAGCCCGCGAAAGCCGCGTGCCGCCGCAACCAGCGCTGCAATGTCGAAATTGCCCTCGGGGTCATGCGCCAGCGCCACATGCGGCGCCCCCTGCTGGCGGATCGCGCGGGTCAGCCTGCGGGTGTCGATCCCGCCCATGCCGATCCGCCCGCGCCGCACCAGCCAGTCGGTCAGCGTGCCCGTCGCGCGCCAGTTCGACGGCGCGGTCGGGTCCCATTTGACGACCATGCCCTCGGCCACCGGCTCGGCGGTTTCGTCATCCTCGTCCGTGGTGCCGGTATTGCCGATATGGGGGAAGGTAAAGGTCACGATCTGCCCGGCATAGGACGGGTCGGTCATGATCTCCTGATAGCCGGTCATCGCGGTGTTGAAGCAGAGCTCGGCCGTGGTCTGGCCGGTGGCACCGAACCCCTTGCCAAAGAACACGGTGCCATCGGCGAGGGCCAGACAGGCGGTCGGTTTGCCTTCGGCATGGAGCGGCATGTGGTCATCCCCCGATGTGCAGATCGGGCCTTTCCTAAGGACCGCGTCCGGCCGGGTCAAGGGCACAGCGCGCGCGCCGGCACAGGCCGCTTGACGTGGGGTCGGTCAGAGTTGTCAGCACCGGGCGCAGCGGGTAGTCTGCGATCTTGTGCCGCTACCACTCACCCAACCCCGGAGACCGGACAGCATGACCATGCGAAGCAGGATCGACAGCGCGCTCAAGGAAGCGATGCGCGCGCGCGAGGCCGAGCGTCTTTCAACCCTCCGGCTGATCAATGCGGCGATCAAGGACCGCGATATTGCCGCGCGTGGCGAAGGCGATGAAGGCGGGGTGACCGATGAGGTCGTGCTCGGCATCCTTGGCCGCATGGTCAAGCAGCGCCACGAGAGCGCGCGCGCCTATGAAGAGGGCGGGCGGCTGGAACTGGCCGAGAAAGAGCTGGACGAAATCCGGGTGATCGAGGAATTCCTGCCGCGGCAACTGACCGGGGCGGAGAGTGAGGCCGCCATCGCCGCCGCGATTGCCGAGGTCGGCGCGACCTCGATCCGCGACATGGGCCGCGTGATGGCCGTGCTCAAGGGCAAATATACCGGGCAGATGGATTTCGGCGCGATCGGGCCGCAGGTCAAGGACCGGCTTGGCTGAGAGGCACTGCCGGACGGCGGGGCGATTGCCGGCAGGCGGCAGATTGCCCCGCAGGCCGCGCCGTCTGGGCGCTGACAGATCAGCCGGTGGGCGTGCAGATCTCGACCAGCGTGCCATCGGGCGTGCGGACATAGGCGGTGGTCTGGCCCCAGTCCATCACCTTGGCCGGCTGCACCAGCACAGCCCCCGCCGCCATGGCGCGGTCAAGCGCGGCGGCGACATCTGCGGTCTCGAAGGCGATCTCGAAGGCGGGCGCCGCCGCCGGGTCGTCGGCCACATCCTTGCCCAGTTGCCGCATCAGCGTGACCGAGGAAAAGGCCAGCCGCGTCGCGCCTGTCGCGGCCTCGCCGTAGTCCCCCTCCGGGTGCAGGAAGCGGGTGGCGATCCCGAATGCGCGATTGTAGAAATCGAGCGTGGCAGGCACGTCGCGGACATAGAGGATGGCGTAGCGAAAGATCATGGGGCCTGGCTCCGGTTGCGGGTCTGACGTGACCCTAGCCCGACCGGCCCGCGCTGTCTTGACGTTTTCGGACAGGCTAGCGCAGCGCGCGCAGGGCATCCGACAGGTCGGCATAAAGCGCGCGGCGTTCCTCTTCGGTCAGGAAAGCGCCGAGCTCCACCTCCCGGCCGGCACCCTTGAGCGTAAGATACTCCGCCACCGGCCCCCCGGTCGCGCGCAGCGTCACCTGCACCCAATGCGGATTGGCCTCCCATTGCCGTGCCGCGCGGCGCGGGTCGTGGCGGGTCAGCGTCACCCGGTCAGGCCAGAGCCGCAGTTCCTCGAGGATCGCGCCGTCACGATAGCTGCGCTGCAACGCGAACCAGATCGCCGCGACTGCGGCCACCACAAAGGGCAGCATCCCCCAAAGCACCGGCGTGCCGAGCAGCCCGACCAGCGGCAGCGCGATCAGCGCGGCGGTCAACCCGATGAACCAGGCAAAACCGCGCGGCGGCAGCGACCGGTGCGGCCACAGACGCAGCGACCGTTCTTCGTTCGACGGGGGGAGCCATTGGTAGGGCATGGGCGGAGTATAGCGTCGCCTTGGCGTTTGGAAATGCCGCCGGGCTGCGACATCTGCGCCGGCCCGCGGATGCAAAAAGGGCCCCGGATCTCTCCGGGGCCCCTGATCTGGCTTCACGCCTCAGTGCGCGTGGCTCTTGTCCCAGTCGCTCTGCTTGGGGAGCTGCTCGAACGTGTGTTCGGGCGGCGGGCAGGGCAGGGTCCATTCCAGCGTGTCGGCGTATTCGTTCCAGGGGTTGTTCACGTTCACCTTGCGGCCGGCGAGCAGGGTGTAGGTGATCACGCCGATGAAGAACAGGAACGAGGCAAAGGAAAGGAAGGCGCCCCAGCTCGACACATAGTTCCAGTAGGCAAAGGCCTCGGGGTAGTCGATGTAGCGGCGCGGCATGCCCTGACGGCCAAGGAAGTGCTGCGGAAAGAAGGTCATGTTCGCGCCGATGAACATCATCCAGAAGTGCAGCTTGCCCGCCCATTCCGGCGCCATCCGACCCGAGAACTTGGGCAGGTAGAAGTAGATGCCGGCAAAGATCGCGAACACCGCGCCGAGGCTCATCACATAGTGGAAATGCGCCACGACGTAGTAGCTGTCATGATAGACCCGGTCGATGGCCGCCTGGCTGAGCACGATGCCGGTCACGCCGCCGACGGTGAACAGGAAGAGAAAGCCGAACGCCCAGACCATCGGCGTCTTGAACTCGACCGACCCGCCCCACATCGTCGCGATCCAGGAGAAGATCTTGATGCCGGTGGGCACCGCGATCACCATCGTGGCCAGCATGAAATAGCTCTGCTGTGTCAGCGACAGGCCCACGGTGTACATGTGGTGCGCCCAGACGACAAAGCCCAGCACGCCGATGGCGACCATCGCATAGACCATCGGCAGGTAGCCAAAGATCGGCTTGCGCGAAAAGGTCGAGATCACGTGGCTGATGATCCCGAAGCCGGGGATGATGATGATATACACTTCCGGGTGGCCAAAGAACCACAGGATGTGCTGGTAGAGGATCGGGTCGCCGCCACCTGCGGGCTGGAAGAAGGCGGTGTCGAAGTTCCGGTCGGTCAGCAGCATCGTGATCGCGCCCGCGAGCACCGGCAGCGCCAGCAGGATCATCCAGGCGGTGACGAAGATCGACCAGGCAAACAGCGGCACCTTGTGCAGCGTCATGCCCGGCGCGCGCATGTTGAGAAAGGTCGTGATCATGTTGATCGCGCCCAGGATCGACGAGGCCCCCGACAGGTGGACCGCAAAGATCGCGAGGTCCATCGAGTAGCCGCCCTCGTTGGTGGACAGCGGCGGATAGAGCACCCAGCCCACGCCCGACCCCAACTGCCCGTTGCCGCCCGGCGCCAGCATCGAGGCGACACCCAGCGCCGTGCCCGCGACGAACATCCAGTAGGACAGGTTGTTCATCCGCGGAAAGGCCATGTCGGGCGCGCCGATCTGCAGCGGCATCAGGTAGTTGCCAAAGCCGCCGAACAGCGCCGGAATGACGACGAAGAACATCATCAGCACGCCGTGATAGGTGATCATCACGTTCCACAGATGGCCGTTGGGCGAACAGGTCTGGGTCGCGTCGGCGATGAAGCGCGCGCCTTCCAGACACATGTATTGCACGCCCGGCTCCATCAGCTCGAGCCGCATATAGACGGTGAAACAGACCGAAATGAAGCCCACGACACCGGCCGTGAACAGGTAGAGGATCCCGATGTCCTTGTGGTTGGTGGACATGAACCAGCGGGTGAAAAAGCCCCGCTTGTCGTGATGGTCCTGCCCGTGGATGGCGGCGTCTGCCATGTGGCTGTCTCCGAGTTGGCTACACATTGGGGAATCCCGGACCGGTCGGCCCGGATTTCCTCTTGCGATAGGTTGTAGAGGGTCGGCCGGCGGTGAGCAATATTCGAACTGCCGTGCGGGCTGGGTTAAATTGGCGCAGCCGGATCAGTCCGCGCCGGTGGGTCCATCGCCCCCGCCGGTGGCTGCGGCGGGCCGCGCGCCCATCACCCGCGCAAAGCTCGCCCGCAGCGCGACGTCGAGGTCGGCCATCGTGACCGGCAGGCCCAGATCGACCAGGCTGGTGACGCCATGCCCGGTGATGCCGCAAGGCACGATCCCGTCGAAATGCGACAGGTCGGGGTCGAGGTTCACCGACAGGCCGTGGAACGACACCCATTTGCGCAGCCGGATGCCGATCGCCGCGATCTTGTCCTCGCGCGGGGTGCCGTCGGGCAGGGGCGGCTTGTCCGGCCGCGCGACCCAGACGCCGACGCGGTCCGGCCGGATTTCGCCGCGCAGGCCAAAGCTGGCCAGCGCGTCGATCACCCAGGCTTCGAGGTCGCGCACGAAACAGCGCACATCGCGCCCGCGCGCCCCCACGTCGAGCATCACATAGACGACGCGCTGCCCCGGCCCGTGATAGGTGTATTGCCCGCCGCGTTTCGCCTGATGCACCGGAAAGCGGTCGGGATCGGTCAGGTCGGCCGGCTTTGCGCTGGTGCCCGCGGTATAGAGCGGCGGATGTTCGAGCAGCCAGATGGCCTCGGGCGCGGTGCCGGCTGCGATGGCCTCGGCGCGCGCCTCCATCCAGGCCACCGCCTGGGCATAATCGGTGAGGCCGTCGGTGATGATCCACTCCGGCATCATGCGACGTTCTCGTCCGCAGCGGCGGCGGCCGCGTCGCGCAGCAATCCGGCGGCGGTGACGGCGGGCAGGTAGGTGCGGCTCACCGGCACATGGCGTCCGTCCGAAAGCACCAGCGTCGCGGTTTCGCCATGCAGGCGCGCACTGCGGACATGGGCCACGGCGACCCAATGCGACCGGTGCACTTGCAGGCCCGGCTCTGGCGCGGCCTCCCGGATCGCGTCGCGCAGGCGCATCAGCAGCATGTCCTGACCCTCGGTCGTGATCACCTCGACATAGTGGTCCTGCACGCGCAACGCCACCAGTCCGCCGCGCCGGTCCGGCGGCAGGCGGTCGATCAGTTGCGCCTGCCGGGCGTCCGGCGTCTTGCGTGACCTCGCGTCGCGATATTCGGCCAGCGCATGGAGCCCGTTGACGACCAGCGCCACAAGCACCGTAAAGCCGAGCACGGCGGCAGGCGAGGACAGCGCCCGCGTGGTCTCGCTGAAGAGCCAGTCGTTGATGATGATGAGCAGCCCTCCGGCCACAAGGCCATTGATCATGCCGGTGACGACGGCGGTTCCCGCATAGCCCAGCCGGGTCGGGCGCAACTGCGGGTTGAGCGTATCCGTCACGGCCGTGCCGATGGCGTAGATGCCGAACACCAGCAGCCCCCAGTAGCACAGCCGTGCCGGCAGCGAGAGCAGCGCGAGCGTCTCGAACGGGCCGGACAGGCCGAGCACAAGCGTGATGCCGGCCTGACTGCCCAGCACGAGCGGGGAGGCGAGGTGTTCGCTGATTGCGCGACGCACGGCGGGGGTCAGCAATCTGGTCAAGTACATTCCGATACGGCGGGGCACGATACTGGTTTCACAGGCAGGTTCGAAGGCGAGTAGGGTGGCATTAACACGCCCCAAAGGACATTGCCCAGCGTCAACCGGTCGGATCCGCAGCATGGGCCGATCAATTCTTGGCAAAGGCACCGCACCCCCTTGGCATCGGCTGCGCCCTCGTCTATAGGCCCTCCAGCCTACCAGGTTGACACGTGCGGATGTGGCGGAATTGGTAGACGCGCAGCGTTGAGGTCGCTGTGGGGTAACACCCGTGAAGGTTCGAGTCCTTTCATCCGCACCAGCCATCCCCATCAAGACGGCCTGTCCCGGAACGATGCGTTTTGTGTCGAATTGCAGGTAGTCACGCCTGATCGTGTTAACCCTGTATTGGCGGTCCGCGTCCTAGCACTGACCCTCGCATGGGTCACACCGGGGCTTTCCCCGGCGTTCAGCGGGACAGACGGCAGATGGCGACGATCGACGGCACCGGTGGCAACGACACGATCTTCAGCTGGTCGGACGGTGACACCTTTTATCTGAACAGCGGTGACGACAGCCTGAGTGCTGGTGGCGGCAATGACACGGTCTATGCCAGCGATGGCAATGACACTGTCTTTGGTGACTACGGCAATGACGAGCTTCATGGTGAGGCAGGCAATGATTCGCTGCGTGGCAATGTCGGCAATGACACAATCTTTGGTGGCGGCGGCGACGACACCGTGCGCGCCGGGTCGGATAACGACACCGTCCATGGCGGGGATGGCAATGACAGCCTGCATGGCGAAAGCGGCAACGACACCGTTTATGGGGACGCTGGCAACGATTCTGTCCTCGGCGGCACCGGGAAAGACATTCTTTTTGGCGGCACCGATTCTGACACGCTCTATGGCCACGAGAATGATGATACCCTCTACGGTGATGCCGGCGGCGACACGCTATTTGGTGGGTCGGGCTATGACCGGCTGTTTGGCGGGGACGGCAATGATGTCCTGGTCGATGACTCGGACGTCTATGGTGACGCCTTTGGCGGCGCGGGCGACGATACCATCACGCAAGGGGCGTTCGGTGACGACTGGGCCTATGGCGGCAGCGGCAACGACACCATCGATACCGGCGCCGGCAGCGACCTGGCCTATGGCGGCACGGGCGATGACCGGCTGATCGGCAATGACGGTGATGACGTTCTGCATGGTGATGATGGTGCCGACAGTATCACGGGCGACGCCGGGGCGGATGTGCTCTACGGCGGGTTGGGCAACGACCGGATCGACGGCGGGAGCGGCTCTGACGTCATCTATGGCGACACCATCAGCCTGGACCCGATGTTCTTTGGCTCGACCACGGGCGAAGCGGTCAGCAACAGCTTTGTCAATTCCACCGCCTATGCGGTCGATGTCTATTTCATCGACAGCTCGGGCACGCCGCTCTTGCTGATGACCGTTCCGGCCAATACCACGGTCAATTATGCCAGCAACATCGGGCATAACTACTACGTCACCGCCGCCGGCAGCCCGACACCGCTGTCGGTCTATTCGGTCGATGAGGCCGGTGCCTACACCTTTTCGTCGATGGCCGACGACAGCCTGACGGGCGGCAGCGGCGATGACACGATACATGGCGAGACCGGCAACGATGTCATATCCGGCGGCGACGGGACCGACACGATCTACGGCGGCGACGGCAACGACACGCTTCATGGCGACGGCGGCAACGATACCGTCTTTGGCGGCGATGGCGACGATGTCATCGGCGGTTTCGGCGCCGAGGGCGCGGGCAATGACGTGCTCTATGGCGGTGCCGGCAATGACACAATCATCGGTGGCGGCGAGGATGACATCCTTTATGGCGGCGACGGCAATGACGTCCTGTCGGGCGGGATCGGGGCCGATACGCTGTATGGCGAGGCCGGGGCTGATCTGTTTCTCATCACCGACGATCACCAGAGCGATGTGATTTTCGGCGGCGAGGCAGGCCTCGACAACGATTTCATCGCCTTTGCCAACTATCTCGGGACGCTTGGCTATGTCGTCACCTTTACCGGCAATGAGGCCGGGAGCTATTCCTACGCCGGCATCGGCGCCACCGGCACCTTTGTCGAGATCGAGGGTCTCTACGGGTCTGACTATGCCGACATCGTCGATATGGCGGCCAGCAACAGCGCCCAGACCGTCTATGGCAATGCCGGGGACGACACCGTCATAGGTGGGGGCGGTGACGATGTGATCGGCGGCGGGTCGGGCAATGATCTGCTCGACGGCGGGTCTGGCAATGACAGCCTCTATGGTTCCTCCGGGAACGACATGATCGAGGGCGATTCAGGGGACGATGTCCTCTATGGCGGCACCGGTTCGGATACGATCGGCGGCGGCACGGGCGATGACCACCTTTTTGGTGGCGAGGGCGACGACATCGTTGACGGCGATGCGGGCAATGACGTCATCTACTCCGACGCCGGCAACGATCTCCTCATTGGCGGCGACGACCGCGACACCTTCAGCTTTGGCGACAATTTCGGCACCGATACCGTGTTCGGTGGCGATGGCGGCGACAACGTCGATACGCTGGCCTTTCAGGATTCGACCAGCGGCGTCACCACCACCTTTGACGGCAGCGGCAGCGGCACTGCCACCACCAACACCGGCACCGTCACCTTTTCCCGGATCGAAGTATTCGAGGGCAGCGCGCAGGCCGACACTTTCGACGCGACCAATGCGACGCAGGGCGTCACCTATATCGACAGCGGCGGCGCGGATGTGCTGCAAGGCTCTGCCTTTGACGACAGTTTTCAGGGCGGCGCGAACGCCGACAACCAGTCGGTGGACGGGCAGGGCGGCAATGACGTCATCATCACCGGCGCGGGCAACGACACCCTGCGCGGTGGCGCCGGAGATGATACGCTGACCAGCGGGGCGGGCAACGACAGCATTGCGCTCGACCAGGGCGGCGGCGCGGATGTCGTGACCGACTTTGACATGGCCGACACCGATGGCGACGGGTTCACCAACGACCAGATCGACGTGAGCGCGCTGGTCAACGGCACGGGCGGGCCGGTCACGGCCCGGGATGTGGTGGTGAGCGATGACGGTTCCGGCAATGCGCTGCTGACCTTTCCGGGCGGTGAGACGCTGCTGTTGCAGGGGGTTGCCCCCAGCCAGCTCAACACCGCGGCCAAGCTCTATTCGGCGGGCATCCCCTGCCTTACCGCCGGCACGATGGTCCTGACCCCCACCGGCGAGGTTCCGGTCGAGGTGCTTCGCCCGGGCGATCTGGTCGTGACCCGCGACAACGGCCCGCAGCCGCTGGTCTGGACCGGCGAGCGCCGGATCGACCCCGCGACGCTGGCCGCCCATCCGGCACTGGCGCCGGTGCGCATCGGCCGCGGCTTTGCGGGTTGCGAACGCGGCGCGCTGGTGTCGCCGCAGCATGCCGTCCTGCTGCGCCGCTCCGCCGGGGCGACCGGGCGAGGCGGCGACGAGGTGCTGGTGCGCGCCACGCATCTGGCGCGGCTGCGCGGCGGGCAGGTGCGCCTGGCGCATAATGTGCGCGACCTGCGCTATGTCCACCTGATGTTCGAGAGCCACCAGATCATCTACGGCAATGGTCTGCCGAGCGAGAGCTTCTATCCCGGCCCCTGGGGTCTGGCCCTGCTCGACCCGGCGGCGCAACTGTCGGTGGCCCGGCTGTTGCCCGACCTCGCACGACTGGGGGCGGCGGTGGCCTATGGCCCGCCGGTGCGGCAGGTGCTCGCCTTCTCGCAATTGCCGCCGAGCCTGGCGGAATTGAGCGCGGGTGTGGGATTTGGCCCGGGCAACCGCACTCTCGGCAGCAGGATAAAATTCGGTTTGCGGCCAAAGGGCAGGCAATCGGCCCGGACTTCGGCGCTCTGATCGCCTGAATGCGTCATGTTAACGCAAACCCGGCAATCTGCCCTGCGGGGAGGTTGCAGCCGGGCGCGCGGTTTGCTTTAGTCTGTCGCATGAGACGTGCAGCGTGAACTGCCGCGAAATCAGGGGGTGTCGGTTTGGCTCATGCCACGACAGAAGCCGCGTTCGTATCCTTCGAACGCGTCCAGAAAAGTTATGACGGCACGACGCTTGTCGTGAAAGACCTCAATCTTTCGATCCCGAGGGGTGAGTTCCTCACCATGCTGGGACCGTCAGGGTCGGGCAAGACGACCTGCCTGATGATGCTCGCGGGGTTCGAAACCGCGACCACCGGCGAGATCCGGCTCGCCGGCCAGCCGATCAACAACATCCCGCCGCACAAGCGCGGCATCGGCATGGTGTTCCAAAACTACGCGCTGTTCCCGCATATGACCGTGGCCGAAAACCTCGCCTTTCCGCTCGAGGTGCGCAAACTGGGCAAGTCCGAGCGTGACGCCAAGGTGCGCCGCGCGCTTGACATGGTGCAGATGGGCGATTTCGGCGGGCGGCGGCCGGCGCAGCTTTCGGGGGGGCAGCAGCAGCGCGTGGCGCTCGCCCGCGCGCTGGTGTTCGAGCCCGAGCTGGTGCTGATGGACGAGCCGCTCGGCGCGCTCGACAAGCAGTTGCGCGAACACATGCAGTTCGAGATCAAGCATATCGCCGACAATCTGGGCATCACGGTCGTCTATGTGACGCATGACCAGACCGAGGCGCTGACCATGTCCGACCGGGTGGCGGTGTTCAACGATGGCCGCATCCAGCAGCTTGCCCCGCCCGACCAGCTCTACGAGGCGCCGCAGAACAGCTTTGTCGCGCAATTCATCGGGGAAAACAACACCTTGACCGGTGAGGTCAGGGGCATGGGCGACGGCACCTGCATCGTGCGGCTCGACAGCGGCGACGTGATCGACGCGATGCCGGTCAATGTCAGCCGCATCGGCGAGCGCACGCAGGTGTCGATCCGGCCGGAACGGGTAGAGTTCAACAAGGCCCGCCTGCGCGAGGGGGCGCATACGCTGCGCGCCGAGGTGCTCGAGTTCATCTACATGGGCGACATCTTCCGCACCCGCCTGCGGGTGGCGGGCAGCGACAATTTCATCATCAAGACGCGCAACGCACCCGATCAGGTGCGCCTGCAACCCGGCCAGCAGATCGAGATCGGCTGGTTGCCAGAGGACTGCCGCGCGCTCGACGCGCCATAGCGCCGAGGCGCGGACCGACGACCAACCATAACAGGGAGAACTGCGATGAAACTGAAACATATCCTTGGCGCTACCGCGCTGACGCTGCTGCCGCTCGCGGCCAGCATGACCGCCGCGCAGGACCTGCCGGAGTGCGAGAACTGCGCCGACAGCATGGTGCTGATGTCCTGGGGCGGTGCCTATCAGGCCAGCCAGCTTGCCGCCTATGCCGCGCCCTACAGCGCGCTGACCGGCGTCACCATCACCTGGGACGAAAGCAGCAACGAAGCGATTGCCAAGCTGCGCGCCGCGCAAGAGGCCGGCAACATGACCTATGACCTCGTCGATGCCGAAGGCCCCGACAGCCAGCGCGCCTGCGACGAGGGCCTCGCCGTCGAGATCGATTTTGATACCGCGCTGGCCCCCGGCGCCGATGGCTCGACGCCGACCGACGACTTCGGCCCGTCGCTGATCAACGACTGCTTTGTGCCGCAGATCGTGTTCTCGACCACCTTCGGCTATCGCAACGATGTCGCGGCCTGGAACGGCGCGGTGCCCGACAGCCTCTGCGCGATCTTCGACCTCGAGACCTTCCCGGGCATGCGCTCGCTCGAAAGCCGGCCAAAGAAGAACCTCGAATGGGCGCTGCTCTGCGACGGCGTCGCGCAGGATGATCTCTATGACGTGCTCTCGACCCCCGAGGGCGTGGACCGCGCGCTGGCCAAGCTCGACACGATCAAGGACAGCGTGATCTGGTGGTCGGCCGGGGCCGAGACGCCGCAGCGTCTGGCCGATGGCGAGGCGGTGATCGGCTCGACCTACAACGGCCGCCTGTTCTCGGTGATCGAAGAGCAGTCGCAGCCGGTGTCGATGCTGTGGGACTGGCAGGTGTTCGACTTTGACGGCTGGATCGTCCCGACGGGTCTGGACGAAGCGCGCATGAACCGGGTGATGCACTTCCTCGCCTTTGCCACCGACACGCAGCGTCTGGCGGATCAGGCCAAGTATATCTCTTACGGCCCCGCCCGCGCCTCCTCGCAGCCGCTGGTCAGCACGCATGCCACGCTGGGCATCGACATGGCCCAGCACATGCCGACCAACCCCGCGAACCAGCAGAACTTTCTGGTGAACGAGATCGAATGGTGGGCCGACAACCAGGACGAGCTCGACGCGCGGTTCCAGAACTGGCTGGCACAGTAAGCGCGCAGACACGAGGGGAGGGGCGGGGCCGGTTGCGGCCCCGCCCGGTTTCCGACCGGGACAGGACAAGGCGCGTATGACCGACATGATGGCCCCTCAGCAGGCAAATGCCGCAGGCCAGCTTCTGGCCAATGACGGCCGCACGCTCAAGGCGTCCTTGCGCCGCGCGTTGCGCCGCCAGAAGCTGCGCGCTCTGGCGCTGATCGCGCCGCTGTTGCTGTTCGTCCTGGTCAGTTTCGTGGCGCCGATCGCCGATATGCTGCTGCGTTCGGTCGAGAACCAGATCGTGGGCGACACCATCCCGCGCACCGTCTTTGCCCTGCAGGACTGGGACAGCGCGGCCGATCCGGTGCCGGGCGAGGATGTCTTTGCCGCGCTCTACACCGATCTGGTGCTGGCCGAGGAATACAAGAGCCACACAAGGCTGGGCTCGCGGCTGAATTACGAGAGCGGCGGCATGTCATCGCTGTTTCGCAGCGCCGGGCGCGATGTCGGGCGGTTCGCAACCGACATCTACGCCGACCAGTTCGCTGCCGCCGATCCGGCCTTTGCCGACCCCACCGCCTGGGCCGGCTGGATGGCCGACCCTGCGCAGTCCGGGGCGCAGTCCGGGGCGCAGTCCGGGGCGCAGTCCGGGGCGCTGGCCGAGGCGCTGCCCGAGACGTTTTCGGCCTATGACGGCTGGGCGCTGATGATGCGCGACCTCAAGGGGCGCGATCCGGCCACGCACGAGATCCCCGATTTCGTGTTCACCGCGCTCTACCGCGACCTCGCCGCCGGCGCGGTCGCGCCCGCGCTGCCCGCCGTCGATGTGGCGGGCTTCGACAGCGTGTCGATCCGCGACCAGTTCGCCGCCGCCAATGACGGCTGGCTGCGGCCCGAAACCTGGGCCACGATCAACGCCTATTCCGGGCGGTTTACCAGCGGCTATTTCCTCAACGCCGTGGACATGCTGATCGGGCCGGAGGGGGCCGCGCTGCGCGGGCCCAACGACCGCATCTACATCACGCTATTCATCCGCACGATGGCCCTGTCGATCACGATCACCGCGACCTGCATCATCCTGGGCTATCCGGTGGCCTGGCTGATGGCGAACCTGCCCGCGCGCAGCGCCAACCTCTTGATGATCCTTGTGCTCTTGCCATTCTGGACCTCGCTTCTGGTGCGCACATCGGCCTGGAAGGTGCTGCTCCAGCAACAGGGCGTGATCAATGACCTGCTGGTCTGGGTGGGGCTGGTGGACACCGGCAACCGGCTGGTGCTGATCAACAACGCCACCGGCACCGTGATCGCGATGACCCATATCCTGCTGCCCTTCATGATCCTGCCGCTCTATTCGGTCATGAAGGGGATCCCGCCGAGCTATCTGCGCGCCGCGAAATCGCTGGGCGCGACCAACTGGACCGCCTTCTGGCGGGTCTATTTCCCGCAAAGCGTGCCGGGGATCGGGGCGGGGTCGATCCTCGTGTTCATCCTTGCCATCGGCTATTACATCACGCCCGAACTGGTGGGCGGCAACAAGGGCGTCTTTATCTCGAACCGCATCGCCTATCACATCTCGACCTCGCTCAACTGGGGGTTGGCAGCGGCGCTGGGGTCGATCCTGCTGGCGTTGGTGATGACGCTCTACTGGCTCTACGACCGGATCGTGGGCATCGACAACGTGAAGCTGGGGGGCTGAGGAGATGAGCAGCGGCTTGCCGGTCTATGCCACGCCGGGCCAAAGGGTCTGGTTCTACAGCTTTCGCGTGATCTGCGGGCTGATCTTCTTTTTCCTGATCGCGCCGATCATCGTGATCATCCCGCTGTCGTTCAATGCGCAGGATTTCTTTACCTTCACGCCCGAGATGCTGCGGTTTGACCCGGACGGCTATTCGACCAAGCATTACCGCGATTTCTTTACCAATCCCGACTGGCAAAAGCCGTTGTGGAACAGCCTCAAGATCGCGCCGGTGGCGACGCTGATCTCGGTCAGCCTCGGCACGCTGGCGGCCATCGGGCTCTCGCAGGGGCAGGTGCCGTTCCGCCGGGCGATCATGGCTGTGCTGATTTCGCCGATGATCGTGCCGTTGATCATCTCGGCGGCGGGGATGTATTTCTTCTACAGCCGGGTGGGCCTGCAGGGGACATACTGGGGCGTGGTGCTGGCCCATGCGGCGCTGGGCGTGCCCTTTGTCATCATCACGGTCACGGCGACGCTGGTGGGGTTCGACACCTCGCTCACGCGCGCGGCGGCGAGCATGGGGGCGGGGCCGCTGCGCACGTTCTTCCGGGTGCAGATGCCGCTCATTCTGCCGGGGGTGATCTCGGGCGGGCTCTTTGCCTTCATCACCTCCTTTGACGAGGTGGTGGTGGTGCTGTTCCTCGGCGCGCCCGGGGACAAGACGCTGCCCTGGCAGATGTTTACCGGTCTGCGCGAACAGATCAGCCCGACGATCCTCGCCGCGGCGACAGTGCTGGTGGCGGTCTCGGTGCTGCTGCTGGCGACGCTCGAGATCCTGCGGCGCCGGTCGGAACGGTTGCGGGGGATGTCGCCAGGGTAGGGAAAGAATTTTCGTACGAAAATTCTTGCAAGGATTTTCGTACGAAAATCCTTGGCCCGCTCAGGGCAGCAGGGTGAGCAGGACAGCCGCTGTCAGGATCGAGCCGGCGGTGCCGATCAGCACGGCAGAGGCCGCCACGCGCCGCGCGGCGCCGTACATATTGGCGAAAAGATAGGCATTGATCCCCGGCGCCATGCCCGCCGTGATCACGGCCGAGCGGAAGGCGTCGGTCGAGAGGCCGGTCTGGCGGCCCAGCCCCCAGACGATCGCCGGATGCAGGACAAGCGAGACCGCCACGATGAACAGGATCGTGCGCATGTCGCCTTCGGGCCGGTAGCGGTAGAGCACGCCGCCCAGCCCGAAAAGGGCGGCTGGCAGCGCCGCGCGGATAATCAGGTCGAGCGCGTCGGTCAGCACCACCGGCAGTGGCAGGCCGGTCAGGTTCACGGCAAAGCCCAGGGCGATGCCGATGATCAGCGCATTGCTGAAGATGGCGCGACCGATCTTGCCGGGCAGTGCCGCGAGCGTCTGGCCACGGGCGCGCACGATCTCCATCGTGCTGATGCCGACCAGATAGCAGAACGGGGCATGGACCGAGATGATCGCGAAATTGGCGGTCAGCGCATCAGGGCCATAGGCGCGCTCGGTAATCGGCAGGCCGAGCAGGAGGGAATTGGAGAAGAGGCCGCAAAATCCGATGGCGACGCTGTCCTCCCAGGACCGCGCAAAGACAAAGCGCGCACCGAGGGTTCCCGCGACAAAACCGGCCAGTGCGCCTGTGTAGAAGGTGGCGAGCAGGGCCAGGTCGAACTCCTGCCCCAGATCGAGATCTGCGATGGCCCGGAACAGCAGGCAGGGGATCGCGAAGCCCTGGGCGAATTTCATCAGCCCGTCCACCGCGCTGTCGCCGAAATAGCCGCGCCAGCGGGCGACATAGCCGAAGCCAAGCACGATGAACACGGGCAGGATGACGGAAATGAGAGCGCTCATCTGGCGGGGCCTAGCGGGTGTGGGGCCGGAGGAGCCTCCGGCGGGAGTATTTCAGGCACAGAGAAGGCGCCGGTCAGTCCGCAAAGGAAAGCGTCATTCCGTCAAAGGCCGGGGTGACATGGGCCGGTGTTTCGGTGGCGAGGGTGGCGTAGTCCAGATCGACATGCATGTTGGTGAGCACCGCCTGGCGTGGCGCGGCGCGGATGATCCAGTCGAGCGTCTGCGCGAGATGGGAATGGGTCGGGTGCGGGGTGCGGCGCAGGGCGTCCACGATCCAGCAATCGAGGTCCGCCAGGTGCGGCCATGCCGCGTCGGGGATCGCGGAGACATCGGGCAGATAGGCCACGCCTGCAATGCGAAAGCCCAGCGCCTTGATGCTGCCATGATCCACGCTGAACGGTATCAAGGTCAGCGGGCCGCCGGCGCCGCTGATTGTGACCGGGCCGTCGAGCGTGTTGAGGTCGCAGATCGGCGGGTAGGACGACCCCTTGGGTTGCACGAAGGCATAGCCGAAGCGCGAGATGAGCGCGTCGGCGGTTTCACCATCGGCCCAGACCTGCAACCGCTTGCGCATGTTGTGCACGATCATCCGCAGGTCGTCGATGCCATGCACATGGTCGGCATGGGCATGGGTGTAGAGCACCGCGTCGAGCGTGCCGACCCCGGCGTCGAGCAGTTGCGCGCGCATGTCGGGGGAGGTGTCGATCAGCACGCGCGTCACGCCCTGCGCGGTGCGGCGCGACACCAGGATCGAACAGCGGCGCCGGGTATTGCGCGGGTCGGCGGGGTCGCAGTCGCCCCAGTCGCCGCCGAGGCGCGGCACGCCGCCCGAGGAGCCGCAGCCGAGGATCGTGATCTCGAGCCGCGCGGTCATGCCGCGGCCCTCCATGCGGCGGCCTTGCTGAAGAGGCGGTCGAAATTGGCGCTGGTCTGCGCGGCGAATGTCGGCAGGTCGAGGCCAAAGACCGCGGCCCCCGCCGCCGCTGTATGTGCGGTGTAGGCGGGCTCGTTGCGGCGGCCGCGATGGGGCGGGGGGGCGAGGTAGGGGCTGTCGGTCTCGAGCAGGATCCGGTCGAGCGGGGCCGCGGCAAAGATGTCGCGCAGCGCCTGCGAACGGGGAAAGGCCGCGATACCCGACATCGAGAGGTAGAAGCCGAGATCGAGCGCCGCCTGCGCCAGCGCGGGGCCGCTGGAGAAACAGTGCATCACGCAGGCATAGGCACCGGCGCGGTATTCCTCGGTCAGGATCTCGGCCATGTCGTCATCGGCGTTGCGCGCGTGGATGACGAGGGGCAGGCCGGTGGCGCGGGCGGCGGCGATATGGATGCGCAGCGAGATCTGCTGCACGTCGCGGCTGTCGGCGGAGTAGTGGTAGTCGAGGCCGGTCTCGCCGATGGCGACGAACTTGGGGTGGCGGGCGAGGGCGACAAGGCCCTCGACGCTCGCCATCGGCTCTTCGGCCGCGCTCATCGGATGGGTGCCGGCGGCGTAGAACACCGGGTCATGCGCCTCGGCTATCGCGCGCACGCGGGGTTCGTGGCGCAGGCGCGTGCAGATCGTCACCATCCGGGTCACGCCGGCCGCCACTGCCCGGTCGATGACGGCGGCGCGTTCATCGTCGAAATCGGGGAAATCGAGGTGGCAATGGCTGTCCACCAGGGCGGGGCGCGGGTCGGCGTGCGGGGGTTCGGGGGACATGGGCCGCCTCAGGCTGCGGCGACCGACCGGGCCGCCTCTTCGATACGCCACAGCATATCGAGGATCAGCACGGCGGGGTCAAGGTTCACCGCCCGGCCGGCACGGGCGCGTTGGCCGAGGTCCTGCTGGAGACTGGCCCAATGGCGCGCGGCGCGGTCGTCGGGCGCGAGGCGGGCGAGCAGTCGTGCCTCGCGCGGGGCCGCCTGCACATCGGGCGGGCCTTGCAGTCCGGCACGCGCAAGGCGGGCGAGCAGCAAGTCGATCAGGTCGAGCACCAGCGGAAAGCGGACCTCGGCCCCCTTGCCGGCGCAGCTTTCGGCCAGCCGGAGCGCGGCGGGGCGGTCAAAGCGGGGCAGGTCGGCCAGCAGCGCCACGAGCCCCGCATAAAGGGCGAGCCCGTCATGCTGGGCAAGCCGGATCGCGTCGCCCACCGACCCGCCCGCCAGCACCGCCAGCGCCTCTGCGGCATCGGGTGCGCGGCCTTGCGCGGCCAGCGCCTGCGCCAGATCGGCGGCGCCCAGCGGGGCCAGGCGCAATTCGCGGCAGCGCGACCGGATCGTGGGCAAGAGCCGCGCGGGCTGATGCGCGATCAGCAGTTGCGTGACGCGGGCGGGCGGCTCTTCGAGGGATTTCAGCAGGGCATTGGCGGCGCTGGTGTTCATCTCGTCGGCGCTGTCCACGATCACCACGCGACGGCCGCCATCGGCGGCGGACATCTGGAAAAAGCCCTTGAGTTCGCGCACACGCTCGACCGAGATCGTGGCGCTGAGCCTTGTGCCGGTGTCATTGGGCCCGCGCCGCAGCACAAAGAGGCGCGGATGCGCGCCAGCGCGGATCAGCCGCAGGTCGGGCGCATCTGGCGCGATGTCGAGCGTGGCTGGTGGTGGCGGGGCACCGAGGAGGCCGGCATCCGAGGTGGCGGGCTGCGCCAGAAGGAAGGCCGCGATGCGGTAGGCGAGCGTCGCCTTGCCGATCCCCCTGGGCCCGCTGAGCAGCCAGCCCGAATGCAGCCTGTCCGCGGCAAAGGCGGCGAGAAAGCCCGCCTCGGCCGCCCGCTGGCCAAAGACCTGGGGCGTATCGCGCGGATGCGGCGCGCCCTCGATCCGGTCGGGGTCTGGCAGGGTGTCATCGGTCATGCCGCGCTTCCCGCGAGCCGGGACAGCGCGTGGGCGGCGACCTCGGAGGCGACCTCGGCCGTGTCGCGGTTGCCAGCGATCACCACGCAGCGGTCGGCATGGGCATGGGCGAGGGCGAGAAAGCCGTGGCGCAACGTCTCCTGAAAGGGCAGCCCCATATCCTCGAACCGGTCTTCGCCAGAGCGGCGGGCAAGGCCGCGCGCCAGTGCGGTCGCCGGGTCCATGTCGATCACGAATGTAAGATCGGGTTCGCGCCCGATCATCATCGCGTGCAGGCTGTCCACCATGGCGCGCAGGTTGCCCCGCGTCGCGCCCTGATAGACGCGCGTGCTGTCGGCAAAGCGGTCGGAGACCACGCATTGCCCTGCGGCGAGTGCGGGGCGGATGGTCTTTTCCAGATGGTCGCGACGTGCGGCGGTAAAGAGCAGGATCTCTGTTTCGGCCGACCAGCGGCCGGACGCGCCGGTGAGCAGCAGCGCACGGATCTCTTCGGCGCCGGGGCTGCCGCCGGGTTCGCGCGTGAGCAGCGTGGCGATGCCCTGCGCGCGCAACCGGTCGGCCAGCAGGCGCGCCTGCGTGGATTTGCCCGACCCGTCGATCCCTTCGAAGGTGATGAACAGCGGTGCCGCCATTGCGGGTGTCACGCGCCGCTGTCGCCCGCCGCCGCCGGCGTGCCCGCGATCAGCGGCGTGATCTTGGCCAGCAGCACCTGTGCGGCCGTGCGCATCCGCACCGCAAAGCCGCCGCGCGCCACATCGGCAGCCGCGACGAGCGGATGGCGCGCCTCGGGCAGGCCGTTGCGGGTGATGACAAGCTCGCCCAGTTGCTGCCCGGCGCTGACGGGCGCCTCGATCGGGCTCTGAAAGACCACCTCGGCCGCCACGCCGCCCCCGGCCACGACCGGCACCAGCAGCGACACATCCGCCCCCAGCACCAGATCGACCGACGCGGCCTCGCCCATCCAGATATCGGCCTGCGCAAAGCGGGTGCCGGCGGTGCCGATCTGGCGCTGGGTGAACTGGCGGAAGGCCCAGTTGACGATCCGCTCGGCCTCTTCGCGGCGCGCCTCGGCGCTGTCCAGCCCGGTGATCACAAAGATGATGCGCCGGTCGCCCTGCTTGGCCGAACCGACAAGGCCAAAGCCGGCCTCTTGCGTGTGCCCGGTCTTGAGCCCGTCAGCCCCGATGCCCAGCGACAGGATCGGGTTGCGGTTCTGCGTGTTCGAGGGCACGCGCCCGTCAAACAGGAATTCGGTTTCGGCGAACATCGGGTAGAAGGTGGGGAAATCGCGGATGATGTGATCGGCCAGGATGCCGAGGTCATGCATCGACATGCGGTGCCCTGCGGCGGGCCAGCCATTGGCATTGGTAAAGGTCGAATGCAGCATGCCAAGCGGCCGCGCCCGGTCGGTCATCATCCGGGCAAAGCCCGCCTCGGTGCCATCGGGCGACAGCGCCTCTGCGATGACCGTGCTCGCGTCATTGCCCGACAGCACGACGATCCCGCGCAGCAGGTCCTCGACCCGCACCCGGTCGGTGGTGTTGAGAAACATGCTCGACCCGGTATAGCTCATCGCATGTTCCGAGACGGGCAGGCGTTCGTCGATGGTGAGCCGCCCGTCGGCCACCGCCTCGAAGGCCATGTAGAGCGTCATCAGCTTGGACATCGAGGCCGGGGGCAGCGGCTCATCCGCGTTCTTGTCGAGAAGGACGGTCCCGGTGGCCTGGTCATAGACCCAGGCGGCGGTGGCCCGCGTCTCGAACGCCTGGGCCATGGCCGCGCCGGTTGCGAAAAGGGACAGGGCCAGCGTGGCAAAAAGAGACAGGGCCAGCGTGGCAAAAAGAGACAGGGCCAGCGTGGCAAAAAGAGACTGGGCCAGCGTGGCAAAAAGAGACTGGGCCAGCGTGGCAAAAAGGGTCGTCAGCGCGCGGCGCATGGGGGCTCTCTCCGGGGCAGGATCACAAGGGCGATCAGTTGCGGACGAAATAGGCATCGTTGAACCCCATGGCCTTGACCTGGTCGAGCAGCCGGGCGCGCTCTGCCGTGTTGGAGGCAGGGCCGACGATCACACGCCAGAACTGGCGGCCCTGGCTTTCCTGCGCGACAACGCGCGGGCTGAAGTTCTGGGTGCGCATCAGGGCGGCGGTCGCATTGGCATTGGCCTCGACACTGAAGATGCCGAGCTGGATATAGGGCCGGTCGAGCGATGAGGCGGCGGCGGCGGGTGCGGCCGGTGCCGGCGCATCAATCGCCGCGGCGGTGATCGGGGCACTGGCGGCCGGAGTGACCGGTGTGGCCGGAGTGACCGGGGCGGCAGCGTCGATCGCTGCGGCGGCATTGGCGATCGGGTCGAGCGGCATCGCCGCGATAGCGCCGGGCGTGCCGAAATCGGCCACGGCCCCTGGCTCGACCGTCTCCGGGGCCTCTTCGCGGCGCAGGGCGGTGACATTGAGCTGCGCCGGCGCGCCCGCCAGCATCTCGAGCGCGTTGGCCGCGTCAGAGGAGACCTGGAGCGCCGGGCCGGGATTGTCCCTTTCGCGGCGGAACAGCGCGCCGATGACGAATTTGCCATTGGCCTCGTTGCGGATGATCACCCGTTCGGGGTCGGTCACATCGGGATGCGCAACCCAGACGCCGCCCAGCGACGGACGGCCGTCCCACAGGCCGGACCCGGTCACCTGAAACACCTCGGGCGCTTCGACATCGCGTTCGACAAGCGACACGGACTGGCTCCGGGCAATCGGGCCGCCTTCGCCGTCCCCTGCACCGCCACCGCCGAGGCTGAAATTGCCATCCGCGTCGCAAGCCGCCAGAAGCGCCAGTCCCGCCACAAGCGCGATGCCACGCAGAGCCGTCCTGACCTGCCGCCCCGATTTGCCCGCCATCTGATGCCCCTCTGCCCGTGCCCGCCGTTGTGGCGCCTGACCGTTGTCCGGCCCTTATGCCCTTGCCCCTCTTGCCCGACGCATGATCGCACCAGACAACAGCGCCACGGCAACCCCCGGCGCTGCGCCTTGAGGATAAACGCGGTGGGGCCTTTTTGAAAGGCTTGCCGCACCACCATCGGCGATTTTCCCCAAAGCGTGATGCGCCATTCTCCGACCTGGCTTTCGTGACCGCTGGACGCCAAAACAGGAATGGGGTTACAACACGGTGCTGTCCGCCAGCCTGCCACCCCGTGGTCCGGCCGCCCCGCTCGGGGCGCGCCTCGCCACGACCCCAGCAGGCCCGGACCGACAAGGAAGTGTGGCCGAGTGGTTTAAGGCTCTGGTCTTGAAAACCAGCGTGCGGGAAACCGTACCGTGGGTTCGAATCCCACCGCTTCCGCCACTTGCCCTCGCGAAAGCGTTCTCCCGATCCGGCTCCGGCCGGATTTTTCCGTTATTTTCGAGGGTTATGCGGGAGGGGCTGTTAACCGGCCCCGCTGCCAGGAGGCCCCGAAGTGGTCTCTCCGGGACGATATTCTCCGGACCTGTTGACTGCGCAGTTTTGGTGAAAAGCTTTCAAGCATCTGTTCTATAAGCCATTTTTGCCTGTGTCTGCGCGGACTCCGATCCCGGTTCCATCCGGTCGAAATGCCCCCGGCGTCGAACTCCCCGATGTGAAAGTCGCAGTGCCGTGGGTCGTTGACCTCATCCGTGCATTGTGACCATTCTGACCACAAATCAGGGAGGGGCCCATGAAGGCCGTGTCTGCCCGTGAGGCCAAGCATCACTTCGGCCAGTTGATCGACGAAGCGCGGGCCGAGCCAGTGGTGGTCGAGAAGCATGGGCGGCCGGTGGTCGTCGTCCTTGCGGTCGAGGAGTACCAGCGGCTGACCGGCACGACCGTGGAACCCTCCGGCAAGAAACGAGAGGACGAGCGGTAGCGCATGCCAATACTGAACTGGCTGACACGGGACGAGGACATCCGCACGGCACAGCACGTGCCCTATCGCCTGCTGGAGGAAGTCCCGGATTTGTCGGCTGGCGACGGTGGCGCTGGCAACATGCTGATCCAGGGCGACAACCTGGAGGCGCTGAAAGCGCTGCTGCCCTTCTATGCCGGCCGGGTGAAATGCATCTATATCGACCCCCCCTACAACACGCGCTCCGCCTTCGAGCACTACGACGACAACCTCGAGCACACGCAATGGCTGGCCATGATGTGGCCCCGTCTGGAACTGCTCCGCGATCTTCTCGCCGAGGATGGCTCGATCTGGGTGTCCATCGACGACAACGAAGGGCACTACCTCAAAGTCATTATGGACGAGGTGTTCGGGCGCTCAAACTTCATCGATACCGTCATCTGGCGAAAGAACTACTCCCCCAAGTCTAGCGCGCGACATTTCTCATCAGATCATGACTACATTCTTGTTTACGCGAGAAATTCCGAAGCCTTCAAGCCGAACCTAATGCCGCGAACGGAGAAGCAGGATAAGGCCTACAAGAACCCCGACAACGACCCGCGTGGCCCGTGGAAAACAAGCGATCTTTCAGCGCGGAACTTCTACAGCCTCGGCAAATACGCAATCACATCTCCCAGCGGACGCGAGATCAAGGGTCCGCCCGGCGGCAATTACTGGCGCGTCTCCGAAGAGAACTTCTGGCAGCTAGACGCCGACAATCGAATTTGGTGGGGGAAGAATGGTGATGCAATCCCCCAGATCAAGCGCTTCCTTTCGGAGGTTAAACAGGGTGTGACCCCTCAGACAATCTGGTCTTATGAGGAGGTCGGTCACACTCAGGAAGCCAAAAAGGAAATACTGAAGCTGTTCGAAGAGGACGTCTTTCTAACGCCAAAGCCAGAACGGCTCATGCAAAGAGTGATGCAGGTTGCGACGAACTCCAAAGATCTTGTTCTCGATTCTTTTCTAGGGTCGGGAACCACGGCCGCTGTCGCCCACAAGATGGGGCGACGCTACATCGCGATTGAGCTCGGAGAACATGCCGTTACCCACTGCGCGCCACGCCTGCAAAAGGTCATCGAGGGCGAACCGGGCGGGATTTCCGAGGCGGTGGGTTGGCAAGGTGGCGGCGGTTTCCGCTTCTACCGGTTGGGCCCGCCCGTCTTCGACGAGGAGGGCCACATCCGGCAGGACATCCGCTTCCCGGTGCTGGCGGCGCATGTCTGGTTTTCGGAGACCGACCGGCCGTGGGATGGCAGCGGCGACAGCCCGCTGCTCGGCATCCACGACGGCCGCGCCCATGCGCTGCTCTACAACGGCATCCTTGGCGACAAGAGGCCGGGCGGCGGCAACGTGCTGACCCGCGCGACCCTCGCCCTGATCCGTGAGGATATCGCCAAGCTGGCACCGGACTTCGACGGCCCGCTGACCGTCTATGGCGAACAATCCCGGCTGACGCACGCGACGCTCGACCGAGAGCGCATCACCTTCAAGCAGACGCCCTACGACGTCAAAGCGCGGGCCTGAGGGGGCATCTGATGAAACTGAAGCAATACCAGACCGATACTCTCTCCGTTCTCCGCCGGTTCTTCGAGGAGGCGCGCGTGGCGGGCCCGAAGGGCGCGTACGAGGCGATCACCAGGGAACCGAACCAGGCCAAGCGTCTCGGCCGGTACGGCGGCACCTACACGCCGCTCGCCGAGCTGCCGGCCGTTCCCTATGTCTGCCTGCGCCTGCCCACCGGGGGCGGCAAGACTATCCTCGGCGCCCACTCCATCGGCATCGCGCGCGACACCTGGGTGGAGAAGGACTATCCGATGGTCCTGTGGCTGGTGCCGTCAAACACGATCCGGCTTCAGACGGCCGAGGCGCTGAAGAACGCCCGCCACCCCTATCGGCAGGCGCTGGACGAGGCCTTCGACGGCCGGGTGCGCGTGTTCGACATCGCGGACTTCACGCATATCCGCCCGCACGACATCCGCGACCATTGCTGCATCGTCGTGGGCACAATCCAGACCCTGCGCGTGTCGAACACCGAGGGCCGCAAGGTCTATTCCCACAACGAGAACATGGAGCCGCACTTCACGGCGCTGCCCAAAAGCCTGCCGGGGCTGGAAAAGCTGGAAGGCGGCGGCGTCAAGTTCTCCTTCGCCAATCTGATGCATGTCCACCGGCCGTTGATGATCGTGGACGAGGCGCACAACGCGGTCACCGGCCTGACGCGCGAAATGCAGGCGCGGGTCAATCCGTCGGCGATCATCGAGTTCACGGCGACGCCGCGGCTCAACTCGAACATCCTGCACAGCGTGACGGCGCAGGAGCTGAAGCTCGAGGAGATGATCAAGCTGCCGATCATGCTGTCTGAGCACGACACCTGGCAGAACGCTGTGAACGGGGCGATCGCGTCACGGGCGTCGTTGGCTGAGGAAGCCGAGAAGGACACGGCTTACATCCGACCCATCGTCCTGTTCCAGGCGCAGCCCAAGAACCAGGAGGTGACGGTCGAGGTGCTGAAGAAGCACCTGATGGAGGTCGAGC
>JAACUH010000094.1 GCA_009993005.1 Rhodobacterales bacterium
TCGCGCGCCAGCGCCAGCACCCGTGCCTCGCGGTCCCACAGCGCCAGCGCGAACATCCCCTGCGCCGCCTGCAACGCGGCCGCGAGCCCCCAGGCCCCGATCGCCGCCAGCAGCGTCTCGGTATCCGACGCGCCGCGCCAGCCCATGTGCCCCTCGGCCTCCAGCCGCGCGCGCAGGGCGGGATGGTTGTAGATCTCGCCATTGAACACGATCACATGCCGCCCCGAGGCCGCCACCATCGGCTGCGCACCGGCGGGCGACAGGTCGATCACCGACAGCCGGCGGTGCCCCAGCGCGATGCCGGCCTCGGGGTCGCTCCATTGCCCCGCGCCATCCGGCCCGCGATGGACCAGCCGGTCGGTCATGGCGCGCGCTTGCCCGGCCAGATCGGCCCCCGCCGGGGCGCGAAGGAACAGCCCCGCTATGCCGCACATTCTACGCGCCCCGGCCCGACCGTCATAGCCGCAGGTCGCTCTCGTCCACCCCGAACAGGTGTTTGAGGTCATAGAGCACATGAACCTCGCGACCGTAGGCGCGTAGCGCCGCCACCCCTTGGGCCCGGAACGCGTCATGCGCCACGGCAAGGATCACGCCGTCATAGGCGCCCTCCTGCGGGTCGGCCACGAGGTCAATCCCGTATTCGTGCCGCGCGCCGGCCGCATCGGCCCAGGGGTCGTGCACATCGACCGCGATGCCGTAATCGGCCAGTTCGCGCACCACATCGACCACGCGGGTGTTGCGCAGGTCGGGACAGTTTTCCTTGAACGTGAGGCCCAGAACCAGCACCCGCGCGCCATCCACCTGGATCCGCCGGCGCAGCATCGCCTTGACCATCTGCCCGGCGACATAGGCCCCCATCCCGTCGTTGATCCGCCGGCCGGCCAGGATCACCTGCGGGTGATAGCCCAGCGCCTCGGCCTTGTGGGTGAGGTAATAGGGGTCCACCCCGATGCAATGCCCGCCCACCAGACCGGGGCGGAAGGGCAGAAAGTTCCACTTGGTCCCCGCCGCCTTGAGCACCGCCTCGGTGTCGATCCCCATCCGGTTGAAGATGATGGCAAGCTCGTTGACCAGCGCGATGTTGAGGTCGCGCTGGGTATTCTCGATCACCTTGGCCGCCTCGGCCACGCGGATGCTCTGGGCCTTGTAGGTGCCCGCCGTGATGATGCTGGCATAGAGCGCATCGACCGCCTCGGCGGTGGCGGCGGTCGAGCCCGACGTGACCTTGCGGATATCGGGCAGGCGGTGCGCCTTGTCGCCGGGGTTGATGCGTTCGGGCGAATAGCCGCAGAAGAAATCGGTGTTGAACCGCAGGCCCGAAATGCGCTCCAGCACCGGCACGCAGTCCTCTTCGGTCGCACCCGGATAGACCGTGCTCTCGTAAATCACGATGTCACCGCGCTTGAGCGCGCGACCGACCGTCTCGGATGCCTTGATCAGCGGCGTAAGGTCGGGCCGTTTGTGCGCGTCGATGGGGGTCGGCACCGTCACGATATAGATGGTCGCCGCCGCGAGGTCGGCGGAATCGGCGGTGAGGGTCAGATGCCGCGCCTGCGCCAGCTCCTCGCCCGTCACCTCGAGCGTGCTGTCCCGCCCGGCACGCAGCGCGTCGATGCGCGCGGCATTGATGTCAAAGCCCACGACAGGGCGATGCTTGCCGAATTCCACGGCGAGCGGCAGGCCGACATAGCCCAGCCCGATGATGGCGATTGGCGCCTGCATGTCACTCATTTCCCTGCATAATCCCGATACCATTCGACAAACCGTGCAATCCCGTCGCGGAAATCCGTTTGCGGGCGATAGCCTGTCAGGCTTTGCAACAATTCCGCATTGGCCCAGGTCGCGGGCACATCGCCGGTCTGCATCGGCATGTAATTGCGGATGGCTTTCATCCCCAGGCAATCCTCGATCGCATCGACAAAATCCAAAAGCCGCACCTTGTCGGAATTGCCGATATTCACGATCCGGTAGGGCGCCACCGGCGACAGGCTGTCGCCCTCGGGCACCGCTCCATCCACGGGCCGCGCCGGGGCCACGTCGATCAGCAGGCGGATCGCGCGCACGAGATCATCGACATAGGTGAAATCGCGATACATGTCGCCGTGGTTGTAGATGTCGATGGGGCGGCCATCGAGGATCGCATCCACGAATTTGTAAAGTGCGAGGTCGGGCCGCCCCCAGGGCCCATAGACGGTAAAGAACCGGAACATGGTGATCGGCAGGTCATGCAGATGCGCCCAGGCATGCGCCATGCTTTCATTGGCCTTTTTCGTCGCGGCATAGATGGTGAGCGCGGTATCGGCCTTCTCGGTCTCGACAAAGGGCATCAGCGTGTTGGCGCCATAGACGGACGAGGTCGAGGCCATCAGCAGATGCCGCACCTTGAGCCGCCGCGCGGCCTCCATCACGTTGAAAGTGCCGATCACGTTGCTGTCGAGATAGGCGCGCGGGTTTTCCAGGCTGTAGCGCACCCCTGCCTGCGCCGCGAGATGCACGATCACATCGGGCGCAAACGCATCGGCCACCCGGTCGAGCGTGCCCTGATCCTCGAGCAGCGCCTCGGTCATGGAAAACCCCGGCTGTTGCAGCAACATCTGGTGGCGGCGCTGTTTCAGCCGGACGTCATAGTAGTCCGACATCCCGTCATAGCCATGCACGACAAAGCCTTCGGCGAGCAGAAGGCGCGCGAGGTGAAAGCCGATAAACCCCGCCGTGCCGGTGATGAGAATGCGTGTCATGTGAGATGTCTTTCGCGGTGTCAGACTGTGTCGCTGTCGAGATAGCTCAGGTACCACGCCTTGGGGTCAAGCGCCAATGCGCCGGCCCGCGACAGTGCTTTGGCGCCGAACCAGATGCGGATCGGGCGCAGCCGCTCTGGCAGCGGGAAAAAACCGGCCCGCCGGAACGCTGCATAGTTCGGCGACCACGGATAGGCCCAGGCCAGCGCGACCTCGACACCGCTGTCGCGCAGACGGGCCATTTCCGACCGCAACATGTCGTGCAGGCCCGCGCCGCCCATCGCCTCCATCACATAGGCGATACGGCCGCCATGCTTGTCGGCGACCCGCGTGGCCACAATCGCCCCCGTTTCATCCTCATCGGCCACGACATGATACAGGTCCGCATAGGGCCCCCGCATCAGACGATGATCGAGGTAGGCGCGGTCGCGAACGGTCGCCACGCCGACATCTGCGGCGCACCGGCCCCACAGCGCATCCGCCCAGGGCCCGATAGCGGTCAGACGCTCGATTTGTTGGTCACGACCACGCGCGAGGGCGACATCAAAGGGCAGTAGCAGTTTGCGCAGGAAAAAACCGGCGCGCAGAGGCTTGACCAGAAAGGGCACCTGACCGTTCGACGTCCAGCCGAGTTTGTCGAACCAGATCGGCGCGGCTTTGGGATTTGGAAAGCCCCAGACGATGTCTGTGCCGCGACGCGCGGCGTGGTGTTCATAGGTCTGGGCGAGCGCGGGGAACATCCCGCACCCGCGCATCGTTTCGCTGACGTAGGAATCGACCGCCTGCATCGCCGTGCCGACATGGCCCCCAAGCTTCATCCGGTGGCCGATATAGGCCGACAGGCCGGCCACGTCGCCATGCACCCGTGCCACGCAAAACGGCATATCATTGCCGGCAAAGCTCCAGCGCAGAGCGGCCCCGTCGCCGTCGGCCCGGGTCAGACCGGACTTCTGGTAATAGGCCATCACGTCAGGCGCCAATGGCTCGACCGTGATTTTCGGCGCGGCGGCGGTCATCACGCTGTCCCCGCCATCGACCGGCTCTGCATCCCGAACCTGTCGCGCAACATGGTGAAATGCGCGATGATCTGCGCGAGGCCGTCGAGGTTTGCGTCGGTGTCCCGGCCAAAAATTCTGTTGATGCCACCACAGATGATAGCCCTGCCCCGCCTGCGCCGCGCGCGCCATCCCCGCCATGATCGCGCGGCGGTGCAAAGGGTGAACCCGCGCGAACCGGCCCGCATTGGGGCGCAGGAACTGGCTCGCAGGGACGTTGCGCGGGGTCTGGCGGGGAGGCAGGGAATAGCCATGCGCACCCAGCACACCGCTATGTGCATCGAGCAGACGCAGCGCGCGGCGCGCCGGAGTCTGGCCGGCGGCCCCCGTGGCGCGATAGGCCCAGCCGGTCGGATTGCCGCGAAAGGTCGTGATCCCCACCCCGGCGCAGGCCGCGACATGGGCGGGCGTGTATTGGTTGCGCGGAAACACGATCGACCGCAGCGTGACGCCCTGCCGCGCCGCGATGGCCACCGCCGCAGCGAGATCGGCAGCAAAGGCATCTTCGCTCGCGCCGGGCTCCTGACAGTAGAAATGCGACAGCGTATGCGTGCCGACCTCCTGCCCCGGCGTGTCCATGATCCGCGCCACCAGCGACGCACCGAAATAATGCGGGTCTTGCGCCTCGTTCCGGCCCACTTCGCCCAGATAGGCATAGCTCGACAGCCGCGGATCGGCATAACGAGGCCGCAGGTCCGGGGGTGGCAGGGCATCCATCATCTCGTCGCGGGTCGCGCACATCACAAAGCCGACCGTGGCCCAGGTCGCCGCGATCTGGTGCCGGGCAAAGAGATCCAGGATCCGGGGGATGGCGAGCCGTGCGCCCAGGACATTGGCCCCATAGCTGGCGCGATCTGCATGGTCCCGCACGCCCCAGAGCAGTTCGAAATCGAGAGAAATCACGAATTCCGGGGTATTTGCTGTCTTCGGTCGACCCTGTCCCGACAGCACATTGGCCGATGCGGTCATTTGCCGTGACGCCCGAGCACGACACAAAGCGTCCGCCCAAAGATCCACAAGTCGAGCCGGAAGGACGCATTGCGCAGATAATACAGGTCCGCTTCCACCTTGGCGCGCACCCCCTCGGGCCCATCGACATAGCCGACTTCGGTCTGGGCATAGCCACTGATGCCGGGCAGCACGCGGTGCCGCTGCCGGTAGCCCGGCACCTCTTCGAGGTAGGCCATCGCGTGTTCAAGATAGTCCGGACGCGGCCCGATAAGGCTCATCTGGCCCCGCAGGACGTTGATGACCTGCGGCAGCTCGTCCAGACGCGTGCGGCGGATCACGCGGCCCAGCCGGGTGATCCGCAGATGTTCGACCGGGTCAAAGGGTCCGCGCGCGATCGCGTCGCACGAGACCATGCTACGGAACTTGAAGGCGCGGAACGGCACGCAATCCTTGCCCATGCGGCTTTGGATGTAGAAGAGCGGGCCCCTGTTGAAAAACGGATTCAGGATCAACAGGATGGCACCGACCAGCAGCATCAGCGCAAACAGGACGGCCCCGACCACGATGTCCAGGCCACGCTTGACGGTAGGGTAGAGGCCGCGCTGCAGCGATGGCGAAACGCTGTAAGCCTGGGTCGGAATGGAAATCGTCTCTTCCGTCCTATCAAGCACAGCGGCCACCCCCTAAAACGAATGCAATTGCGTAAAAATTGCAGAACACGATTCTGACCCGAGGAGCAACGGCAAACTTGCCCTTGCGACAACCAAGCCCGGTTTGTCACCGGAAGTTCATATTTCTGTTCCAAATCGTTAAATCATTGTTTTAAATCTGCAACATCGCACGCTCGACAAGTCGCGGCGGCAGGGGCGGGCCCGGCTGCATTATCTCTATAGGCGAAAATTCACCGATCAGGCGGGGTTCTGTGCCCGCCCGTCTGGCGCCACAAGCGGTCCCGCTCAAAATGCTGATTTTAACCAAATTGGCCCTGTAACCGGCCATTAATTTCCGCGGCGCCTACTCCCCCTGCGCAGACCTGCCGATGGGCCGGCAGGACCGACGCGCGACAGATACCTATGGGAGTGGGTGAAATGGCACGAACATCATCGGACCGGCTTCGCGCCGGTCTGCGCCGGATGCTATTGGCAATCCTTTGCGCCGGCGCTTTGGCGCCTGTTGCCGCGACCGCGCAACAGCAACCTCGGATCGTGATCGGCAACGACCGGGGTGGCCTGATCGGCGCCCGCGCCGCCGAGATCAGGCAGATCCGCGCGCTGGGCCAATCGGTCGAGATCAGGGGCAACATCTGCTATTCGACCTGCACGATGTATCTTGCGGCCGAAAATGTCTGCGTCGATCCGCGCACGACCTTCGGCTTTCACGGGCCCAGCCGCTACGGCCAGCCGCTGCCGCCCGCACAGTTCGACCGTTGGTCCGAAGTCATGGCGCGCCACTACCGCGAGCCGCTGCGCAGCTGGTTCATGCGCGATGCACGCTATGCGCAATCCGACATCAGGCGGCTGTCCGGCGCGCAACTGATCGCGCTGGGCTACCCCGGATGCTGACATAGCAAAAAGGGCCGTCACCGGCCCTTTTCCTGTTTCGAACACCGCAATGTTCCTGTCGCGCAAGGCCTGCTGGGGCAAGGCCTGCTGGGGCAGGGCCTACTGGGGCAGGGCCTACTGGGTCTGCGGGGTCGAACCGCCGCCACCGGCCGCAGCCGCCAACGCGCCGACACCGGCGGCGCCGGCCAGCACCGGGCCAAGCCCGCCCAGCAGCGGCACAAAGCCCGTCGCGTCCTCGCAGTCGACGCTGACGGTGCCGTTCTCGAGGAAGCGCGCGGAGAGCACCTCGAGGTCGCCGCAGACGCCGCTGGCAACAGCGACACGCATCGCCTCTTCGTCACTCGTGTCCTGCGCCATCACAGGCGCTCCGGTCATGGCCATCCCAAGGATGGCGATCGACATCAGTCTCTTCACGGCAAAGCTCCTCAAAAGGCGGACGGGCGTCAAGAACGCCTCTCTTCGCCAGACGTATAGCCTGAAAATCCACCCGCAGTCCATCGCTAGATCGCATCCTGACGCATGACTTGACCTGTCCGGTCCCCATTTGTGACCGCCAGCCATGCCCTTGATCGGCCGCCGGCCATCGCATCCAGCAAATAATCGGCAGCAGTCTTTGCGCGAGGCAAAAGCTGCTTCCCATCCCGCCGTGAATCAGGCACCCAAAATGGGGACCACCGAGCGAGAGGGCGGATCATGACCGAGACACGAATCACAGCCCTGCTGGACGCGATGACACTGGCCGAACAGGTCAGCCTGCTCTCTGGCGCCGATTTCTGGTCGCTGCCGGGGGTCGAGCGGCTGGGTATCGGCCGGCTGCGTGTGACCGATGGCCCCAATGGCGCGCGCGGCGGCGGGTCGCTGATCGGCGGGGTCAGATCGGCGGCCTTTCCGGTGGGCATCGCGCTGGGCGCGACCTGGCACCCCGCTCTCCTGCACGAGATCGGCGCGGCGCTGGCCGAAGAGGTCAAGTCGAAACAGGCGCATGTCCTGCTCGCCCCCACCGTCAACATCCACCGCTCTGTCACCAACGGGCGCAATTTCGAATGCTACGCCGAAGACCCGGTGCTGACCGCAGCACTCGCCGTGGCCTATATCACCGGCCTGCAAGAGAACGGCATCGCCGCCACGATCAAGCATTTCGTCGGCAACGAATCCGAGATCGAGCGCACCACCATCTCCTCCGAGATCGACGAACGCACGCTGCGCGAGCTTTACCTTGTCCCCTTCGAGGCGGCGGTGAAACAGGCGCGGACCTGGGCGGTGATGAGCAGCTACAACCGGCTGGGCGGCACCTATACGTCGGAAAACGGCTGGCTTCTCAATACCGTGCTGCGCGGCGACTGGGGCTTTGACGGCGTCGTGATGTCGGACTGGTTCGGCTCGCATTCCACCGCCGCCTCGGTCAATGGCGGGCTCGACCTCGAAATGCCGGGGCCGGCGCGCGACCGGGGCGAAAAGCTCATCGCCGCCGTGCAGGACGGCGCGGTGAGCGCAGCGACAGTGCGCGAACGCGCGCGCAATATCCTGCGGCTGATGGCGCGCACCGGCGCGCTCGATGATCACCGCCCCTTTGCCGAGGCCGCCGATGACCGCCCCGCCCACCGCGCGCTGATCCGCAAGGCGGCGGCCGAGGGCATGGTGCTGCTGCGCAATGACGGCATCCTGCCGCTGACCGGCGCGCCCCGTATCGCCGTGATCGGACCCAATGCCAAGGTCGCGCAGGTGATGGGCGGCGGGTCGGCGCAACTCAACGCGCATCGCCGTGTCTCGCCATGGGAGGGGCTGGTGGCGGCGCTGGGCGAAGGGGCACTCACCTATGCGCCGGGCTGCGCGAACGAGCAGTTCGTGCCGGTGATGGCGGGCACGCTCGCGGTCGAATACTTTGACAACACCACTTGGTCTGGCCCCGTGACCGCCACGGGCCATCACACCGATGCGCAGGGCTTCTGGTTCGGCCGCATCGCGGATGGCGCCATCGACGCACATCGCTTCTCGGCCCGCTTTACCGGCCATTTCACGCCCGAGGCGGACGGGCTGCACGAGGTCGGCATCCGCTCGACCGGCCCGGCCCGCGTGCTGATCGACGGCGTGCCGGTGATCGACATCCGCGAGACCTGGACGCGCGGCACCTCCTTTTTCGAGGAGGGCTGCGACGAGGTGCGCGGGTCGGCAACGCTCACGGCGGGCAAGGCGCATGAGGTGGTGATCGAATTCGCCTCGCGCGACGCCGCCGTGCTGGCCTTCAGCGCCTTTGCCATGGGCATCGCGCGGCCGATGGGCGCGGCCGAGATCGCCCAGGCGGCAGAGGTCGCCGCGCAGGCCGATGTCGCGCTGCTGTTCGTGGGCCGCGATGCGTCCTGGGATACCGAGGGCGCAGACCTGCCGGGTATCGCCATGCCGGGCCAGCAGGATGCGCTGATCGCCGCCGTGATTGCGGCGAACCCGCGCACGGTCGTGGTGCTGCAAACCGGCGGCCCGGTCGAAATGCCCTGGGCGGACGATGCCGCCGCGATCCTGCAGGCCTGGTATCCCGGGCAAGAGGCGGGGCACGCCATCGCCGATGTGCTGCTGGGCGCGGCAGAGCCCGCCGGCCGCCTGCCGCAAAGCTTTCCCCGCCGCTGGGCCGACAACGCCACCCACAGCCAGGACCGCGAGGTCTATCCGGGGCTCGCGGGAAAGGTGCGCTATGAAGAGGGGCTCTTCATCGGCTACCGCCATCATGATGCGACCGGCATCCCGCCGCTGTTCCCCTTTGGCCACGGGCTGTCCTACACGCAGTTTGCGCTGTCCGACCTTGCGGTGAACGACAGCGCCTTTGCCGCCGAGGGGCGCGTGAGCGTCAGCGTCAGCGTCCAGAACACCGGCGCGCGGGCGGGCAGCACGGTTGTGCAGCTTTACGTCGCCCCCCAGGACGCGCCGCTGCGCCGTCCGGAAAAGGAACTCAAGGCCTTTGCCAAGATCACCCTCGCGCCGGGCCAGTCGCAGCAGGTCACGCTCGACCTGACCGCCCGCGATTTCGCCTTCTGTGACGTGGCGGCGGGGCAGTGGGTCGTCGCTCCGGTGGGCTATGACCTGCGGCTGGGCATGTCTGCCGCCGACCTGCCGCATCGCGCCAGCGTGACCCGCAGCACCGCGCTGCACCTGCCCTTTTCGGCCTGACCGGTGCCGCGCGGCCTTGTGCCGCGCGGTCCAGCCGCTACTGTCGCCCCGACTTCTCCGTTGCCGGGACCACGCCCATGATCGACATCCCCTCCACCGGCCTTTTCGTCGGGCGCGTCTGGCGCGCGGGGCTTGGCCCCGCCGTGGTGACGCTGCGCGCGGGCCGGGTGATCGACGTCACCACGCCCGCCGCTCCGACCATGTCGGCATTGCTCGACCAGCCCGACATCGCGGGGTTCCTCGCGGCGACGCCGGGCGAGGACATCGGCACGCTGGCCGATTTCGCGGCGGTTGAGGCCGGCGGCGACACCCCCCGCCTGCTCGCCCCCTGCGACCTCGCGGCGGTCAAGGCCTGCGGCGTCACCTTTGCCCGCTCGATGATCGAGCGCGTGATCGAGGAGCGCGCGGGCGGCGACCCCGCCCAGGCCGAGGCGGTGCGCGCCCGCGTGCAGGCCGCCATCGGCGACAGCCTGCGCGACCTCGTCCCCGGCAGCCCGCAGGCGGCCGAGGTCAAGCGGCTCTTGCAGGCCGAGGGGCTGTGGTCGCAATACCTCGAGGTCGGCATCGGCCCGGATGCCGAGGTGTTCACCAAGGCGCAGCCGATGTCCGCCGTGGGCTGGGGCGCGAGCGTCGGCCTGCACCCGGTGTCGCGCTGGAACAACCCCGAGCCCGAGGTCGTGCTCGCCGTGGACAGCACCGGGCGGATCGTCGGCGCGAGCCTGGGCAATGACGTGAACCTGCGCGATGTGGAGGGGCGGTCGGCGCTTCTCCTGGGCAAGGCCAAGGACAACAATGCCGCCGCCGCCATCGGCCCGTTCATCCGCCTGTTTGACGAAACATTCACGCTGGATGACATAAGGCGTGCCGAATTGACGCTGACCGTGCAAGGCGCCGACGGGTTCGTGATGACCGGCCAGTCCTCGATGCGCGAGATCAGCCGTGACCCCGCGGACCTCGTCGCGCAGACATGCGGGCGCCATCACCAGTATCCCGACGGCTTCATGCTCTACCTCGGCACGCTTTTCGCCCCGGTGCAGGACCGCGACGCGCCCGGCCAGGGCTTTACCCATCACCCCGGCGATACCGTGACCATCGCCGCGCCCGCGCTCGGTGCGCTGGTCAATACCGTGCGTCTGGCGACAGAGGCGGCGGAATGGACCTTTGGCACCGGCGCGCTCATGACCAATCTGGCCCGTCGCGGCCTGCTGCAAAGGAACTGACCATGCTGACCGGACACCACCTGATTGCCGGCGAATGGGTCGCGGGCGCGACCACCTTCGCCTCTTCCCCCGCCACCGGCGAGGCGCAGCAGTTCGCCGTCGGCACGCCCGCGCTGGTGGACCGCGCCGTGCTGGCGGCCGAGGCCGCCTTTCCCGCCTATGCCGCCACACCCCGCGACCAGCGCGCCGCCTTTCTCGACCGCATCGCCGACGAGATCGAGGCGCGCGGCGCCGACATCACCGCCATCGGCAGCGCCGAGACCGGCCTGCCCCCTGCAAGGCTCGAGGGCGAGCGCGGCCGCACCACGATGCAGTTGCGCCTCTTTGCCAGCCACATCCGCAAGGGCGACTACCTCGACCGCCGCCATGATGCCGCCCTGCCCGACCGGACACCCCTGCCCCGGCCCGAGATCAGGATGATCCAGCAGCCGATCGGCCCGGTCGGCGTGTTCGGCGCGTCGAACTTTCCGCTCGCCTTTTCCACCGCCGGTGGCGACACCGCATCCGCGCTCGCCGCAGGCTGTCCGGTGGTGGTCAAGGGGCATTCGGCCCACCCCGGCACGGCCGAGATCGTGGCGCAGGCCATCGCCGCCGCCATCACCGCCTGCGCCATGCCGGCGGGCGTGTTCTCGCTCATCCAGGGCGGGCGGCGCGATGTGGGCGAGGCGCTGGTGCAGCACCCGCTCATCCGCGCCGTGGGCTTTACCGGCAGCCTCGGCGGCGGGCGCGCGCTTTTTGACCTCTGCGCCGCGCGCCCCGACCCGATCCCGTTCTTTGGCGAGTTGGGCAGCGTGAACCCGATGTTCCTGCTGCCCGCGGCCCTCGCCGCGCGCGGTGCGCAGATCGCGCAGGGCTGGGCGGGATCGCTGACCATGGGTGCGGGGCAGTTCTGCACAAATCCCGGCATTGCCGTGGTGATCGACGGCCCCGACGCCGACGCCTTTGCCGCGGCCGCCACCGCCGCGCTGGCGCCAATGGCCGCGCAGACCATGCTGACCGACGGCATCGCGCAGGCCTACCGCGACGGGCGCGACCGCGTGGCGGGCAGTGCGGGCGTGCGCGAATTGCTCACCTCGACCTGCGACATGCGCAACGCCACGCCCTACCTCTACGAGGTGTCGGGCGAGGACTGGCTGTCCAACCACGCGCTGGGCGAAGAGGTGTTCGGCCCCCTTGGCCTGATCGTGCGGGTGCGCGACGCGGCGCAGATGGAGGCGCTGGCGCAGAGCCTTCAAGGCCAGCTCACCGCCACGCTGCACCTTGACGCGGCCGACCATGCGGCGGCACAGCGCCTGCTGCCGCTGCTGGCGCGCAAGGCCGGCCGCGTGCTCGCCAACGGCTTTCCCACCGGGGTGGAGGTCTGCGACGCGATGGTGCATGGCGGGCCCTACCCGGCCTCCACGAACTTTGGCGCAACCTCGGTCGGCACCCTGTCGATCCGCCGCTGGCTGCGCCCGGTGAGCTACCAGAACCTGCCGGCGGCGCTGCTGCCCGCCGATCTGCAGGGCCTCTGACGGCCGCTATTGCTCGATCGCCTCGACCCCTTGCGCGCGCAACGCCTCCAGATGCGCGCGCATGGTGGCGAGGGCCTCGGCGCTGTGGCCTTGCCATGTGGCGACTTCGCCCACCACCAGCAGCGGGTCGGCAGAGCGGTAGGAGCGCGTCGGATTGCCTGCAAAGCGTTTGTCGGTGAGGTTCGGGTCATCCTCGATGGGGCCTCTGGGCGCCACGATATAAATCCGCGCGCGCCCTTCGCCCATCGCCAGCTCCGCCCCCCAGATCGCCGCGTCCAGCGTCTCGGTCAGATAGACAAAGCGCGCGACGCGCCGGCTGCCATAGTTCGACCGCCGGCCGGGCGCGATCAGGTCACCGGGACAGAGGTCCGCGCGGGTGCCGTGGTAATAGGTCGGGGACGTCACATCCACCTCCATGCGACACGGGGGCGGCGCCGGGCCACCACAGGGTCAGTCATGAAACGAGGGTGGTTTGGTGGAGCCAAGGGGGATCGAACCCCTGACCTCTTGCATGCCATGCAAGCGCTCTCCCATCTGAGCTATGGCCCCATCCGTGGGCGGCGCGTTTCGCGCCGGTTGTGCTCTCTAAGCGAGCATCGCGGGCGAGATCAAGTGCAAAATCCCGCCCGCGCCGTCATTTCTGCGACCCTCTCAGAGGTCGTCGTCCACCGCGACATCGGCGAGGTCGTCAAAGGACACGTCATCGTCCTCTTCGTCCTCTTCCAGAACCTCGTCGCCCAGATCGGCGTCATCCTCCTCGACGTCGTCGTCCAGCAGCAGATCCTCGTCATCCGCCACGACCTTGAGCTTCTTGCTCTGCGCGTCCTCGGCATCGGCGACCATCGTGCGGCTCTTGCCGGTGTCGAGCGTCACCACCAGCCCGGTATAGGGGCTGACGATCGGGTTGGCGTTCAGGTCATAGAAACGCTTGCCCGTCGTCGGGCAGATTCGCTTCGTTCCCCATTCGGCTTTGGGCATGAAAAATCCCTTCAAATCAGGCTTGGCCCGCGGTCCATTCCGCCTTTGGGCAGGCATGGCCTTGCGGCGCATCGGCGTCCCCTGCCATAAGCCTCGCACAGTGTCAAAGGCTTTGGCACCGCGTCACGCAAAGGCCCGCGCAAATGGCAGAGCATCTCCTCCCCGGCGACCCTCCCATCGCGGTGGCGCTGCGCCGCTCGGCGCGGGCCCGGCGGCTGTCGCTGCGCGTGTCGCGGCTGGATGGGCGGGTGACGCTGACCCTGCCGAAGGGCGTGCCCGAGCGTGAGGGGCTCGCCTTCGTGCGCGCGCGCGAAGACTGGTTGCGCGGCCATCTGGCCGGCATGGCGGCGGCGGTGACCGTCGGCATCGGCGGGCAGGTGCCCTATCTGGGCCGCGACCTTGCCGTGACCGAAGGCGCGGTGCGCCGCATCACGCTCACCGACAGCGCGCTGATCCTGCCGCAGGGCGCCGCCCGGCCCGGCACCCGCATCCAGGCCTTTCTGCGCGCGCAGGCCCGCGATGCCCTCGCCGCCGCCTCGGACGACTACGCCACGGCCCTGGGCCGGCCCTACCGCCGGCTCACCCTGCGCGACACCCGTTCGCGCTGGGGGTCCTGCACGGCGACGGGCGACCTGATGTATTCCTGGCGGCTGATCATGGCACCGCTGCCGGTGCTGCGCTATGTCGCCGCGCATGAGGTCGCGCATCTGGCCGAGATGAACCATTCGCCCGCCTTCTGGGACGTGGTCGAACGGCTCTACCCCGACCACGCCGCCTCCCGCCGCTGGCTGCGCAGCCATGGTGACCGGCTCCACCGGGTGCAGTTCGCACCATGACAGGCCATTGACCCGCCCGCGCCCTGTGATCACACTCGCCACATGCTCAACCAGCGCCCCGTCGATCCCAGCCTTGCCGCCCATGACCGCATCTACCGGTCCCTGCGCGCCCGCGTCATGCACGGAGAGCTCGAGCCCGGCCAGTCATTGACCCTGCGCGGCATCGCCAGGACCTACGAGGTCTCGATGACCCCCGCGCGCGAGGCCGTGCGCCGCCTCGCGGCCGAGGGCGCGCTGCAACTCTCCTCCTCCGGCCGCATCGCCACCCCCGAACTGTCCAACGACCGGATCGAGGAGCTTGCCTCCCTGCGCGCCATGCTCGAGCCCGAACTGGCCTCGCGCGCCCTGCCGCGCGCCCATTTCGCGCTGATCGACCGGCTCGAAGCGATCAACGCCGGTGTCTCGCAAATGGTGGCCAGACAGGATGCCAGCGGCTACCTGCGCATGAACCTCGAGTTTCACCGCACGCTCTACCTGCGCGCCCAGGCCCCGGCGATCCTCGCCGTTACCGAAACCGTCTGGCTGCAACTCGGCCCCACGATGCGCGCGCTCTACGCCCGCCTGCGCCGCACCGACCCGCCGCATTACCACAAGCTGATCCTCGCCGCGCTCAAGGCCGGCGACGAACCGGGCCTGCGCCTCGCCGTGCGCACCGATGTCACCCAGGGCCTGCGGATGCTCAAGAACTGACGCTGACGTCCCTGCGCCACGTCCCGGCTTCATCTTGCCAAAAATATCCCCGCCGGAGGCTCCGACCGTGCCGCTGCGCTACCGCGTCAGGCGAAGCCCGGTTGTCGGATCAAAATAGCACAAGGCCGCCCGCGCCACCTGCAGCCCGATCGGCACGACCGAATCCTCATCCAGCCGCCCCGGCACCTTGGCCGTCATCGCGGTCCCGCCGAGGTCGAACACGATATAGCTCTCCGCGCCCGTGTTCTCGATCAGCACCGGGGTGATGGTGAGGTCGGGCCTGCCCTCGGCCAGCGCGAAATGCTCGGGCCGCACGCCCAGCGTCACCTTTTGCGGCAGCCCTTCGGCACGCCACCCCGCACCCATGTCCAGCGTCATGCCACCCACGACCAGCCCCCGCTCCGTCACCTCGGCGGCGATCAGGTTCATCGGCGGCGATCCCATGAAATCGGCGACAAACGTATTGGCGGGCGTGTCATAGATCTCTTGCGGGGTGCCGATCTGCTGCACATGGCCGTCTTTGAGCACCACGATCCGGCTCGCCAGCGTCATCGCCTCGATCTGGTCATGGGTCACATAGACGATGCTCGCCTTGGTCCGCTTGTGCAGGCGCTTGATCTCGGCGCGCATCTCGACGCGCAGCTTGGCGTCGAGGTTCGACAGCGGCTCGTCGAACAGAAACAGCTTGGGGTCGCGCACCAGCGCACGGCCCATCGCCACCCGCTGCCGCTGCCCGCCCGACAACTGGCTGGGCTGCCGGTCGAGCAGATGGTCGATCTGCAACAGCCTTGCGACCTCGCGGGTCTTGGCCTCGATCTCGGCCCTGGGCAGCTTGCGGATCTTCATGCCGAAACCGATGTTCTCGGCCACCGTCATCGTGGGGTAGAGAGCGTAGCTCTGGAACACCATCGCGATGTCGCGATCCTTGGGCGGCTCTTGCGTCACGTCGCGCCCGCCGATCGTCAGGCTGCCCGAGGTGATCTCCTCGAGCCCCGCGATGCAGTTGAGCAGCGTGGATTTGCCGCAGCCCGACGGGCCGACGAGGACGAGGAACTCGCCCTGCGCCATGTCGATGTCGATCGCGTGCAGCACGGCGACCGCGCCGTAATTCTTGACCAGCTTGCGGGTCTGCATGGCGAGGCCCTGCGTCGTCGTGTCTAGTGCCATGGGTCATGTCCTCCCTCGGGAACCGGGCCGGTGGAATTGCGCACGATCACCTCGGCCCGGATCAGGGTCTGCAGCCGTGCGGCGGCGACCCCGTCGATGTGATCGATCAGATGGTTGGCAAGCGGCACGCAGGCCTCGCGCATCGGCGCGCGCGTGACGGTCAGCGTGGGGCTGAAGTTGATCGCGCGCAGTTGCGGCAGCGCGTCGTCATGCGCCATCACCGACAGGTCGCGCGGCACCGCGAGCGCGAGGTCGCGCGCGGCCTGCATGACACCGGCGGCAATCACGGTCGAGGCGCAGATCACCGCCGTCGGCCGCGGCCCCAGCCGCCCCGACAGCATCGCAAGCGCCCGCGCATAGCCATAGCTTTCACCGGGCTGGTCGCTCGCGATGAAGGCCTCGGGGACCGCGAGCCCTTCGGCTGCCATCGCCGCGCGGAACCCCGCCCGCCGGTCGGCGGCAAAGGCCAGCCGCACCTCGCCGTTCAGGAAGGCGATGCGCCGATGCCCCAGTGCCGCGAGCAAGCCGACCGAATCGGCCATCACCGCGCGATTGTCGATGCCGTAGAACGGATAATCCACCTGCGCGTCGCTTTGCCCATGCATCACAAACGGGATGCCGCGCGCCTGCAACCAGGCCACGCGCGGGTCGTCCGGCACCGGCGCGTTGAGGATGAAGCCGTCGAGGATGCCACGCTCGAGCATCCGCTGATAGGGCACCACCGGGTCATCCGCCTGATCGACGGCGAGCACCAGATCGGTGTCGCGCGCGGCGAGTGCGGCGGTAAGCCCCGTCAGGATCTCGAAAAACGTCATCTCGGAGGACATGTCGGGCCGGATCTTGACGATCATCCCCACCATCCCCGACCGCCCCGTCACCAGCCGCTGCGCGATCCGGTTGGGCCGGTAGCCCATCCGCTCGGCCGCCTGCTGCACGCGGTCGCGGGTGCGGGCATTGACCTCGGGAAAGCCGTTGAGCGCGCGGCTCACCGTGGCCACCGACAGGCCAAGCTCGGTCCCGATATCCTTGAGCGTCGCCATCCGCAAAGGGCTTTCAAATCGTTTCAAACCTGACGCTAGCGAGGGACAGGTCGTCTGGCAAGAACAACTGTAAATGCTGCAATTGCAGCATGATGCGCAATTCAAATCGTTTTGAGAAATTGCAAAACCTTGTTATGGTCCACGCGAATCAAGAACAAGACGGCCAGCAGGCCGGAAGGGGAGTCCATGCGGGAATGGTGGCGTGATGCGGTGATCTATCAGGTCTATCCGCGGTCTTATCAGGACACGACCGGCAACGGCATCGGCGACCTGAACGGCATCACGCAGCGGCTCGACCATATCGCCTCGCTCGGCGTCGATGTCGTCTGGCTCTCGCCCTTCTTTACCTCGCCCGACCGCGACATGGGCTATGACGTGTCCGATTACACCGGGGTGAACCCGCTCTTTGGCACGATCGAGGATTTCGACCGCCTGATCGCGCGGGCGCATGGCCTGGGCCTCAAGGTCATCATCGACCAGGTTCTCAGCCACACCAGCGACCAGCACCCGTGGTTTGTCGAAAGCCGGTCAAGCCGCGACAACGCCAAGGCCGACTGGTATGTCTGGGCCGACCCCCGCCGCGACGGCACCGCCCCCACCAACTGGCTGTCGGTGTTCGGCGGGTCCGCCTGGCAGTTCGACACGCGGCGCAAGCAGTATTACCTGCACAACTTTCTCACCGAACAGCCCGACCTCAATTTCCACAACCCCGACGTGGTCGATGCGCTGCTCGACTCGATGCGCTTCTGGCTCGACCGGGGCGTCGATGGCTTCCGGCTCGATACCGTCAACTTTTTCGTCCACGACGCCGAATTGCGCGACAACCCGCCGTCCGACTGGCACGATTTCCCCAACAATCCCTATGAGGCGCAAGAGCATATCCACTCCAAGACGCAGCCGCACAACCTGACCGTGCTGCGCCGGATGCGCGCGCTGACCGACGAATATGGCCAGACGATGATGGTCGGCGAAGTGGGCGAGATGGGCCAGCGCCAGGTCGAGATCATGGGCGAATACACCTCCGGGTCGGACAAGCTGCACATGGCCTATTCCTTTGCCATGCTGAGCCACGACCACAGTGCGGGCCATTTCCGCCGCTGCATCGAAGGTTTCCTGCGCGACGCGCCCGAAGGCTGGCCCTGCTGGTCCTTCTCCAACCATGACGTGCAGCGTCACGCGACCCGCTGGACCCCGCCGGGGGGTGACGATGCCGCCGTCGCGCGGCAGGCGATCAACCTGATGATCAGCTTTCCGGGCACGCTGGGCCTTTATCAGGGCGAGGAGCTCGGCCAGCTCGAGACCGACATCGCCTTTGAAGAGCTGCAGGACACCGCCAACATCGCCTTCTGGCCCGAATACAAGGGGCGCGATGGCTGTCGCACCCCGATGACCTGGGACCACGCCGCGCCCAATGCGGGCTTTACCACCGGCACGCCCTGGCTGCCGGTCAAGGCACCGCAGATCGCCCGCGCGCTCGACCTGATCGAAAAGCAGAACGATTCGGTGCTGCACAGCTACCGCGCCGCACTGGCCTTCCGCCGCGCGCGCGCCGAATTGCGGCTGGGCGCGACCACGTTCCACGATCTGCCCGAGCCGCTGCTGGCCATCAGCCGCAGCCACGAGGGCAAGGTGCTGACCGGCGTTTTCAACCTGTCGGACACGCCGCAGCACCTGCACCTCGCGGCAAACGCCGCGGCCACCGGCCCGCAACACGCCACGCTGGACGGGCGCGCGATCACGCTGCCTGCGCGCGGCTACCTCTATCTCGCCTCATCCACAGCGCCAAAGCTTGCGATGGGGCACGAGACGGCCACCGCCTGACGGGCGGTGGATCACACACGGGTTACTTTAGGGAGGACACCCAAATGACACTGACGAAAGCTCTGGGCGCGACCGCGCTCCTGCTCATGACCACCGCCCCGGCCTTTGCGCTCGAGGATGGCAAGCTGCTGATCTGGACCGGCGCAAACCGTGACCAGGCCGCGCTCGCCGAGGTCGCCGCACGCTTTACCGCCGATTTCGGCGTCGATGTGGTGATCGAGGTCGTGGACCCCGACCTCACCGACAAGTTCCAGCAGGCCGCCGCCACCGGCGACGGGCCCGACATCGTGCTCTGGGCGCATGACCGTTTCGGCGAATGGGCCGCGGGCGGGCTTCTGGCCCCCGTGAGCCCCTCTGCCGCCTGGGTCGAAGGCGTGCTGCCCGCCGCCATGGAGGCCGTCAATTTCGACGGCAAGACATGGGGGTATCCGGTCGGCGTCGAGGCCGTGACGCTGGTCTATAACGCCGATCTGGTGGCGACCCCCCCCGCCGCCTTCGAGGATATCGCATCGCTCGACGTGGCCGGCGGCAAGGCGCCGATCCTGTGGGACTACAACAACACCTACTTCACCTTTCCGATGCTGATGGCGGGCGGCGGTTTCGCCTTTCAAAAGGTCGATGGCACCTATGACGGCACGACCTCTGGCGTGAACACCGATGGCGCGATTGCCGGGGCCGAAGTGCTCAAGTCGCTCTTTGACGGCGGCATCCTGCCTGCGGGCGTGGACTACGGCGTGATGGACGGCGCGATGGCCAATGGCGAGGTCGCCATGGTGCTGAACGGGCCGTGGAGCTGGGCCGGCTACCGTGCCGCCGGCATCAACATCGGCGTCGCCCCGATCCCGACCGTGAACGGGCAGGTGTCGCCGCCGTTCCTGGGCGTGCAGGTGCTGGGCATCAACGCCGCCTCGACCAATCAGGACCTCGCTGTAGAGTTCATCGAGAACTATCTGGCGACCGACGAGGGTCTGGCCACCTGGAACGCGGGTGGCGGCATCGGCGCGCTGGCCGACATCTCGGCCGCCGCCGCGCAGGAGGACCCGCTGGTGGGCGGGATGCTGGCCGCCGCCGCCAACGGCATCCCGATGCCGTCGAACCCGGAAATGGGCGCCTTCTGGGCGGCCATGGGCCCGGCGCTGACCAATATCACGACCGGCGCGCAATCGCCGGCCGATGCGCTCAATGATGCGGCGGCCCGCATCAAGGGCGAATAAGTCAGGCGCGGGCGGCGGGGATCACCCTGCCGCCCGCTGTCCATCCGGGGGAAGGGAGGCTCTCGCATGTCCGCAACCGTCGATCTGACGCATCGCAGCAACGATGCAGAGCCGCTGTCATCCGCCATCCCGCGCCTTGTCGCGGTCGCGGTGATCTCGCTCGGCCTGCTCTTTGGCGCCTTCTACCTCTACCTGCTCGCGCAGCCGCTCTTTGGTGCGATCCTGCTGGCGCTGGCGGTCGGCATCGCCATCGTCTTTGGCGCCAACCGGTTCTACGGCGCGCGGTTCATCTTTCCGGGCGTCGCGGCGGTGCTGATCTTCATCGCCTTTCCGGTGATCTACACGATCTACCTCGGCTTCACCAATTTCTCGTCCTTCAACCTGCTGACCTATGAGCGCACGATTGCCGTGCTCACCGCGCGCGGCACGGTGGACCCGGCGACCGAGCAACCCTTTGCCGTAGCGCGCGATGGCGACAGCTATCGCATCTGGCTCCCCGAGGCGGGCCTTCTGTCGGACCCCGTGGCGCTGGTGGCGGGTGCGGAGGAGGCGGCGCTCGCCCCCGGCGAGGCCCCCGCAGAGCTGCTCGCGCCCCGCGACGCGGTGGCCCTGCGCGCGGGGCTGCAATCGCTGATGCTGATCTCGCCCGAGGGGGTGGAGCTGCGCAATGCCGGCCTGCGCACCTTTGCCACGGTCACGCCCGACTATCTGCGCACCGGCGATGACACGCTCTTGCGCAGCGCCGATGGCGTCACGCTGACGGCGGACCATACGCGCGGTTTCTTCACCACGCCCGAGGGCGCGACGGTGCCGCCGGGCTGGCGGGTCAACATCGGCTGGGGCAATTTCGAGCGCGTGTTCGCCTCCAAGGGCATCCGCGGCCCGATGGTGAGCATCTTTGTCTGGACGCTGGTCTTTGCCACGGCCTCGGTGGTGCTGACCTTTGCCGTGGGCCTCACGCTCGCCGTGATCCTGCAATGGGAACATTTGCGGTTCAAATCGCTGTATCGTATCCTGCTGATCCTGCCCTATGCGGTGCCGGCCTTCATCTCGATCCTGGTGTTCCGGGGCCTGTTCAACCAGAACTTTGGCGAGATCAACCTGATCCTCGAGGCGCTGTTCGGCATCCGCCCCACATGGTTCACCGATGGCACGATGGCGCGGGTGATGCTGCTGATCGTGAATACCTGGCTCGGCTATCCCTACATGATGCTGCTCGCCATGGGCTTTCTGCAATCGGTGCCCGAGGATCACAAGAAAGCGGCCGCGCTCGAGGGCGCATCCTCGGTCAGAGTGTTCTTTACCATCACCCTGCCGCAGATCATCCCGCCCTTTCTGCCGCTGATGATCGCCTCTTTTGCGTTCAACTTCAACAATCTGGTGCTGGTGCTGCTGCTGACGCAGGGGCTGCCCGACATCCCCGGCACGCTGATCCCGGCGGGGCAGACCGACATTCTGGCGTCCTTCACCTACCGCATGGCCTTCAACGACAGTTCGCAGCAATTCGGCCTCGCCGGGGCGATCACGCTGATGATCTTTGTCGTGGTGGCCGCGATTTCCTACCTCAATTTCATCGCCATGCGCCGCGCGGCCAGCCGCCGGTCCGGCCGCGCCTAGGGAGCCTTGCCATGATCGTCGAACGCCCCGCCGACCTGCGCCGCAAGAAGATCCTCGCGCATGGGTTCATGATCGTGTTCCTGACGCTGATCCTGTTTCCCTTCTTCATGGTGGTGTCGATCTCGTTCCGCGAAGGCAACTTTACCACCGGCGCGATGTGGCCCACCAATCCGACGCTCGAACATTGGTATCTGGCCTTCGGGCTCGATTACACCCGCGCCGACGGGACCGTTGTGACCCCGCCCTATCCGGTGCTCTTGTGGATGTGGAACTCGATCAAGATCGGGCTGATCGCAGGCGTGGGCGTGCTCGCACTCTCCACGATTTCCGCCTATGCCTTCAGCCGGATCCGGATCAAGGGCAAGGCGGTGCTGCTCGACAGCCTGTTCCTGATCCAGATGTTCCCGACCACGCTGGCGCTGGTGGCGATCTATGCGATTTTCGACGCGCTGGGGGCGGTGACACCGGTCATGGGGCTCGACAGCCACACGGCGCTGATCGCGATCTACCTGTCGGGCGTGACGCTGCATATCTGGACGATCAAGGGCTATTTCGACAGTATCGACACCGCACTGGACAAGGCCGCCGCGATCGACGGGGCGACGCCCTGGCAGACCTTCCGCTTCATCTTTCTGCCGCTGGCGGTGCCGATCATGTCGGTGGTGTTCGTGCTGGCCTTTATCGGGTTCATCAACGATTACCCCATCGCCTCGGTGCTGATCCGGTCCGAGGGGAACATGACGCTGGCGGTGGGCTCGCGTCTCTATCTCAACGAATTCCGCTACCTCTGGGGCGATTTCGCGGCAGCGGCGATCCTGTCCGGCCTGCCGATCACGGTGGTGTTCCTGATCGCGCAGCGCTACCTCGTGTCGGGGCTGAGCGACGGGGCGGTCAAGGGATGATCGCCGCCGCCTGACCCCGGCGCGCCGGGCGCGCCGGGTGCGCGCGCGCCCTTTTCTTTGCCGGCCGGCATGGCTAGCGTCGCGCCATGATGCAGACAGCAAATCTTGGCGTCGATATCGGCGGCACCTTCACCGATGTGGTCCTCGAAACCGGAGGGCAGAGCCACTCCACCAAGGTGCTCACCGCCTATGCCGCGCCCGAAGAGGCGATCCTCGACGGCATGGCGCAGGTCTGCGCCAAGGCAGGCCTCGCCCCCGGCGCCATCACCCGCATCATCCACGGCACCACGCTCGCCACCAATGCGCTGATCGAGCGGCGCGGCGCGCGCACCGCCTTTGTCACCACCGAAGGTTTTCGCGACACGCTCGAAATGCGCAGCGAATCGCGGTTCGAGCAATATGACCTCAACCTCACCCTGCCTCCTCCGCTGATCCCGCGCGACGCGCGCTTTACCCTGCGCGAGCGGATCGACGCGGGCGGCGGCGTGCTGATCGCGCTCGATCCGGCCGAGGTCGCGGCGCTGGCCGACCGCCTGCGCGACTTTCAATCCATCGCCGTGGGCTTCCTGCACAGCTACCTCAACCCCGCGCATGAACGCATGGTGCGCGACATCCTCGCCGCCCGCCTGCCCGGCATCGCGATCTCGTTGTCGTCCGAGGTCTCGCCGCAGATGCGCGAATACGAGCGCTTTACCACCACCTGCGCCAATGCCTATGTGCGCCCCCAGATGGAAAGCTACCTCGGCCGCCTGCGCGCGCGCCTCGCCGCCACCGGCGCCACCTGCCCGGTGTTCCTGATGCATTCGGGCGGCGGGATCATGTCGCTTGACAGTGCGGCGCAATTCCCCGTGCGGCTGGTCGAAAGCGGCCCTGCGGGTGGCGCGATCTTTGCCGCCGACGTCGCGCGCCGCTACGCCCTGCCGCGCGTGCTGAGTTTCGACATGGGCGGCACCACGGCCAAGATCTGCCTGATCCGCGACGGCGCACCGAAAACCGCCCGCGTGTTCGAGGTCGCGCGCAGCTACCGCTTCAAGAAGGGCTCGGGCATGCCGATCTCGATCCCCGTGATCGACATGGTCGAGATCGGGGCGGGCGGCGGGTCGCTGGCGCAGGTCGATGCGCTGGGCCAGATTCGCGTCGGGCCAGAGAGTGCGGGGTCAGAGCCCGGCCCCGCCTGCTATGGCCGGGGCGGCACGCGCCCCGCCGTGACCGATGCCGACCTGATCCTCGGCCGGCTCGACCCCGACGGCTTTGCCGGGGGCAGCATCCCGCTCGCCCCGGCCGCATCCGCCGCGGCACTCGATCAGCATCTCGCCGCACCACTGGGCTGCGACACGCTCACCGCCGCCTTTGGCCTGTCCGAAGTGGTGGACGAGAACATGGCCAATGCCGCGCGCGTCCATGCGGTCGAGAGTGGCGAGGATCTGACCGGATATACGATGATCGCCTTTGGCGGCGCGGCGCCGCTGCATGCGGGGCGGCTGTGTCAAAAGCTCGGCATCGACCGGCTGATCGTGCCACCGGGCGCCGGCGTCGGCTCTGCCATAGGCTTTCTGCGCGCGCCCTATGCCTATGAGGCGACGCGCTCGGTCTATATGCGGATCGACGGGTTCGACGCGCACAAGGTAGCCACCCTCTTTGCCGCGCTGCGCGCCGAGGCCACGGATTTCGTCCTTTCCTGCGACGCGCAGGCGACAGTCGATGCTGCCCACAAGGCCTATATGCGCTATGCCGGGCAAGGTTGGGAGATCCCCGTCGCCCTGCCCCGCGCTATGGCCGAAACCCCGACCGCAGAGGGGTTCCTGGCGCTGTTCGAGGCGGAATATGCGGCGCTCTTTGGCCGCACCGTCGCGGGCCTCGCGGTCGAGATCACCGTCTGGGCGGTCAATGCGGCGACGCCCCTGCCCACCCCCGCCCTGACCCCGCCCGCGGCAACAGCGCAGCCCGTCGCCACCACGCCGCGCGCCCTGCATGACGCCGCGCGCGGCACGATGCAGCCCGCCGCCGTGGCGCCCCGCGCGCTGATGCGCGACGGCGCGCATTTGCCCGGCCCCGCGATCATCACCGAGGCCGAGACGACGATCATCATCCCCGCGGGTTTCACCGCCACCGGCCGCGCCGACGGCTGCATCGACATCACGAGAGGGCAGCCATGACCACTGTCCCCCATCAGATCATGTGGAACCGCCTGATTTCCATTGTCGAGGAACAGGCGCAGGCCCTCATCCGCACCGCCTTTTCCACCTCGGTGCGCGAGGCGGGCGACCTCTCTGCCGGGGTCTATGACGTCGCAGGGCGCATGCTCGCGCAGGCCGTCACCGGCACGCCCGGCCATGTGAACGCGATGGCCGACGCGGTGGCGCATTTCATCCGCGAGATCGGCGCCGCCACCATGGCCGAGGGCGATGTCTATATCACCAACGACCCCTGGATGGGCACCGGCCACCTGCATGACATCACCGTGGTGACGCCCGCCTTTCACCTCGGACGGCATGTGGGCTTTTTCGGCTGCACCGCGCATGTGGTCGATATCGGCGGGCGCGGCTTTGGCGCAGACGGCAACTCGATCTACGAAGAAGGCGTGCAGATCCCGATCATGCGGCTGATGGACCGTGGCCGCGTCGATGCCACGCTGATCGCGCTGCTGCGCGTCAACACGCGCGAGCCGGATCAGCTGATCGGCGACATCCATGCGCTCGCCGCCTGCAACGGGATCGGCACCGCGCGCCTGTCCGCCATGCTGGCTGAATATGGCGCAGCGGACCTTGCCGCCATCGCGGATTTCATCCTCGATCATTCGCGCCGCGCCACGCTCGCCCGCATCGCGGCCCTGCCCCTCGGCACGGCGCGCGCGCAGATGCGCATCGACGGCTTCAGCGCGCCGGTGGACCTCTGCGTGCGCGTCACCATTGCCGCGGACCACATCGCCGCCGATTTCGCGGGCACCAGCGCGCCCGACCCCAAGGGCATCAACGTGCCGCTGGTCTATACCAAGGCCTATGCCTGCTATGCGCTGAAATGCGCGGTGGCGCCCGACATCCCCAACAATGCCGCCTCGCTCGAACCGTTCCGCATCACCGCGCCCGAGGGCACCATCGTCAACGCCATCCGCCCCGCGCCGGTCGCGCTGCGCCATGTGATCGGCCACCTGATCCCCGACACGGTCTATGGCGCGCTTGACCAGCTCTTGCCCGACACCGTGCCGGCCGAGGGCGCGGGCGCGCTGTGCAACTTCCAGGTCTCGCTGCGCCCGCTCGGGGCGGGGCGCCGGGCCGAGGTGCTCTGCTTCAATTCCGGCGGCACCGGCGCGCGGCCCGGTCTTGACGGGCTCAGCGCGACCGCCTTTCCCTCGGGCGTGATGACCATGCCGGTCGAGGCGACCGAACACGCCGGCCCCGTGGTGATCTGGCGCAAGGAGCTGCGCCCCGACAGCGGCGGCGCGGGCCGGCGGCGCGGTGGCCTCGGGCAGGTGATGGAGGTCGGCGCGCGCGACGGCTACGCCTTTGACTTTTCCGCCATGTTCGACCGGATGCACCACCCCGCCCGTGGCCGCGCCGGCGGGCAGGCCGGCGGCGCAACCGAGGTCACGCTCTCCGACGGCACCACCCTGCCCGGCAAGGGCCGCACCGCCGTGCCGCCCGGCGCGACCGTCCGCCTCGCCTTTCCGGGCGGTGGCGGCATCGGCGACCCGCGCGACCGCGACCGCGCTGCCGTGCGCGCCGACCTGGCGCTGGGCTACATCTCCGCGCAGGCCGCACGCGACATCTACGGGCTCGACGAGGACACATGAGCATGCAGCGCAACTACGATGTCGTCATCATCGGCGGCGCGATGATCGGCTCGGCCATCGCCTGGTGGACAGCCCGCAACCCGGCATTCAGCGGCCGCATCCTGGTGGTCGAGCGTGACCCGACCTATCAATGGGCCTCGACCACCCATACCAATTCCTGCATCCGCCAGCAGTTCGGGTCCGAGATCAACGTGCGCATCAGCCAGTTCGGGGTGGAGTTCATCCGCAACTTTGCCAGCTACATGGATGACCCGACCGCCCCCGCGATCCGCCTTCATGACTTCGGCTACCTCTACCTCGCCGACACGCCCGCCTTCGCGCAGGTGCTGCGCGACAATGCCGCGATGCAGGCCCGCCTTGGCGCGGCCACCCGGATCCTGACCCCGGACGAGATCGCGGCCGAATACCCGTTCTACACCCTTGACGGCATCCTGCTCGGCTCGCATGGCGCGCGGGACGAGGGCTATTTCGACGGCGGCACCATATTCGACTGGCTGCGCCGCAAGGCCCGCGCGATGGGCGTCACCTACCACCACGGCGAGGTCACCGGCATCACCCGCGCCGGCCGCCGCGTCACCGGCATCACGCTGGCCGATGGCAGCACCATCAGCGCCGGCATCATCGTCAACGCCGCCGGTCCCCGCGCCGCCACGACCGCCGCCATGGCGGGCCTCGCCCTGCCGGTCGAGCCGCGCCGCCGCTTTACCTTTGTCTTTGACGCGGCCAGGCCCTTGCCACGCGACCTGCCGCTCACCATCGACCCCTCGGGCGTGCATATGCGCAGCGACGGGCGCTATTACATGGCCGGCTGCCCGCCCGACGATGGCGACCCCGCCGCGCCCTTTGACGACTTTCGGATGGATCACGACATCTGGGAAACCAAGGTCTGGCCCGCCCTCGCCGCCCGCGTCCCCGCCTTCGAACAGGTGAAACTCCTCAACTCCTGGACCGGCCATTACGCCTACAACACGCTCGACCAGAACGCCGTCCTCGGCCCCCACCCCGAGGTCGGCAATTTCCTCTTTGCCAACGGCTTCTCCGGCCACGGGTTGCAACAATCCCCCGCCGTGGGCCGGGGCCTCGCCGAACTCATCTGCACAGGCGCCTACCAGACCCTCGACCTGTCACCGCTCGGCTACCTCCGCATCGCCACCAACACGCCCCTGCAGGAGCGCGCCGTGATCTGACACGCAACTTTCCCCATCTTTTGGCCCCAAATATCCAGGGGGGTTTGCCATTGTGCGCCATTGGTGCAAGCACGATGGCAGACGGGTAGACCCCCCGCTCCTGCACCCTCCACCGCTCCCAGACTGAAGGACATGAAAATGCTCACCAGGATCGTCCTCACCGGCGCCGCAGGCTCCCTCGGCACCACCCTGCGCGCGCCGCTTGCCGCAATGTGCGCCTCGCTCCTCTCTACCGATATCTCCCCCGCCCCCGCCACGCTGCTGCCCAACGAGGTCTGGGCGCAGGCCGACCTCGCGCAGATGGACCAGATCGCGCCGCTTCTCGCAGGCGCCGACATGGTCGTGCATTTCGGCGCCATCGTGGACGAAAAGCCCTTCGAAGAGCTCTGGGGGCCCAATTTCGTCGGCGCCTACAACGTGTGGGAGGCCGCCCATCGCCACGGGCTCAGGCGCGTGGTCTATGCCTCCTCGATCCACGCGGTCGGCATGTATCCCACCAACGCCGGCATCGACACCGAGGTGCCGCACCGCCCCGACACCTTCTACGGGCTGGCCAAATGCTTTGCCGAGGATCTGGGGCGGATGTATTGGGAAAAGCGCGGGCTCGAGGCGGTCTGCCTGCGCATCCTGTCCTGCACGCCCGAGCCGCAGAACACCCGCGCACTGGGCACGTGGCTCTCGCATGGCGACCTCGTGCGCCTCGTCACCCGCGCCATCGACACGCCCACCACCGGCTTTGCCGTCATCTATGGCGTCTCGGACAATACCCGCGCCCCGGTCTCCAACGCGCGCGTGCCCTTTCTCGGCTACCGCCCGCAGGACAATGCCGAGACGATGGCCGAAGCGCTCTTTGCCAAGGCCCCGCCCGCCGATCCGCAAGACCTCGCCCTCACCCGCGTCGGCGGCCCCTTTGCCGCGATCCCGCTTGGCGAAAGCGGCGTCGCCGCGATCAGACGCATGTCAGAGGCACCGGGGACCAAAACCGGCAAGAGCTAGAGCCGGCGCAACGGCACGCAACGCCCTTGCCGCAGACACCGACCCGAGGCTTGCGGCGCAAGTCCCGCTCAGGCTGGCCCAGGACGAGGCCCCCGTCACGGTGGAATGGGCCTGCCACCGTCCGGCCCGCTTCAAAACTCGACGATGAACAGCGCGCCCGGCTCGTCCTCTGCCCTGTCGGGCGCGAGGCTGATCGCGGCCCCCTGCGCGGCCAGCATCCGCCGCAGGATCGACAGGCCCATCCCGGTGCCACCCGCCGCGCGCCTGGTGGTGAAGAACGGGTCGAAGATGCGGTCGCGGTTTCCCCCCGACACGCCGGGGCCGTTGTCCGCCACCTCGAGCCGGTCCGGCACCGCCCGCAGGGTCACCACAGTCGCGCCGGCCTCTGCGGCGTTGGCGCAGAGATGCCCCAGGACCAGCCGCAACCCCTCGACCCCCAGCGGCAAAAGCGCATCGGCCGCCACCGTGATGGCGAGCGCGGGATGCGTGCGCGCGAGGTCGCCCTGCACATCGGCCAGCACATCGGCCAGCCGCGCCTGCCCCGCCACCATCGGTTCCTGCGCGCGGGCGAGCCTGCGCTGCGCCTCGAGCAGGGCGGTCATGCGGTCCGCCGCCTCGTCGATACGCGCCAGCAGCCGCGCGCGGTCCGCATCATCCAGTTCGGGGTTGTCGAGCAGTTCCGCCGCGCCGCGCAACACGGTGAGCGGCGATTTGAGCTCATGCGTGGCATGGTCGGCATAGGACCGCAGCACCGCTTCGCGCCCCTGCAACACCCGGCCCATGTCGAGCACGGCCTGCCCCAGATGCTCCATCTCGCGGGTGCCGTATTGCGCGAGCGGGTCGAGCGCGGCCTGCGCGCCGCGCGTCACGCCCTCGGCACGCGCCACCAGCGCCCGGATCGGCCGCAAGAGCACGCGCCACAGCGTCCAGCCCACCGCCGCCGCGACGATCACCACCACCACACCCACCGCCAGCACGCTTTCGCGGAACCCCAGCACCGCGGCCAGGTAGCGCACCGCGACGATCCCGGCGAGCGGCAGGCACAGCACCACCGCAAGCGTGCACCCGACGATCAACCCCAGCGACGGGCGCCATTTGCGCACTATCCGGCCCGGCATGGGGCCTCGTTGCAGGGGCCCATCCGCACACCCACGCCATGCACAGTCTCGATCGCATCGGCACAGCCCGCCGCCGCCAGTTTGGCGCGCAGGTTGCGCAGATGGCTGTCCAGCGTGCGGTCGCTCACATGGGTGTTCACGCCATAGACCGCATCCACCAATTGCGGCCGCGAGAGCACCTGATCAGGCCGCGCCATCAGCCGCGCCAGCACCGCCATCTCGCGCGCGGTGACGGCTACGGGCACGCCCGTCACGCGGCAGAGATGCTGGCCCGGATCGACCTCGAGACAACCGCGCCGCAGCGCCGCCACCGCCTCGGGCTGCGCGCGCTTGAGGATCGCGCGGATGCGGGCGACCAGTTCGCGCGGGCTGAAGGGCTTGGTCACATAGTCATCCGCGCCAAGCTCGAGCCCCACCACGCGGTCGATCTCGCCGTCCTGCGCGCTCAGGAACAGGACCGGCACCTGGCTGATCCGCCGCAGCCGGCGGCAGGCTTCGAACCCGTCCATCTCGGGCAGGCCGATGTCGAGCACCACGAGGTCGGGCGCCGCGCGCGCCACCATCGCCAGCGCCGTGCGGCCATCGGCAGCCTCGGCCACGGCAAAACCCGCCTGCCCCAGCGCGATGCGCAGCACATCGCGGATCTGGGGGTCGTCATCGACGATCAATATGCCGGTCGCCATTGCACCCCCTGCCCCTCGTAGACCGCGTCCAGGCTACGGCGCAGCCTTGCATTGCGATAGCCCCATTCGCGCCAGTCGGCAGGTGCCGCGATGCGGACGACGCCGCAGATCCCGCGCCGGTTGGCCACCTCCCAGGCGCGGATCGCTGGCACCGCGCCCTCGCCCAGGACACACAGATAGAATTGATCCTGCGCGATCCCGGCCTGCGCGAGGTTGTGCCGCGCCACCACGCCCGCCACATTGACAAAGCAGCAGGCATAAAGCGTCACCAGCGCCAGCCCCCCCGCCCGCAGCCAAAGCCACTGGGTCGTCCGCCGCGCC
>JAACUH010000095.1 GCA_009993005.1 Rhodobacterales bacterium
TCAAGCCGCCCTTTGCCTATGTCCAGTCCGCGCTGCGCGCGCTCGATGTGCCGGTGGCACGGATCGTGGCGCTCGACCTCGCGGCGTCGCGGCGCTGGCTCATGGGGCCGCTCACCGTCATGGGCCAAAGCTGGGAAGAGCCGCCCGGCCCCGACGGCTGGCCCGAGGAGGCCGAAGCCTGGGTCACGCCGCAGGGCATGGCCGGGCGGATCGGCTGGGCAATGGACGTGCCCGGCGCGCTGCTGGAGACGCTGCCCGACCCGCGCGATTTCGTCCGCACCGCGCTGGGCGAGGCCGCGCCCGAGGCCGTGCGCTTTGCCGCCCGCGCGGCCGAAAGCGTGGCCGAAGGGATCGGCGTGATCTTGTCCTCGCCCGCGTTCAACAGGAGATGACAATGCGCAACACGTTGAACAGGCGTGGTTTTCTGACGGGTGTTCTGGGCTGTTCGGTCGCCGCCTCGCCCTTTGTGACGCCCATCGCGCTGGCCTCTGCGCCCTGGGACAACCGGCTGGTGGTGATCATCCTGCGCGGCGCGATGGACGGGCTCGACGCAGTGCAGCCCTATGGCGATCCGGCCTATGCGGCGCTGCGCCCGACGCTCGCGCGGCCCGAGGGGATGGCCGACCTCGACGGCTTTTACGGCCTGCACCCGGCGCTCGCGCCGGTGCTGCCGCTCTGGCAAAAGGGCGAACTCGGCTTTGTGCAGGCGGTGTCCACCCCCTACCGCGACCGGCGCAGCCATTTCGACGGGCAGGACATCCTCGAAGCCGGCACGCCGGGCCTCGACGCGGGTGGGGCGCGCGACGGCTGGCTCAACCGGATGTTGCAGGCGGTGCCGGGTGTGGTGGCCGAGACCGCCTATGCCATTGGCCGCGAACAGATGCTGATCCTGACCGGCGCCGCACCTGCCGCGCGCTGGTCGCCCGACGCCCGGCTGCGCCTGTCTCCGCAGGCGCGGCTCCTGCTCGAGCGGGTGCATGCGGACGACCCGCTGTTCCACGCCGCATCCGATCAGGCGCTGGCCATCGTCGATGGGCTCGCCGCCGAGGCGGTGCAGGACAGGGCCGGGCAAGACAGGGCCGGGCAGGTCATGGCCGGGCAGGTCATGGCCGGGCAGGTCATGGCCGGCGCGGGGGGCCTGCGCGGCGATCATGTGCGGCTCGCGCAATTCGCCGCCGGCCGGCTGCGCGGCGAGACGCGGATCGCGAGCTTTTCGATCGGCGGCTGGGACACGCATGGCAATCAGGCCAATTTTCTCGGCCGTGCGCTCGGCCGCCTGTCAGACACGATCATTACCCTGCGCGAGGGGCTGGCACAGGATTGGGACCGCACCGCCGTGATCTGCCTGACAGAGTTCGGCCGCACCGCCCGGGAAAACGGCACGCGCGGAACCGACCACGGCACTGGCGGCGCGGTGCTGCTGGCGGGTGGCGCGCTGCGGGGCGGTCGGGTGCTGGGCGACTGGCCCGGACTGGACGAGAGCGACCTTTACGCCGGGCGCGACCTGATGCCCACGCGCGACGTGCGTGCGCATGCGGGCTGGCTCATGCGCGGGCTGTTCGGGTTCGACCGCGCCGTGATCGAAGGCGCGGTCTTTCCCGGCCTCGATCTCGGCGCTGACCCCGGCCTGCTGCTCTAGGCCGCAGGCCGCCCAGTCTGCCTGGCTGGCGGCCCCGGCGCCGCACACCGCGCGCGGGCCCGTCCCGCGCTACAGCGGGCCCGACGCCACCAGACGGTCCTGCACCAGTGCCGCCAGCCGCGCGATGTCTGACCGCACCGCATGCCCCGCCTTGTGCGATCGCAGCAGCGCTGTGGTGGCTTCGGTCAGGACGGTGTCACCGGCGCTGCGCGACACGCCGCCGAGAAATTGCGTGACATAGTCGAGCGTGTTGCCCCCGTCTTCGCCCGACAGGATATCCGCGGCCAGCGCGAGGTCATCGCGAAAGGCGATGCGATCAGGCGCGACGGTCTCATCCGCGAGCGCGCGCAGGCCGCCCGGCCGCTGGTCGCGCGGGACATGGGCCAGCAACGCAGTCTGGAACCGCGCCAGCGACGCGATCGGTTTTTCAAGAAACCCGTCGGCCCCGGCCGCCCGCGCCACCGCCTCGGCACCGGGGTCGCCACTGGTCCCCAGCAGGATCTCGACCCGCGGCTGGGCGCGCGCAAGCTCTGAGATCAGATCCGCCCCCGACCCGTCAGGCAACCCCAGATCGACGATCACGGCCGTCGGGCGATACACGCGCAGATGCCGGCGCGCATGGTAAAGGCTGTCGGCCCGCCTGATCCGCGCACCCGACCGCAGACACAAGAGGCGCAGCGCCTCCGAGGCATAGCGGCTGTCATCGACGACCAGCACCGTCATCCCCAGCAGCGGTCGCGCCGCGGTCGCCGGGCGCGTCATCAGAAAGTCATCGAGCCTGTCCATCGCATGATTCCCCTTGGCAGCGGTCTCGCACAGGGCCGAGCATCGCCTGTGCATGGTGAAGATGGCGTTAACAGGCGCGACCCTTTGCCCTCCCCGGTTGCGCAACCGGCGCAGCGGCGACATAAGCGGTTCAGTCCAGCCCAGGAGCCCGCCATGATCGGACGTCTGAACCATGTGGCCATCGCCGTGCCCGACCTGCACGCCGCCGCCGCCCAATACCGTGACACGCTGGGCGCCGAGGTCGGCGCGCCGCAGGACGAGCCCGACCATGGCGTGACCGTCATCTTCATCACCCTGCCCAATACCAAGATCGAGCTGCTGCATCCGCTCGGCCCCGACAGCCCGATCCGCGCCTTTCTGGACAAGAACCCGTCGGGCGGGATCCATCACATCTGCTACGAGGTCGCCGACATCCGCGCCGCCCGCGACCATCTCACCGCCGCGGGCGCGCGCGTGCTGGGCAATGGCGACCCCAGGATCGGCGCGCATGGCAAACCCGTCCTGTTTCTCCACCCCAAGGATTTCGCCGGCACGCTGATCGAACTGGAACAGGCCTGACGGCTTCTTTGTGCCAGAAATACTCCCGCCGGAGGCTCCCCGGCCACAATCCGCACCCAAGGTAAAGGTCGCATGAACATCACCGCCGCCATCGTCCTGTTCACAGTCATCTGGTTCATGGTGTTCTTTGTCGTCCTGCCGCTGCGTCCGCGCACCCAGGGGGAGGCGGGCGACGTGGTGCCCGGCACGCATAGCTCTGCCCCCGCCGACCCGCAGATCGGCCACAAGGTGCGCCTCACGACGCTCTGGGCCGTGGGGATCTTTGCCGTGATTGCGGCTGTGATCCTGTCGGGGGTGTTCTCGGTGCGCGACCTCGACCTGTTCGGTCGCATGTCGCCCGAGCGTGGCCCGACCCTGACCGCCCCGTCAGACTGACCGCCCCGTCAGACTGACCGCCCCGTCAGACTGACCGCCCCGTCAGACTGACCGCCCCGTCGGCCGCAGCGGTGGCAGCGTCGCCCCGCATCCCGCCTCACCACATACGCGCCCGTCACCAGCGGCACGGCCGCGCGCAGCGCAGCGATCAGTGCCGCGCGGTGGTTGGCGAGGCCAAAGCGGCCCCGACCGTTGCCGTCATGGGTCACGTCGAGCACGCGCCGCCCGGTGCCCGCGGCTTGGCCTCGCATCCGCGCGGTCCCCGGCCCGGCCACCGCGACATTCAGCCTGTCTCGCGCCACTTTACCCCGCCCGCGCCGCCGCCTATAAGCCCCGCCATGACCCATTTTGCGCCGCGCATCATCCGAATTACATCCCCGGCGCTCTGACAGCCAGAGCCGCCGGGCCAAGGTGTGCGATCCGCCGCACCGCTTTCCCTTCGTGATGAAACCCCGCCTTTTCGAGGACGCCACCGATGTGCGCCGATACGCCCGAATACAAAGACACGCTGAACCTGCCCGAAACCACCTTTCCCATGCGCGCGGGCCTGCCCCAGCGCGAGCCGCACTGGCTCGACCGGTGGGCGCGGATCGGGGTCTATGACCGCCTGCGCGAGCGGGCGGAGGGGCGCGCGCCCTTTACCCTGCACGACGGTCCGCCCTATGCGAACGGGCATCTGCACATCGGTCATGCGCTCAACAAGGTGCTCAAGGACATGGTGGTGCGCAGCCAGCAGATGATGGGCCGCGACGCGCGCTACATCCCCGGCTGGGATTGCCACGGCCTGCCGATCGAATGGAAGATCGAGGAGCAATACCGCGCGAAGGGGCTCGACAAGGATGCCGTGCCGATCGTCGATTTCCGCCAGCAATGCCGCAAGTTCGCCGAAGGCTGGGTCGATATCCAGCGCGAGGAGTTCAAGCGGCTGGGCGTGACCGGCAACTGGGCCGACCCTTACCTGACCATGAATTACCACGCCGAAGCGGTGATCGCGGGCGAGTTCATGACGTTTCTGATGAACGGCACGCTCTATCAGGGCTCGAAACCCGTGATGTGGTCGCCGGTGGAGCGCACGGCGCTGGCCGAGGCGGAGGTCGAGTATCACGAGGTGACATCGCATCAGGTCTGGGTGCGGTTCCCTGTGGTGGCTGTCGGAGCCTCCGGCGGGGATATTTTTGGCCAAAAGATGCCTGGGGTCGTGATCTGGACCACGACGCCCTGGACGATCCCGCAGAACCGCGCCGTGGCCTTCGGGCCCGCGATCTCCTACGGGCTTTATGATGCGGGCGAGGCGGGGCTGGTGATCCTGGGCGATGCGCTGGCCGAGGCCGCGCTGGCGGCGGCCAAGGTCGAGGGCGCCGTGCGGTTGCGCGATGTGCCGGGCGAGGTTCTCGCCGGGCTGGTGCTGGCGCATCCCTTGCGGGGCGTCGCGGATGGCGCGGGGGAGTGGGATTTCGACGTGCCGCTGCTGCCGGGCGATCATGTGACCGAGGAAGCCGGCACCGGGTTCGTGCATACCGCGCCCTCGCATGGCGACGACGACTATATCCTGGGCCAGAAATTCGGCCTGCCGATGACCTACAACGTCGAGGCCGATGGCACCTACCGCGCCGATCTGCCGCTCTTTGGCGGGCAGGCGATCCTGACCGACGAGGGCAAGGAAGGGCCGGCGAATGTGAGCGTCATCAAGCAACTGGCCTATGCCGGCGCGCTTTTTGCCAAGGGCAAGATGCGCCATTCCTATCCGCATAGTTGGCGCTCCAAGGCGCCGCTGATCTATCGCAACACGCCGCAATGGTTCGCCGCCATCGACAGGCCGCTTGCCGACGGGATGGGGGAATACGGTGACACGATCCGCGCGCGGGCGCTGGCCTCTATCGACCGGCTGGTGACCTGGACGCCGCAAAGCGGACGCAACCGGATCCATTCCATGATCGAGGCACGGCCCGACTGGGTGCTCTCGCGCCAGCGCGCCTGGGGGGTGCCGCTGACCTGTTTCACCAGGGTCGGCGCGCAGCCGGGCGACGCGGATTTCCTGCTGCGCGACCCGCAGGTCAATGCGCGTATCCTCGCGGCCTTTGAGGCCGACGGGGCGGATGCATGGTATGTGCAAGGCTTCAAGGAAAAAGTCCTTGCAGGACTGCATGACCCTGAGGCCTATGCGCAGGTTTTTGACATTCTCGATGTGTGGTTCGACAGCGGCTCCACTCATGCCTTTGTGCTGCGGGACCGGGCGGACGGGTCCGCGGACGGGCTTGCGGACCTCTACCTCGAGGGCACGGACCAGCATCGCGGCTGGTTCCATTCCTCGATGCTGCAGGCCTGCGGCACGCGCGGGCGCGCGCCGTACCGGGGTGTGCTGACGCATGGCTTTACCCTCGACGAGAAGGGCATGAAGATGTCCAAGTCGCTGGGCAATACCGTCGCGCCGCAAGAGGTGGTCGACGAGTATGGCGCCGATATCCTGCGGCTCTGGGTGGCGCAGTCGGATTACACGGCCGATCAGCGGATCGGCCGCGAAATCCTCAAGGGCACCGCCGACAGCTACCGCCGGCTGCGCAACACCATGCGCTTCATGCTGGGCGCGCTGGGCGCGTTTTCCGACGCCGACCGGGTCGCGCCCGCGCAGATGCCCGAGCTTGAACGCTGGGTGCTGCACCGGCTGGCAGAGCTCGACCGTGTGGTGCGCGAAGGCTATGCGGCCTACGATTTCCAGGGCGTATTCCAGGCGGTGTTCACCTTTGCCACGGTGGACCTGTCGGCCTTCTACTTCGACATCCGCAAGGACACGCTGTATTGCGATGGCGACACGGCCGAGCGGCGTGCCGCGCGCACGGTGATGGATCTGCTCTTTCACCGGCTCACCACATGGCTCGCCCCGGTGCTGGTTTTCACCATGGAGGAGGTCTGGCTCGAGCGGTTCCCGGGCGAGGCGAGTTCGGTCCATCTGGTCGATTTCCCGGAGACCCCCGCAGACTGGCGCGACGAGGCACTGGCGGCGAAATGGGCGGCTGTGCGGCGCGTGCGCCGGGTCGTCACAGGCGCGCTCGAGGTGCAGCGCACGGCCAAGGTGATCGGCGCGAGCCTCGAGGCGGCGCCGCTGGTGCTGGTGGACGCGGAGACGGCCAGTCTGCTGGACACGCTGCCATTGGCCGATATCTGCATCACCAGTGCCATCACCGTCGCGGTCGCCGATGGCCCCCGCGACGGGGCCTTTGCGCTCGATGATGTGGCGGGCGTGCAGGTGGTCTTTGCCCCGGCAGAGGGCGACAAATGCGCCCGCTGCTGGAAGATCCTGCCCGATGTGGGCCAGCACGCGCATCCCGGCGTCTGCGGGCGCTGCGACGATGCGCTGGGCGCGCTGGGGCTGTGACGGCATGACCCTTTTCGCGGGCGGGCCGAGTTGGTAGAACGGGTCATTCCGCGCATTGTCGCCCTGTTTCTGGTGCTGTTGCTGGCCTTCATGGGCCCGCAATTCGCGCTCGCCCGCGCGCCGGCCGGCGGCGATGGTGTGGTGCTGTGCATTGGCGGCGGCCTTGTGCAGGTCACGCTCGATGCGCAGGGGCAACCGACCGGGCCGGGGCATTATTGCCCCGATTGCGTGGCCTTTGCGCTTCCCGTGGCCGGGACACCCGCGCCCGGCGTGCAGCCGGCGCTGTGGCACAAGGTCGTCTGGCCGCAGGTCGGGATCGCCCATGACCGGGGAACACAGGATCGCATCCATCCCGCCCGCGCGCCCCCTGCCGGGGTCTGAGAAACCCACCTTTCCAGACCCCATCAGATCAAGGATGATCCTTATGTCTTTCAAGACCACGCTTCTGGCGGCACTTGCCGCTGTGTCCTTTGCCTTGCCCGCGCTTGCCGACGGGATCGAGGTGCATGACGCCTACGCCATCCAGGCGACCCCGATGTCGCCCAGCGGTGCCGCCTTCATGAAAATCCACAACCACGGCGGGCCCGACGACCGCCTGATCGATGCGCGCTCCGATGTGGCCGCGCGGGTCGAGTTGCACACCCATATCCAGAATGCCGAAGGCGTCATGCAGATGGTGCATGTCGAAGAAGGCTTTGAACTGCCCAATGATGGCGAGATCATCATGCAGCGTGGCGGTCATCATGTGATGTTCCTCGGCCTCAAGGCGCCGCTAGAGGATGGCACGGTGATCCCGCTCACGCTGGTGTTCGAAAAGGCGGGTGAGGTGGTCGTGGATGTGACCGTCGATCTCGTCCGGATGACGAGCGACATGGATGCGATGGACCATGATGCGATGGACCATGGTGCGATGGACCATGATGCGATGGACCATGATGCGATGGACCATGGTGACGAGGCGGCCCCGACGGCCAACTGATCCGTGGCCAGGGACCATGACCGGCCGGACGAATGGTCGGTCATGGTCCCCGCTAGGTCAGGCGCATTGCGCGCTCGCGCGGTCGGCAAAGGCGCGGTAGCGCTGCCAGAAGGCGCTGTCGCCGCTGTTGGAGGACTGGCGCGTATCCTGCGCGCGCTGCGGGTCCTCGAAAAAGCTCGCCGCGCGGCGCTGTTCGGCGGCGCTCAGCGACTGGTTGGCGACCGACTGCACGCAGGAACACAGTGCCGGGTTGGCCGCCTGCCGTCCGCCCGCCATGCAGGCGCGCGCGACGTCGCCCGACACCCGCCCGCCCGTGCCACAGGCCGCCAGTGCCAGCAGCACCATCACCAATCCGAAAAGTCGCATCCGCTCTACCCGCTTGCCTGATCCTGACGGCATGCGCCGCGCAGGTCCGCCGTTCCAGCCCCGGTTTTTCTTGGCCCGCACTATGGGCAAAACCCGCCGGGGTGGCAATTGCCAATGACCTGCCGCCATTGTCCGCCCCGCTGACAAAGCATCATGAAACCGTCACACTGGCGTGATGGAAGGGGCGACAACGACAGGAGCACATGATGACACCCGACGACGCCACCCCCGCGCATGACTGGCTTGCCGCCGAACTGGCCGACACGCTCGACGAGGATATCGAGATCGAGATGGAGGACGCCGTCCTCTCGCGGCAGATCGCCGAGATCTACAAGCGCGCGCATCCCGACACGATCCCGCGCGCGGACTACTTCCGCTCGCTCCTGCACCTGCAATCCGAACTGATCCGCCTGCAGGACTGGGTCGTGCATCACCGTCAGAAGGTCGTGGTGATCTTTGAGGGGCGTGACAGCGCGGGCAAGGGCGGCGTCATCAAGCGGCTCGCGCAGCGGCTCAACCCGCGCGTGGTGCGCACCGTGGCCTTGCCCGCGCCGTCGGACCGGGAAAAGACGCAGTGGTATTTCCAGCGCTACGTGCCCCACCTGCCCGCGGGCGGCGAGATCGTGCTGTTCGATCGGTCCTGGTATAACCGGGCCGGGGTCGAGCGGGTGATGGGCTTTGCCAGTGACGACCAGGTCGCGCAATTCTTTGACGACGTGCCCGAGTTTGAACGGATGCTGGTGCGCTCTGGCATCAAGGTGGTGAAATACTGGTTCTCGATCACCGACGAGGAACAGCAGATGCGCTTTCTGATCCGCATCCATGACCCGCTCAAGCAGTGGAAGCTCTCGCCGATGGACCTGCAAAGCCGGATCCGCTGGGAGGATTACACCAAGGCCAAGGAAGAGATGTTCGCGCGCACCAATATCCCCGAGGCGCCCTGGTATATCGTCGAGGGCAACGACAAGAAACGCGCGCGGCTCAACTGCATGGACCACCTGCTGTCGCTGTTTCCCTACGAGGATGTCCCGCACGAAGAGATCGTGCTGCCCGAACGGGTCCACAAGTCGGATTACGAGCGCGCGGTGCTGCCGCGCGAGCTGTATGTGCCGTCAAAGTATTGAACGGACAGGCGCGGTGTCGCGGTGCGCCGCGGGCCGCGCCTGTCACACGTCGCGCAACCGCCTGACCGACCACCAGCTTGCCGCGGCCATGACGCCGGCCGTGGCAAGGCACAGTGTCAGCCCGCCCAACTGATAGCTCAGCCCCGACAGAAGCGTGCCCAGAAGCCGCCCGGCCGCATTGGCCATGTAGTAGAAGCCCACATCCATCGTGACCCGCTCGGCCTTGGTAAAGGCGAGGATCAGGTAGGAATGCACCGCGGAATTGAGCGCAAAGACAAAGCCGAAGGCCAGAAGTCCCGCCACCAGCGCCTGCGTGAGCCAGGGCGCAGGCCCGCCGGCCAGAGCGGCCAGCCCCGCGAGCGCAAAGGGGATCGGCACCAGGAGCCCCGCCCAGAGGATCGCCTTGTCGCGGATCGCGCCGTCATTGCGCCCGGCCGCGCGCAGGATCCGCGGGGCCGCCGCCTGCACCGCGCCATAGGCGATGATCCAGATCGCCATGAACCCGCCGATGAGGAAGAACGCCTCGCGCCGGCCCTCGGCCGTGCCATCCGACAGCACCATCTGGAAATAGACCGGGATGCCGACGACAAACCACACGTCGCGCGCGCCGAAAAGGAACATGCGCGCCAGGGACAGCCGGTTGATGTTGATGTCCTTTGACCAGATCTGCCGGAACTTGACCCCCTTGGCCCCGCCCGGCAGGCCCGCCGGCATGAACAACGCCACCGCGATCAGGATCGCGCCCAGCACCCCCGCCATCGCCCAGACCGCCGTGACAAAGCCCGTCACCGCCAACAGCGCCGCGCCGAGAAAGAACCCCAGCCCCTTGACCGCGTTCTTGGACCCGGTGAGCAGCGCCACCCAGCGAAAGAGCACGCCGTCGCCCTTGGGCGCCAGCACCTTGACCGCCGATTTCGACGACATCTTGGCCAGGTCCTTGGCCACGCCCGACACGCCCTGCACCGCCATGACAAAGGTGACAGACGCCGCGATGCCCCATGCCGGGTCAAGCTGCGCCAGCGCCACCAGCGCGCCGATCTGCAGGATCAGCCCGGCGTAGAGCGTCGAGGTCAGGCCAAAGCGCGCCGCGATCCAGCCGGCGGCGAGGTTGGTCACGATCCCCGCGACCTCGTAGAGCAGAAACAGCCAGGCCAGTTGCAAGGGCGTGAAACCCAGCGCGTTGAAATGCAGCAGGACCAGCATCCGCAGCGCGCCATCCGACAGCATGAAGGCCCAATAGGCGGCGGTGACGGCGCCATAGGCGCGCAGCGGTGCTCCGGCGGCGAGGCTGTTCACATCGCCCCCGCCATCATGCGGGCGATGTCGGCCAGGCGGCAGGCATAGCCCCATTCGTTGTCATACCAGGCATAGACCTTTACCTGCGTGCCGTTCACCACCATCGTGGAGCCCGCGTCGATGATCCCCGACCGGCGGTCGTTGACATAGTCCGACGACACCAGCGGGCGGTCCTCGTAGCCCAGGATCCCCGCCAGCGGCCCATCGGCAGCGGCGGCAAAGAGCGCGTTGACCTCGTCAGCCGTGGTCGGCCGTTCGACCTCGAACACGCAATCGGTGAGCGATGCGTTCAGGAGCGGCACCCGCACCGCATGGCCGTTCAGCCGCCCGGCGAGTTCCGGATAGATCAGCGTGATCGCGGTGGCGCTGCCGGTGGTGGTCGGGATCAGGTTCAACAGGGCCGAGCGGGCGCGGCGCATGTCCTTGGCGGGGCGGTCCACGATGGTCTGGGTATTGGTCACGTCATGGATCGTGGTGATCGACCCGTGGCGGATGCCGAGGGCTTCGTGGATCACCTTGACCACCGGCGCGAGGCAGTTGGTGGTGCAGGACGCCGCCGTCACGAGGTGATGGGTGGCGGGGTCATAGCCCGCATGGTTGACGCCATAGACCAGGTTCAGCGCGCCGCCGTCCTTGACCGGGGCGGAGACCAGCACCTTTCTGACCCCCGCCGCATAGTAGGGCGCGACCTTTGCCGCGCTCTTGAACACGCCGGTGCAGTCGATCACCAGATCGACGCCGAGCTCCGCCAGCGGCAGATCCTCGATCCGCGCCGCCTGCGTCAGCCGCATCCGCGTGCCGTTGAGCGTCAGGCTGTCGTCGTCATGGCGGATGTCGGCGTCCCAGCGGCCGTGCACGCTGTCGAACTCCATCAGCAGGGCATGCTGGGCCGGATCGCCGGCGATGTCATTGACCAGCACGATCTCGGCGCCAGCCGTGCCACTGTCGATCAGGTCGCGCAGGGCCAGTTTGCCGATACGTCCGAGGCCGTTGAGAGCGATGCGGGCCATGTCTCAGGCTTTTTCCGCGTCGGTCATGCCCAGGTCGTCGAGGTGGCGCTGCAGTGCCACTTTTTCCAACTCGCTGAACGGCAGCGCGGCAAAGGCCAGGATGCGGCGGCGCATGTCGGCATAGGTCTTGGTGAACACCAGCGCCTTTTCGGCGTCGGTGCCGGCGGCCTTGACCGGATCGGGCACGCCCCAATGCGCGGTCATCGGCTGGCCCGGCCAGGGCGCACATTCCTCGTTCGCGGCATTGTCGCAGACGGTAAAGACGAAATCCATCACCGGTGCGTCGGGGCTCTGGAACTCGGACAGGTGCTTGGACCGCAGGCTGGCCGTCTCCACACCGCTGCGTTGCAGGATCTCGAGCGCATAGGGGTTGATCTCGGTCCCCTCGCGGGTGCCGGCGGAAAAGGCGCGAAAGCGGTCGCCGGCGGCATGGTTGAGGATCGCCTCGGCAAAGATCGAGCGGGCGGAATTGCCCGAACAGATGAACAGGACATTCCAGGGACGGGTGGACATGACAGGCTCCATGAGGGGGGACGGGGGAAAGCAAAGGTCCGCGCGACCGCGGCAACAGTCGTCGGTCAGATAGGCGACAAAGGCGGCGGCGCGGTCGAGGGCGATGCTGTAAAGCAGCGACCGCCCGTCGCGGCGCATGGCGACAAGGCCGCTGTCGGACAGGTCGGACAGGTAATGCGACAAGGTATTGGCCTTGAGGTCCAGCGCCGCCGCCATGTCGGACGGCCGCACCGGCTGCGGCGCGTGGCGCATCAGCAGGCGGAACACCGCCAGCCGGCCGGGGTGGCCCAGGGTCGCAAAGAGGGGGGCGGCAGTCGCGGTATCCATATTTCCCGGATAGTGGAAATATCGCGCCGCTCAAGTGAAGCTTTCATGACGCCCCGGTCAGGGCCGCAACCCGCGCAGCACCAGTTGCGTGACCTCTTGGGTGATGTGGTCAAGGTCGAGCGGCGCGTCGTCGTCGAGCCCGAGCATGAAGCGCACCTCGGTCGCGTGCAGCGCATAGGCCTGGGTCAGCGACCAGATGTTGAACTGCAACAGCCAGGGGTCCACCGGCCGGATCAGCCCCGCCGCGACCCAGCCCGCAATCCTGTCGGCCGCGCGGCCGGTGGCTGTGCGCGAGGCGTCCCAATGCGCGCGCAGCATCGGCGCGCCGCGCATCACCTCGCTGGTGAACACCCGCGAGACATCGGGATATTCGAGCGAAAACAGCAGCTTGCGCGCGATGTAGTCGCGCAGGAAACCTTCGGGGTCGTCGCTGTCGGGGGTCTCATGAAAAAGGTCATCCCAGAGGCCGATGATATGGTCGAGCACCTCCTGATAGAGGTCTTCCTTGCTGGTGATGTAGTAATGCAGCTTGGTCTTGGAGATCCCGGCCCGGTCCGCGATGCCCTGGGTCGAGGCGCCGCGCAGCCCGTGTTCGGCGAACTCCGCAATCGCGGCAGCGCGGATCACGGCGTGCAATTCTTCGCGCCGCTGCGCCAGATCCGCGCGCACGTTCATCCGCGCACCGGCAGCCAGGCCGTCGCCTCGACCTCGATCAGGATCGCGTCGGATGGCATCATCGCCGTGACCTCGACCACCGTGGACACCGGCGGCGTGTCGGGAAAGAACATCCGCCGCACCGTGTTGTAGCGGGGAAAGTCGCTCAGGTTGCGGAAATACTGCACCAGCTTGAACACATCGGCCATGCTGCCGCCGGCATCCTCCATCGTGGCGCGGATGCGGTCGAACACATACCAGCTTTGCGCGAGGATCGGGCCATCCTTGGCATCGACCGAAAACTCGCCGGTCTGCCCGATGGTGGGCCCGATGCCGTCGGGCAGGTCGCCGAACCCCGTGATGACGCGCCCGGCCGCAGGGTCCACCGCGATCACGCCCGACAGAAAGATGAAGTCACCCCGCCGCGCATAGGCGGAATAGCGGGCGAGGGGGCGGGCGATGTCGGCCATGGGGCTCTCCTTCAGAGGCGTTGCAGCATCCGCTCGACCCGGGCAAGGAATGCCTTGCGGTCAGCATCTGTCACCGTGTTCATGTTGTAAAGCTGCGCCCAGCGGAACCGGCAGCGCGCGGCGAATGTCACCCGCAGGCCCCGCGTGAACAGGCTGCGGCCGGGGTCGCGGATCAGCCTGATCCACCACCAGGGCGACCCCGATGTGGTGATCCCCACGAACAGGCGGATGTTCTGCAACAGTGGCCGCGGCCGGCGCCCCTTGACCGTCGCCACCTCAAAGGTGACGCCGGGCAGCCAGACCTTTTCCAGCCAGCCCTTGAGCATCGCGGGGGGGCCAAAGAACCAGGTGGGATAGATCACCACCAGCCCCTCGGCCCAGCGCAGGTCGTCCACATGCTGCTGCTGGGACGCGATGTTGCGGTCGGGCTGGGTCAGGTATTGCTCCCACTCCTGCCGGGTCAGCACCGGGTCAAAGCCTTCGGCATAAAGGTCATGAATGCGCAGCTCATGCCCCTGCGCGCGCAGCGTGCGGCAGGCGACATCGTGGATCGCGGCGCCAAAGCTCGCGTCGCTGGGGTGGCAAAAGATCACCAATATCCGCATCAGAGCGCCTTTCGCGCCATGTCGGCCGTCCAGCCGCGCGTCTTGCCGGGGTTCATCAGCCCGTAAGGGTCGGCGCGGCGTTTGAAGTCGATCTGCGCGCTGTCGATCTGCTTCATCCCGCCATCCTCGATCGTGACGACATGCGGGTCGTAGATCGCGCAGCCGTCGCGCGCTTCCATCTCGGCAATGACCTCATAGGTCCGCTCGCGGCTGGTCCAGCGCAGCAGCGGCAGCGCAAAGATCTGCACCGCGCCGCCCATCCGCGCCATTTCGTGATGCATGTAGATCTCATCGCCGTAGCGCGCCATCTGCGCCATCACCAGCGCGGGGTCAAAGGGCTGCGGATAGGCCACCTGGAGATAGGTCCACACGCCCGGCTCGTGTTTCAGCGCCTGTAGCGTGGTGTGGTTCCAGCCGCATTCCCAGGCGGCGGGCAGCTGCGCGGCCTCGAGCGCGTGCAGGTTCTGCGCCAGGCTGATGCGCCCGCCATGCGCGGCCACCAGCGCCGTGAAATCCGCCATCGCATCGGGGGCGACCATGCTGAACACGGCGTCGCCATCGGGCGGGAAATACCCCTCGAGCCGCTTGTAGAAGCGCGAAAAGCGCCGGTCCACCACGGTGAGCAGATAGCAGTCGAGCCCGCCATCCTGCGCCGCCATGGCAAAGCGCAAGGCGCGGTCGTAGCCGTCAAAGAGCGCGACCGCATGGGTCCAGTCGGTCGCCGGCACCAGCGCATAATCGAGCGCGACAATGATCCCGTTGGTGCCATAGGCGTGCTGCACTGTCAGGATGTCGGCGCCGCGCAGGTCGATCACCTGCGGCGTGGGCTCGACCGTGACCACGCGGATCCAGCCGATGTTGCTGCCGTCGCGCAGCATCCCGTGGCGCAGCGACCCGATCCCGCCCGACCCGCCCGCGACAAAGCCCGCCATTGTCGCCTGCCGCTTGGTCGAGGGGAACATGCCCAGCATCTGCCCTGTTGCCGCGGCCGCCTCTTCGACCTTCTCCACCCGCACACCGGCGTCGCAGACCACGCGGCCCGGCGTCACCGCGTGGATGCGGTCGAGCTTGGTCATCTCGAGTATCACGCCACCCTCAAGGGGCACACATTGGCCGTAATTGCCCGTCCCGCCACCCCGGATGGTGAGCGGGATGGCGTGCCGCGCGATGGCGGCGGCGACGGTGATGACCTCGGCCTCGGTCCGCGGCTGCACCACCAATTGCCCGCTCAGCCCGTCGAGCTGCGCGTTCAGGATCGGCGAATACCAGAAATAATCGCGCGATTTCAGCGCGACGTATTTCGGGTCGTCGTGGCAGGGAATATCCCCGATCTCGGCGCGAAAGGCCGCAAGGGTTTCGGCGGATACGGTCATGGCTCAACGCTCCGGTTGCAAGGCGCCCGCGCGAAAGACCTGTCGCGCGGCGCGGGGAAGGCTGATGGCCTCGGCCCAGTCGGGCACGGCGATCAGCAGGAAATCGGCGGCCTCGCCCGGCGCGATGCGGGCCTCGGGCAGGCCCAGCGCGCGGGCCGGAGCGGCGGTGATCGTGTCGAGCCAGTCGGCGGGGGCGAGGTGCTGGCCCAGCACCGCCTGCCGGTAGATGTCGAGCGCATCGTAGCTGCCATAGGGGTAGAACGGGTCGCGCACATTGTCCGCGCCCAGCAGCACCGCCACGCCGGCCGCACGCAGTTCCTGCATCGGCGCCATGCCGCGCAGCCGGGGCGAACGCCCGGGGCTGTTGTCCTGCAACCAGCCGTTCGACGTGGGCAGGATGGTCAGCGCCACGCCCGCCTGCGCCGCCTGCGCCATCACGCGGGCGACGTCGGCCTCGGGCCTCGTGCCGAGCGAACAGGCGTGGCCACACAGCACCCGGCCGCCCATCCCGTGCCTTGCGGTCTGCGCCACGATGGCGTCAAAGCCTGTCGCCTCCGTGTCGAGCCCCTCATCGACATGGAAATCGAGCCAGAGGTCATGCGCGCGCGCAAGGTCAAAGACGCGGGCGAGTTTTGCCGCGAGGTCGTCGTTGCGGTAGATGAAGCAGCCCAGCACGCCGCCGGTGCGCGCCACCTCGGCGGCGATCTGCGGCCCGATGGCGGGGTCGCCCAGCGTGTCGAGCGCGGTGAGTGCTGCGCGTTGCAGCGTGATCCGCCCCGCCCAGTCCTGCGCCACCTCGCCCAGCACCGACCATGACAGCGGCGCCTGCGCCGCAGGCCAGTCCACATGCGTGCGGATCGCACGAAAGCCGTTGGCCCAGGCCTCGCGCATCCCCCGTTCGGCCCGCGCGCGCAGGTCGTCGGCCGTCCAGTTGGGCACATCGGCCATGATCGCCGCGATGGCGCCGAAAAGGCCGGGTGCAGCGGGCGGGCAGCGGTCGATCACATGGGTCTTGTCCAGATGCACATGCGGATCGACCGGCAGCGGCAGGATCACCGCCTGCGCCGGCCCCGCGACGGGCGTGATCGCCCCGATCCGCGCGCCGTCGAGCGTGATGCGCAGGGTCTGCCCGTTCAGGTGGACGGCCTCGAGCGCCGCGCTCATTGCCAGCCCACCGCGCGCAGCGGTCGGCCCTTGGCCAGCCCCGCCACGACCTTGACGATCGCATTCCTGTCGATCCCGAAATGCCGGTAGAGGTCGGCCACCGTGCCGGTCTGGCCGAAATGTTCGACCCCCAGCCCCGCGACCCGCTGCCCGTGCACCGACCCCAGCCACGACAGCGTCGCCGGATGCCCGTCGATCACCGTCACGATCAGGCAGTCGCGCGACAGCGGCGCGAGCAGCGCCTCGACATGGCTCACCGCCTCGCGCCCGTTCACCCGCGCCGTCTGCGCCGCCTGCCAGCCCGCGTTGAGCCGGTCGGCCGAGGTCACCGCGAGGATGCCGACATCGCGCCGCCCTTCGGCGAGCGAGGCGGCGGCGGCGATGGCCTCGGTCGCCACGGTGCCCTGATAGGCGATCACCACCTCGCAGTTGGGGCCCGGTTCGCGCAGCCAATAGGCCCCGTCGATCACCCCCTGCCGGATCGTGGCAAGCGCGCGGCGCGGCTGTTCGAGGCTGCGCGTGGACAGGCGCAGATAGACCGACCCGCCGCCCGCCTCGCGCTGCCAGTCGGCGCCATCCGCCTTGGCCGCATCGCGCTGGAGATAGGCAAAGGCCCATTCCATGATGACCGCCAGCTCATCGGCAAAGGCGGGCTCGAAACTCGCCAGCCCGTCTTGCGACATGCCGATCAGCGGCGTGCCGATCGACTGGTGCGCGCCGCCCTCGGGCGCCAGCGACACGCCCGACGGCGTGGCGACCAGCAGGAACCGCGCATCCTGATAACAGGCGTAGTTGAGCGCATCGAGCCCACGCGCGATGAACGGGTCATAAAGCGTGCCGACCGGGATCAGCCGTTCGCCAAAGAGGCTGTGCGACAGCCCGGCGGCGCCAAGGAGCAGCATCAGGTTCATCTCTGCGATGCCAAGCTCGATATGCTGGCCCTGCGCGGAAAAGGCCCATTTCTGCGCCGAGGCCACCTTTTCCTCGCGGAATGTATCGGCGCGCGCGTCGCGGGCGAAGAGGCCGCGCCGGTTCACCCAGGGGCCGAGGTTGGTCGAGACGGTCACATCGGGCGAGGTGGTCACGATGCGGCTGGAAAGCGCGCTGTCGGATTTCGCCAGCGCATCCATGATCTTGCCGAATGCGGCCTGGGTCGAGATTTCCTCGTCGCTCAGGGCTTCGATGGCGGGCACCGGGACAACAGCGGCGTTGTGCCGGCGCGGGCCCACGTTGAAGGGCACGCGCGCCAGCAGCGCATCGAGCGCGGCCTCGTCCATCCCCAGCCCCTCGGTGCGGTCCCATTCATGGCCCGCGCGGATGCCCATCGCGCGCTGGAACCCCTCCATCTGCGCGACCGTCATCAGGCCGGCGTGGTTGTCCTTGTGGCCGGCCAGCGGCGTGCCCCAGCCCTTGATCGTATAGGCCACGAACACGGTCGGCCGGTCATGCGTCGCGGCGGCGTCGAACGCGTCCTGCACGCTGTCCAGGCAATGCCCGCCGAGGTTCTCCATCAGTGCGGCGAGCGTGGCGTCGTCGCGCCGCGCGATCAGCGCCGTCACCTCGCCCTGATCGCCGATCTCGTCCAGTAGCCGCCGGCGCCAGGCCGCCCCGCCCTGAAAGGTCAGCGCGGCGTAAAGCTGGTTGGGGCAGGCGTCGATCCAGGCGCGCAGCCGGTCGCCCCCCGGCTCTGCAAAGGCCGCGCGTTGCAGCGCGCCGTATTTCAGCGTGACCACATCCCAGCCGAATGTCGTGAACAGCCCGCCGATCCGGTCCGACAGCCCTTCGCGCACCACGCCGTCAAGGCTCTGGCGGTTGTAGTCGATGATCCACCAGCAGTTGCGCAGGCCGTGTTTCCAGCCCTCCTGCAGGCATTCGTAGATGTTGCCCTCGTCAAGCTCCGCATCGCCCACCAGCGCGATCATCCGCCCCTCGGGCAGGGCGGTGCCCAGCCCCTTGGCGCGGATATAGTCCTGCACCAGCGCGGCAAAGGCGGTGATGGCAACGCCGAGCCCGACCGAGCCGGTCGAAAAATCCACATCATCGCTGTCCTTGGTCCGCGACGGGTAGGATTGCGCGCCACCCAGCGCCCGGAACGCCGCGAGCCTGGCCCGGCTCTGGCGGCCCAAGAGATACTGGATCGCATGGAACACCGGCCCGGCATGCGGCTTGACCGCGACACGGTCCTGCGGGCGCAGGGTGCGGAAATAGAGCGCGGTCATCAGCGTGACCATCGAGGCGCAGGACGCCTGATGCCCGCCGACCTTCATCCCGTCACCCTTGGGCCGCAGGTGGTTGGCGTGATGGATCGTCCAGGCCGCGAGCCACAGGAGCTTGCGCTCGATCGCCTTGAGATTGGCCGTGGTCAGGTCGGATGTCATGATGCCCCCGCGATTTGCCCTCTGCGGGGAGTTTCAAATCGCCATGGCCGAATGTCAAACCAATTGATCAGATCAAATGGTCGGAGGGCCTGAAAAACCTTGCCATGATACTTGCCCCCAGGCCGACCCTGCTTGACCGGCAAGGCGCCGACAGGTATGCGGCTCGTGTCGTCCTGAATGTTGGTGGTTGTGATTGTCAGTGTCCGTTCCATCCGGCTCGACACCCGGGCGCATCCCCGAGCTTGACGGTCTGCGCGGCATCGCCATCCTGCTGGTTGTATTTTATCATTATTTCCGTCGTTTCCCGACCGATGTGCCCTTCGGTGACCATCTCATGCCTTGGCTGGAGCATGGGTATCTCGGTGTGCATCTCTTCTTCATGATTTCGGGCTTCGTCATTGCCTACACGCTCGAGCGCAGTCGTGGCCCCGGCATGTTCATCCGGCACAGGTTCTTCCGGCTCTGGCCGGCGATGCTGGTCTGTTCGGTGATCACCTTTGCCGTCATGCATCTGGTCGATACGCCATTTGCCGAAGCGCGACGGGTCGGTTGGTCGGGGTTTCTGCCGTCGCTGACATTCACGGCCGTCTTTATCTGGCGGCCCTTCTTGCCGGTCGAAAACTACATCGACGGCGCTTATTGGTCGCTTTTCGTCGAGGTCCGCTTCTATTTCTGGGCGGTGCTCATCGCCGCAATCCTCGGCGCGAGGCGGCTGCCGGTTGTGCTTTTCGCGGCGGGGGCCGTGCTGACCGTGGTCTGGCACCTGTTCGACAGTCCCGCACTGCGGTTCTACCTCGATACGCTGTTTTTCGTGCAGTATCTGCCGCTGTTCGTGGTCGGTGTGCTCGCCCATGCGGCGATGACCGGCGCCAGCTTGCGGCTCTGTCTTGGCGGAATTGCGTTGGGCTGGGCCGGTGCGCTCAGCCTTGCTGCCAACCGCCCCGACATGGTGGGCGTCACGCTTTTCGTCGCCCTCTTTGTGATGTTGATCCTCGCCCGCGGGCTGCTCGTCTGGCTGACGTTGCGGCCGCTGGTCTGGGTCGGCGGCATCAGCTATTCGCTCTACCTCCTGCACCAGAACATCGGCGTGACAGTTATCGCCGCGCTCCCCGCGGGGTGGAGCGATGGGGCCTATCTCGGCGCGGTCGGGCTGATCACATTGGCAATGATGGGACTGGCCTGGGGTGTGTTCACCTGGGTCGAGCGGCCGGCACAGCGCTTGGCGCGGCGGCTTGACCGTGCGCCGGTGGCAGCACCCGCCTGAGGCGTCACGCCGCTTGCCTGGCGTCACGCCGCTTGCCTGGTGTCGCTGCGCACCGGGTCGCCCAGCAGGCGCAGGCCGTTGAGCACGACCAGCAGCGTGCCACCCTCATGCCCGATCACGGCCAGCGGCAGCGGCAACGCAAAGAACAGGCCGCCCACCACCAGCACCACCATCGCGCCGATGGCAAAGATCAGGTTCTGCCGGATCACCCGCGCCGTGCGCCGTGCAAGGCGCTGGGCCGCGGCAAGCTGTGCCATGTCGTCGGACAGCAGCGCCACATCGGCGGCCTGCAGCGCCACCTCGCTGCCTGCCGCCCCCATCGCGATGCCGACATCGGCCCGCGCGAGCGCTGCGGCATCATTCACCCCGTCCCCGACAAAGGCCACACGCCCCTTTGCCGCCAGGTCCGACACCAGCCGCACCTTGTCCTCGGGCAAGAGGTCGGCATGGACCTCGTCGGGCGCGAGGCCCAGTTCCGCGCCGATGCGCAGCGCCACCGGGCGGCGGTCGCCGGTCATCATCGCGATCTGCCCGATCCCCGCCGCGCGCAAGGCCGCGAGGCCTGCCTTTGCGCTCTCCCGCGGGCGGTCGGCGACGCTGAGCGCGCCCAGCACCTGCGCGCCGCGCCCCAGATAGATCACCGTCTGCGCGGCCTCTTGCAGCGCGGCAAAGGCGGGCAGGGCGATGTCGGCCCCCATCCGGGCCGCCATGCGCGGGTTGCCGGCCCAGAGCGGGCCTTCGGCATCCGTGCCGGTGATCCCCTCGCTGGCCGTGGAGCGCACATCGGCCACATTGGCCGCGACCAGCCCGCGTGCCTGCGCCGCGCGGCGCACGGCATCGGCGATGGGGTGTTCGGACTGCGCCTCGATCCCCGCCAGCAGCGCGAGAAAGGCATCCGCGCCGCCGGGCGCCACGATCTGCGTGACCTCGGCCCGGCCCGTGGTCAATGTGCCGGTCTTGTCAAAGGCGTAGGTGGCCACCGTCGCCAGCGTCTCGAGTGCCGCGCCGCCCTTGAACAGCACGCCGCCCCGCGCCGCCGCCGACAGCGCCGACAGGATCGCCGCCGGCACCGAGATCACCACCGCGCAGGGGCTCGCCGCGACCAGGAGCGTCGCCGCGCGGTAAAGCGCCACGTCAGCCCCGGCTCCGAACCACAAGAACGCGCCATAGGCGATGACAGCGCCCAAGAGCACCGCGACGGTATAGCGCCGCCCGAACCAGTCGCTGAAACGTTCCGAGGGCGCCTTGGCCGCCTGCGCCTGCGTCACCAGCGCGATCATCCGCGCCACCGTGCTTTCCGCCAGCGCGCGGCTCACCTGCATGTCGAGCACGGCGTTCAGGTTGACCGTCGCCTCGAACACCTTGTCGCCCGCGCCCTTGTGCACCGGCATCGATTCGCCGGTGATCGTGCTCTCGTCCAGCGATCCCTCGCCCAGCGTGATGACGCCATCGACCGGCACCCGCGCGCCGGGGCGCAGCACCACGGTGTCGCCCGCGACCAGCGTCGCCACCGCGACCTCGGCCACCGCGCCTGCCGCATCCCGCCGCAGCGCCGTCTCGGGCCGCAGCGCCATCAGCGCCTCGACCGCGCGGCGCGCCTTGCCCATCGCGCGATGCTCGAGCGTGCCTGACAGGCTGAAGAGCGCCAGCAGCACCGCGCCCTCAAGAGCGGCATCGACGGCGGCGGCGGCCAGCGCCGCGATCACCATCAGCATGTCGATGTCGAGCACCCGTTCGACCCATAGCCGCCGCAGCGCGCGCAGCCCCGCCGGCACGCCGCCCGCCAGATAGGCGAGCGCCAGCCCCGCCACGCCCCAGGGGCCGGGCAAGAGATAGGCGTCGAGCGCGCCAAGCCCCAGCCCGAGGATCGTCAGTCCCGAGAGCGTGGCCATCACGGTATCGTCGTCGAAAGCCGCGCCTTGCGCCTGCGTCATGTGCTGTCCTTTGCCCGGCATGACCCTTGGTGTCACGAATAGGGGGCTGGCGCCATTGACCTGCATCATGTCGCGCGACGATGATGGACCCGTCCGGGCCTATTGTCCGTGTCTATTGTCCGTGTCTATTGTCCGGGCCTGTTGTCCGGGCCCCTTGTCCGGGTCACCTGACCGGGCCACTTGATCGGGCCCGATGCCCCGCCTCGCAAAAGGACCACGCCATTTGCCGTTCACCCTGCGCCAGTTGCAGTATTTCGTGGCCGTGGCCGAACATGGCTCGGTGAGCCATGCCGCCCATGCGCTGTCGATCTCGCAATCGGCGGTGACCGAGGCGGTCAAGGACCTCGAGGTCGATCTGGGTGTGCGCCTCTTTGACCGGCATTCGCGCGGGCTCGCCATCACGCACAACGGGCACCAGTTCCTGCGCCATGCGCGCACGATCCTGGCCGAGGTCTCGGGCGCGCGCCGCGCCTTCGAGACGGGGCGAGATGCGCTGGGCGGCCAGTTGCACCTGGGCGTGACCTCGCTCATGGCGGGCTATGTGATGTCGGACCTCTTGTCGAAATACCGCCGCGCCAATCCCGGCGTGCAGGTGACGGCGATCGAGGACAGCGGCGAATACCTCGAGCATCTGCTGATCGGTGGCGAGCTTGACGTGGCGGTGATGGTCACGTCGAACCTGCGCGACCGCACCGCGCTGCAGACCGAGATCCTCGATGTCTCGCCGTTCCGGCTCTGGCTGCCGCTGGGCCACCGGCTTGCCGCGCAGGAAAGCATCTCGCTGGCCGAGGTCACGGCCGAGCCGCTCATCATGCTCAACATCGACGAGATGGAGGACGAGGCGACGCGCCTTTTGTCGGCGCTGGGCACGCGGCCGCGCGTGGCGTTCCGCACCCGGTCGGTCGAGGCGGTGCGCAGCCTCGTGGCGACCGGGGCCGGGGTCGCGATCCTGCCCGATCTGGTTTACCGGCCCTGGTCGCTCGAAGGCGACCGGATCGAGAGCCGCGACGTGTCGGGCGCGCTGCCGGTGGTGCAGGTCGGCATCGTCTGGCGCAAGGGCGCGCCGCTGTCGCCGGCGGCACAGGAATTCATCGCCATTTCGCAGGCGCAGCAGGCTTTGCGGGCGCGCTGAGAGGCCCGGCGCTGGCGCAGGCCGGGGCCGCGGAGCCTCCGGCGGGGATATTTTTTGCAAGATGAAGGGGTTGGACCTGCGCAGGGAGGGCGCGGGGGCGGCCGACACCGATGCTATCGGAAAAAGTGATATCATCATTCTGATAATTGCAATTGCGAAACCTTTCCGCTGCGCTCAGGCTCTGGCCAAGGACAAGAGGCGATGTAACGCCTGCATCATTGATCTCAGGGGAGAGAACGCATGACACGTCTGACGAAATCCTGCTCCGCATTGGCCATGCTGGCGATGGCCGCAGCACCGGTTGCGGCGCAAGTGACCGAGATCGGGCCGGGCGAGGGCCAGGTCAACATCATCGCCTGGGCCGGCTATATCGAGCGCGGCGAAACCGACGCCGCCTTTGACTGGGTGACGGCCTTTGAGGCGGCCACGGGCTGCATGGTCAATGTCAAGCAGGCCAACACCAGCGACGAGATGGTCGCGCTGATGAACGAGGGCGGGTTCGACCTTGTCACCGCCTCGGGCGATGCGTCGCTGCGGCTGATCGCGGGGAACCGGGTGCAGCCGATCAACACCGATCTGATCGCGTCCTGGAGCACGGTCGATGACCGGCTGAAGGATGCGCCCTGGCATACCGTCGATGGCGTGCATTACGGCACCCCCTACATGTGGGGGCCAAATGTGCTGATGTACAACACCGACGTTTTTCCCGAGGCGCCGACGTCGTGGAATGTGGTGTTCGAAGAGATGACGCTGCCCGATGGCCAGTCGAACCTGGGCCGGGTGCAGGCCTATGACGGGCCGATCCATGTGGCCGATGCCGCGCAATACCTGATGTTCCACCGGCCCGAGCTTGGCATCACCTCGCCCTATGAACTCAACGACGATCAATATGCCGCCGCGCTCGACCTGTTGCGCGTGCAGCGCAGGCTGGTCAGCCGCTACTGGCACGACGCCTTCATCCAGATGGACGACTTCAAGAACGAAGGCGTGGTGGCCTCGGGGTCATGGCCGTTCCAGGTCAACCTGCTCATGGGCGAGGGGCTGCCGGTCGCCTCGACCATCCCGCAAGAGGGGGCGACCGGCTGGGCCGACACCACGATGATGCATGTGGACAGCGCCCATCCCAATTGCGCCTACATGTGGATGGAGCATTCGCTGGCCTCGAACCTGCAGTCCGACCTGTCGGTCTGGTTCGGCGCGAACCCGGCCGTGCCTGCCGCCTGCACCGACGGGCGCGGGATGCAGACGGCCGAGGGCTGCACCGCCAACGGGCTCGACGATTTCGACAAGATCCGGTTCTGGACCACGCCGGTCTCGGCCTGTCCGGGCGGCGACTGCGTGCCCTACTATCGCTGGGTGTCGGATTATATCGGCGTGATCGGCGGGCGCTGAGCCGCCTTTCCCGGCCGGGTGCCGCCCGCGCGGCCCCGGCCCCCCACCCCTCCTCCCCCCCCCTCTGGCCTGACCGGGATCACCCCCATGAGCATTGCTGTGAGCTTTCAGGGCGTTGCGCGCCATTTCGGGGCCGTGCGCGCCGTGGACGGTGTCGATATCGACATCGCGGAGGGTGAATTCTTTGCCATGCTGGGCCCGTCGGGGTCGGGCAAGACGACCTGCCTGCGGCTCATTGCGGGGTTCGAACAGCCGACCGCCGGGTCGATCCGCCTGTTCGGGGCCGAGGTGCGCGACCTGCCGCCCTATCGGCGCGCCGTCAACACCGTGTTTCAGGACTATGCGCTGTTTCCCCATCTCAACGTGCGCGACAACGTGGCCTATGGTCTGATGATCGCCGGCCAGCCGCGCGCGGCGCGGCACCGCGCGGCGGAGGAGGCGCTCGAGATGGTGGCGCTGCCGGGCTATGGCGCGCGCAAGCCGTCAGAGCTGTCGGGCGGGCAGCGGCAGCGGGTGGCGCTGGCGCGCGCGCTGGTGAACAAGCCGCGCGTGCTGTTGCTGGACGAGCCGCTCGGCGCGCTCGACCTCAAGCTGCGCGAGGCGATGCAGGACGAGCTCAAGAGCCTTCAGCGCAGGCTCGGCATCACCTTTGTCTTTGTCACCCATGACCAGGGCGAGGCGCTGTCGATGGCTGACCGCGTCGCGGTGTTCAACGAGGGCCGCATCGTGCAGGTGGGCGCGCCGGAGGATATCTATTACCGGCCCGAGGTGCCCTTTGTGGCCGATTTCGTGGGGTCATCGAACATCCTGCCGCCGGCGCTGACCGGACTGCCGCGCATCGCCGCGATCCGGCCCGAGGCGGTGCGGCTGGCCGGCACCGGCCTGCGGGCCACGGTCACGGCGGCGAGCTTCCTTGGTGCCGCGACGCGGATCACGCTCGATGCGGGCGGCACGCGGCTGACCGCGCTGTTGCCCAGGGGCGCGGCGCGGCCGGAGGTCGGCGCGGCCGTGCATCTGGACTGGGACGCCGCCGACCTGCACCAGATGGCGGGCGGGGCATGACCGCCGCGGGGCGCATCTCGGACATCCTGTGGCGCAATCCGCGCCTGCTGCTGGTGCTGCTGATCACGCCGCCGGCGCTCTGGCTCGGCATCATCTACCTTGGCGCGCTGTTCGCGCTGCTGGCGCAGTCGTTCTTTTCGATCGACGAGTTTTCCGGGCTGATCCGCTATGAATGGACGCTCAAGACCTATGGCGACCTCTTGCGCCCGGCCAATTTCGACATCATCCGCCGCACTGTCGTCATGGCGGCCCTGGTCACGGTGGCGAGCGCCATCATCGCCTTTCCCATCGCCTACTTCGCGGCGCGTTACGCGCGCGGGCGGTGGAAGGCGGTGTTCTACCTCGGCATCATGCTGCCGCTGTGGTCGTCCTACCTCGTCAAGGTCTATAGCTGGAAGCTGATCCTCGCCAAGGAGGGCATCCTGTCCTGGGCCTTTGAGACGCTGCATCTGACATGGCTGCTCGAGGGCTACCTCGCGATCCCGCTGGTGGGGGGCAATTCGCTGTCGGTAAGCCCCACGGGCACCTTCATCGTCTTTGTCTATGTCTGGCTGCCCTTCATGATCCTGCCCATCCAGGCCGCGCTCGAACGGGTGCCGGCGAGCATGGTCGAGGCGGCGGGCGATCTGGGCGCGACACCGGCGCAGACCTTTCGCACGGTGCTCTTGCCGCTGGCGCTGCCGGGTGTCATCGCGGGGTCGATCTTTACCTTTTCGCTGACGCTGGGCGATTACATCATCCCGCAGATCATCGGCACCTCGGCGCGCTTCATCGGGCTCGCGGTCTATCAGTATCAGGGCACGGCGGGCAATATCCCGCTGGCGGCGGCCTTTGCCATCGTGCCCATCGTCATCATGGGGCTCTACCTGTGGTGGGCCAAGCGGCAGGGGGCATTCGATGCGCTCTGACCGTGCGCCACTCTGGCTCAGGATCGCGGCGGGCGGGGGGCTCCTGTTCCTGCACCTGCCGATCCTCTTGATCTTTGTCTATGCCTTCACCACCGAAGAGCGGACCTACCAATGGCCGCCGCCCGGCCTGACGCTGCACTGGTTCGGCGCGGCGTGGAACCGGCCCGACATCTGGGCGGCGCTGGGGCTGTCGGTCAAGGTCGCGTCGATCTCGACCGTCATCGCGCTGGTGCTGGGCACGCTTTGCGCGGCAGCGGTGAGCCGGTCGCGGTTCTTTGGCCGCGAGGTCATCAGCCTTCTGGTGATCCTGCCCATCGCGCTGCCCGGCATCATCACCGGCATCTCGCTGCGCTCGGCCTTCAGCCTGGCAGAGATCCCGTTCAGCTTCTGGACCATCGTGCTGGGGCACGCGACCTTCTGCGTTGTGGTGGTCTACAACAACGCGGTCGCGCGGTTCCGTCGCGTGTCGGGCAATCTGGTCGAAGCGTCGATGGACCTGGGCGCCAATGCGTTCCAGACCTTCCGTTTTGTCATCCTGCCCAATATCGCGACGGCCTTGCTCGCTGGCGGGATGCTCGCCTTTGCGCTCTCGTTCGACGAGGTCATCGTGACCACCTTTACCGCCGGCCAGCAGCAGACGCTGCCGATCTGGATGCTCGAAGAGCTCGTGCGCCCGCGCCAGAGGCCGGTGACGAATGTGGTCGCCATGGTGGTGGTGATCGTGACATTCCTGCCCATCCTGGGCGCCTATTACCTGACGCGCGGCACCGACACGGTCGCCGGCAGCGGCAAATGACCTGCGACAGAGGGAGAGCGGTGATGCAGACCAAGATGTTGATCGGTGGCAGCTTTGAGGCCGGGACCGAGACCGAGGAGCCGATCCTGAACCCGCGCACCGGCGCGCTGATCCTCGCGATGCCCGAGGCCAGCGCCGCGCAGATCGACCGCGCCGTCGCCGCCGCGCGCCGCGCCTTTCTGACCTGGTCGCGCACGACGCCAGCCGAGCGCGCGCGCCTGCTGTTGCAGGTCGCCGACCGGATCGAGGCCGAGGGCGATGCCTTTGCCGCCCTCGAGGCGCTCAACTGCGGCAAGCCGATCAATGCCGCGCGCGGTGACGAGATCCCCGCGATTGTCGATTGTTTCCGCTATTTTGCCGGCGCCGTGCGCAACATGCACGGGGCGGTGGCAGGCGAATACCTGCCCGGCCACACCAGCATGATCCGGCGTGACCCGATCGGCGTCGTGGCCTCGATCGCGCCCTGGAACTACCCGCTGATGATGGCGGCATGGAAGCTCGCCCCGGCGCTCGCGGGCGGCAATTGCGTGGTGCTCAAGCCGTCCGAGCAGACGCCGCTGACCGCGCTCAAGCTCGCGCAGGTGCTGGCGGAGGTGCTGCCCGAGGGGGTGGTCAACATCATCGTGGGGCAGGGCGGCAGCGTCGGCAATGCGCTGATCACCCATCCGGGCGTGGACATGATCTCGATCACCGGTGACATCTCGACCGGCAAGAAGGTCCTGCAGGCGGCGTCAAGGACGGTCAAGCGCACGCATCTGGAGCTTGGCGGCAAGGCGCCGGTGATCGTGTTCGACGATGCCGACCTCGCGGCGGTGGTCGAAGGCATGCGCGCCTTCAGCTTCTACAACGCCGGGCAGGACTGCACCGCCGCCTGCCGGATCTATGCCGCGCCGGGCATCTACGACACCCTCGTGGCCGACCTGTCGGCGGCGGCCGCCACGATCACCTATGACGCGGCCGACGATGGCGCGAATGAAATGCCGCCGCTCATCTCGCTGCGCCAGCGCGACCGGGTGGCGAGTTTCGTGCAGCGCGCGGTGGATACCGGCCATATCGAGGTGACGGCGGGCGGCGCCGCGCCGGGGGGCGCGGGCTTTTACTACCAGCCGACGGTGGTGGCGGGCGCCTTGCAGACCGACGAGATCGTGCAGCGCGAGGTGTTCGGCCCGGTGGTGTCGGTGACGCGCTTTACCGATGCCGATCAGGCGGTGGCCTGGGCCAATGACAGCCAATATGGCCTCGCCTCTTCGGTCTGGACGCGCGATGTGGGCCGCGCGATGGATGTGGCGTCGCGGCTGCAATATGGCTGCACCTGGGTGAACACGCATTTCATGCTGGTCAACGAGATGCCCCATGGCGGGCTCAAGCAATCGGGCTACGGCAAGGACCTGTCGTCCTATGCGCTCGAGGATTATACCGCCGTGCGCCATGTGATGATCGCGCACGGGTGAGCGAGGCGCGCAGGAAACGGGTTGTCCGACCAAAGGGTTTCGCCAAGCCCCGGCGTCCTTTGAAGGGATCTGGCCCTCTGCGCGCCGGGGGACCGCCTCACCGTGCTCGAGCAGGCTCTGATCGGCATCCTGACCGCCCGGCAGGGCAGGCCCATCTGCGTGTCCTCGACGCGCACAGCCTGTCGGGTGGCTGGATGCGATCGGGCACGGCCGAGGGCCGCGAGCTGCATTGCCGGCTGTGCGTCCCGCCCTGGCGCTGACGCCGCGCGCGCCTCAGTCCGACACCTGCACCACGCCGCGCGCCGCCTCGCCGCAGCCGATCCCGGCGGGGCCATAGCCGGTGCCATCGTCCACATGCATCCGTTTGAGCGTGCTGCCGGCGTAGCGGACGTAAAAGGGTGCAAAACCCACATAGCCGCCAAAGCCGTTGCGCCCGTTGACCTCGCCGCAGGCGACGCTGTCGCCATTGGCCAGCGCATAGCCCGCCCAGCGCCGGAACTGGGCCGAGGCGGGGTCGCGCATCGTGTCGGTCACGGCGGCCTCGACAAAGGCCATGTCCTGCGCGCTGATCGGGGCCGGCGTGGCGGCGGTATCGACGCCGGGCGTGCAGGCGGTCAGCGCCGCGATGGCGAGGACGAGGACGGGAAGGGTGATGCGCATCGGATGTCCTTTCAAACCGGGCCTTTGCGCCAGATTTGCCGGAACTTGGTTAACGGGTCGTTAACGCGCCCGGCGCCGCGCGATGCGGCGGCTGCGGATGCCTCCGGCGGGGATATTTTTGGCAAGATGAAGCCGGGACACGTCGTTAACGAATATTAACGTTGTGTTGATTTTCGGGTTGATCGGACGGTGGAACTGACTGACACAGGGGTATGTTCAGGATATGTTCTGCCTTTTTGCTGTCGATATGTGCCGCTGCTGCGCTGGCCGAGATCGCCGGGCCGGTCGCGGTCATCGACGGTGACACGCTTGATGTCGGCGGCACGCGCGTGCGGCTCTACGGGATCGACGCGGTCGAACTGTCGCAAAGCTGCACCACCGAACAGGGCG
>JAACUH010000123.1 GCA_009993005.1 Rhodobacterales bacterium
CCCCAAATCCCTACTGCTGTCTGGATCAACCCGCCCAAAAAAACGGAGCCAGCACAAGCCTAAACTCAAGAACCAACTGTCTCAAAATCGTTGACACGTTCCGCCACGGTGCGGCTCTGCGGGAGCGGATCAGGGCCAGGCCCGATCGCCTCAGGCGGCTTGACCGAGACGCTGCGCGCAATGGGCGGCGATCCTTGAGCGGGTCGTCAGCCAGAGCGATCCGTCCTCCTTGCAGAGCCTCGCGATCCGGTCGATCGCCCAGGCTGCGGCGGGGCGCCCGTAGCAATGGCCATGGGCGAACACATCCAGGATGATCGTCTCTCCGGGTTGCGCCCTGAGCCCCGTGAGCGTCTCGCGGAACATCTCGACAAACTGCCCGGGCGTGCGACCAAAGCGCATCGCATGGGGCAGATCGTTGAACTCGACCGCCATCGGGATCGCGAGGATCTCGCCTTGATCGAAGCGCTGGACATAGGGCAGATCGGCGTCCAGCGCATCGCCGTGCCACGCGTAGCCATGCGCCGCGAGGAGCCGCTGAACCCGGGGTGACGAGGTCACCCGCGGGCTGATCCAGCCGGCAGGCCGTTTCCCGGTCGCAGCCTCGATCAGGGCGGTGCTGCGCGCGATCGAGCGTTCCGCGTCGCCCGGCGAGAGAGCGGAGAATATCATATCCTGAGCCAGACCGTGGCCGACGACATCGTGGCCGCGCGCGGCGTAGGCGCGGAGCTGTTCCGGGAAGGCTTCGGCCACGAGGCCCGACGTCATCAGCGTGGCGGGGATGTCGTGGCGCTCCAGGATCGACACCAGCCGCGGGATGCCGTGCGTCGCGTTGTAGCGTCCGTAGCTGTCGGCGTTGTCATCGAAGCGCCCGTCGCTCAGAACATTGCCCATCGGACCGACGCCCGACGTCACGCCCGGCGACCACATCTCGTAGGCCAGGTTGAAGACCACGGCGATCCGGCGGTCGCCCGGCCAGCGCAAATCCTTCGCAACAAGCCGTTTTTCGAAATCGATAGCCGCCATGGCGCTTGAGTCCCCTGCTGCGTCGTGCGCGAAACGTCCGACCGCGAACAGGTTTAAAAGGCTATCGGACCTGAGGAAACGTCATTCCTTTCACGCCATGCTGCACGACCTTCAGCTTAATGAGTGCGCATTATGCATGTTATCATGCGATTTATGCACTGGTTGCATCGGCTTGGGCGCGTATAGGCTCCTCCGGAAGCGCCAGGATCGGGGACGCGCCCAGGCCTGGACGACCATCGCAGGGAGGACATCCGATGACCGTGACGTTCACGCGCAGAGTGTTTTGCGCATTGCTGGCCACAGCGGCCCTTAGCGGCGCCGCGCGGGCCGCCGAAATCACGCTGAAGCTCGCCTGGCTGACCGCCGACAGCCCCACCGACCCTTACGCGATCACCGCCCACGCCTTCAAGAACGCGCTGGAGGCGGCGCTGCCTGGCAGGGTCGAGGTGCAGCTTTTCCCCAATCGCCAGCTTGGCGACGACAAGGAGATCCTCGAAGGACTGCAATTCGGCACCATCGACATGGGGGTGATCACCAACGCCGTCGTGGCGAACCTTGAGCCGACCTATCAGCTGGTCGATCTGCCGTTCCTGTTCGGCGACGCCGGGCAGGCGCACAAGGTTCTCGATGGCGCGGTGGGACAGCAACTCGCGGCCAATCTGCGCGACGATGGCGTGGTCTCGCTCGGCGCCGCCGAGGGCGGCTTTCGCAACATGATCAACAACACCCGCCCCGTGCGCACGCCCGAGGATGTCGAAGGCGTGAAATACCGCACCATGCAGAACCCGGTGTTCATCGAGATGTTCTCGTCGCTTGGCGGCAGTCCGGTGCCGATGGCCTGGGGC
>JAACUH010000003.1 GCA_009993005.1 Rhodobacterales bacterium
TTGAACAGTTCAGCGCCGATTTCCCAACCATACGCACAGAATTGTGGCTGTCAAAAAGGAATCTAAGAGGTCTGACCAAATGGTTGGACCAGATCGACCGAATCTGCACGCTGATCTGACCCAAGGTCATTTGCCGCGTGAACGGGCTTGGAAAGGCTGCGGCGATGTATAAGCTGACCGCCATGCCGGATCACTCCGGGACCGGCAACAAAATCAAAACACCAAAGGGAGAGTGTCATGAAACTCAAATCCACGCTGCTGACTGCGGGGCTCATTGCCGCGCTCGGGTCGGTGGCCGGCGCGCAGACGCTGATCTATTGTTCCGAAGGGTCGCCCGAAGGCTTTGACCCCGCGCTCTACACCGCGGGCACGACCTTTGACGCCTCGTCGAGCGCGATCTACAACCGCCTCGTGCAGTTCGAGACCGGAACGACCAATGTCGTGCCCGGCCTCGCCACCAGCTTTGACGTGTCCGAGGACGGTCTCGAATACACCTTCAACCTGCGGCCCGGCGTCAAGTGGCACTCCAACGCCAACTTTACCCCCACGCGCGACTTCAACGCCGACGACGTGATCTTTACCTTCGAGCGGCAGCGCCTTGCCGATCACCCCTACCATGGGGTCGGTGGCGGGTCCTGGGAATATTTCGACGGGATGGACATGGGCAATCTCATCGCCTCCATCGAAAAGGTCGATGACCTGACCGTCAAGTTCGTGCTCAACCAGCCCGAAGCACCCTTTGTCGCCAATATGGCGATGGACTTTGCCTCGATCCTGTCGGCGGAATATGCTGATGCGATGATGGCCGCCGGCACGCCCGAGATGATCAACCAGGAGCCGATCGGCACCGGGCCCTTCGTGTTCGTGGCCTACCAGAAGGACGCGGTGATCCGTTACACCGCCAATGCCGACTATTGGGAGGACGGCCTGCCCAAGGTCGAGAACCTGGTGTTCGCGATCACGCCCGACGCCTCGGTCCGCTATCAGAAGCTGCAAGCGGGCGAATGCCACATCATGCCCTACCCGAACCCGGCCGACATCCAGGCGATGCAGGACGATCCGAACATCAACGTGCTCGAACAAGAAGGGCTCAACGTCGGCTATCTCGCCTACAACACCACCATCGCCCCGTTCGACAACCCCAACGTCCGCCGTGCGCTGAACATGGCGATCGACAAGGCCGCGATCATCGACGTGGTGTTCCAGGGGTCCGGCCAGGCGGCTGTCAACCCGATCCCGCCGACGATGTGGTCCTACAACACCGCCATCGCCGACGACCCCTATGACCCCGAAGCCGCGCGCGCCATGCTCGAGGCCGAAGGTGTCACCGACCTGTCGATGAAGATCTGGGCGATGCCGGTGCAGCGCCCCTACAACCCCAACGCGCGGCGCATGGCCGAACTGATGCAGGAAGACTTTGCGCAAATCGGTGTGAACGTCGAGATCGTGTCCTACGAATGGGGCGAATACCTCAGCCGGTCGCGCGAGCTTGACCGGGACGGCGCGCTGCTGCTGGGCTGGACGGGTGACAATGGTGATCCCGACAACTTCCTCGCGGTGCTGCTGGGCTGTGCCGGTGTCGGCAACTCCAACCGCGCGCAATGGTGCTACCAGCCCTTCGAGGATCTGATCCAGGAGGCCAAGCGCACCACCGACGTGGCCGCGCGCACCGCGCTTTATGAGCAGGCGCAGGTGATCTTCAAGGAGCAGGCACCCTGGGCCACGATCGCGCATTCGGTCGTGTTCATGCCGGTGCGGCCCGAGGTCGAGGGCTATATCGTGCACCCGCTGGGCAGCCACATCTTTACCGGTGTGAGCCTCGCGCAGTAACGCAGACGGGCGGGGCCTCACCGGGCCTCGCCCTCCCCCGTTTTTCAAGAGACATCCATGGACAGATATGCCGCGCACCGTGCCGTTGCCCGCAGCCTTGGCGTCGATGCCGTGGCGCTGGTGCCGGGGCCGAACTTCAGCCGCGTTCTGGGCGGCGCCTTTCACACATCCGAGCGTCCGCTGGTCGTCATGATCCCGCAGGACGGCCCGCCTGCCGCCATCGTGCCGAACCTCGAACTCGCGTCCTTTGCGCTGCTGGGGTTCGAAGGCGCGGTGTTCGACTGGCGCGACCAGAGCGGCTATGCCGATGCCTTTGCCGCACTGGCGGCCCATCTGCCGCTGCGCAGCATCGCTGTCGAAGGGCAGGTGATGCGGGTCTTTGTGCACCACGCGCTCGCCACCGCCACCCCCGGCCTGCGCATCGTCGATGCAGAGCGCGCCATTTCGGGCCTGCGCCTGCACAAGACCGCGGCCGAGGTCGCCGCCCTGCGCGAGGCGATCCGCATGTCCGAAGTGGCACTGCATGACCTGCTGGATCAGGTCCGCATCGGCATGACGGAAAAAGAGGTCGAACGCCGTCTCACGCTCGCGCTGTTCGCCGCCGGGGCCGAGGACATGTCGTTTCACCCCATCGTCGCGGCGGCCGAAAACGCGGCCCGTCCCCACGCCTCGGCCCGCGCCGATTATGCGATCCGCGCGGGCGACGCGCTGCTGCTCGATTTCGGCGCGCGGGCGCATGGCTTTGCCGCCGACATCACCCGCACCGTGTTCATGGGCCATGCGACCGATGCCGCGCATGACGTCTATGACACCGTGCTGCGCGCCAATCTCGCCGGTCACGCCGCCACCCGCCCCGGCGCCAGCGCGCATGACATCGACGATGTGGTGACCGGCGTGCTCGAGGCCTCGCCCTACGCAGACCGCATCCGCACCAAGACCGGCCACGGCCTGGGTCGCGACGTGCATGAGGCGCCCTATATCATGCGCGGCAATCATCAGTTGCTCGAGCCCGGCATGGTCTTTACCAACGAGCCGGGCCTTTACGACCTCGCCTCATTCGGCGTGCGCATCGAGGATGACGTGCTGGTGACCGACACGGGGAGCGAGAGCCTGACCACATTCCCGCGCGACCTGATGGTGATCGGCTGATGTTGCGGTATTTCCTCGCGCGGCTCCTGACGTTCATTCCCACCTTCATCGGTGTCACGCTGATCTCCTGGGGGTTCATCCGGGTTCTGCCGGGCGACCCGATCATCGTGATGGCGGGCGAACGTGGCCTGACCGAGGACCGCTATAACGAGCTTGTCACCCAGTTCGGCTTTGACCAGCCAAAGCTGGTGCAGTTCTGGAACTACCTCACCGGCGTGTTGCAAGGCGACCTTGGCCAGAGCTTCGTCACCAAGCGGCCGGTCTGGGACGAGTTTTTCGCGCTCTTTCCCGCCACGCTCGAGCTCTCCATCGTCGCCATCATCATCGCGGTTGTGCTGGGCGTCACCGCCGGCGTGATCGCGGCGGTGAACCGGGGCAAGTTTCTCGACCGCGCGCTGATGACAAGCGCGCTGGTGGGCTATTCGATGCCGATCTTCTGGTGGGCGCTGCTGCTCATCATCGTGTTTTCCGGCAATCTGGGCTGGACCCCGGTTTCGGGCCGGATCGGGCTGCAATATTTCTTTGACGATGTGACCGGCTTCATGCTGATCGATTCGGTCCTGTCGGGGCAAAAGGGGGCCTTCACCTCGGCGGTGCGCCACCTGATCCTGCCCTCGCTGGTGCTGGCGACCGTGCCGCTGGCGGTGATCGCGCGGCAGACCCGGTCGGCGATGCTCGAAGTGCTGTCCGAGGATTACATCCGCACCGCGCGGGCCAAGGGGCTGCACCCCGCCCGCGTCAACGGTCTGCATGCGCTGCGCAATGCGATGATCCCGGTCATCACCGTGATCGGCCTGTCGGTCGGCACGCTGATGGCGGGCGCGATCCTGACCGAGACGATCTTTTCCTGGCCGGGCATCGGCAAATGGATGGTCGATTCGATCTTTCGCCGCGACTATCCGGTGGTGCAGGGGGGGCTCTTGCTCATCGCGGTGATCGTGATGGTGGTCAACCTCACGGTCGATGTCCTCTACGGCCTCATCAACCCCAAGATCAGGAAGCGCTGATGGACGCCGCAACCAACACGCCCCCTGTCCGGCCCAGCCGCCTTGCCGAATTCTGGCGCTATTTCCGCGAGAACCGGGGCGCGGTGATCGGGCTTTATGTCTTTGTGCTGTTCGTGCTGCTGGCCATTTTTGCGCCGTTGCTGGCGCCCTATGGGCCGACCGAACAGATGCGCGACAACACCCTGATGCCCCCCGCCTGGCAAGAGGGGGGGAGCTGGGCCTTTCCGCTCGGCACCGACCCGCTGGGGCGGGACATGCTGTCGCGGCTGCTGCACGGGGCGCGGTATTCGTTCTTTGTCGGCATCATCGTGGTGGTGGTGGCGGCGACCGGCGGAATCCTTCTGGGGCTCGCTGCGGGCTTTGCGCCGCGGTGGATCGACACGATCATCATGCGGGTGATGGATATCATCCTGGCTTTTCCGTCGCTTCTGCTCGCGCTGGTGCTGGTGGCGATCCTCGGGCCGTCGCTGCTCAACGCGATCATCGCCATCGCCATCGTGTTGCAGCCGCATTACGTGCGCCTCACCCGCGCGTCGGTCATGAACGAACTGTCCAAGGATTACGTGATTTCGGCCCGTGTCGCGGGGGCGCGGCTGCCGCGGCTGATGTTCATCACGGTGCTGCCCAACTGCCTCGCGCCGATCATCGTGCAGGCGGCGCTGAGTTTCTCGAACGCGATCCTCGATGTGGCGGCGCTGGGCTTTCTGGGCATGGGCGCGCAGCCGCCGACGCCCGAATGGGGCACGATGCTGGCCGAGGCGCGCGAATTCATCCTGCGCGCCTGGTGGGTCGTCACCTTTCCCGGCATCGCCATCCTGGTCACGGTGCTGGCGATCAACCTGATGGGCGACGGGCTGCGCGACGCGCTCGACCCCAAGCTGAAGCGGAGCTGAGGCCATGGCGCTTTTGCGGTTGCGCAACCTCTGTGTCACTTTCGCCACCGCCGGCGGCGCGCTGCGCGCGGTCGAAGGCGTGGACCTCGACGTCAGCGAAGGCGAGGTTCTCGCCATCGTGGGCGAGAGCGGCTCGGGCAAGTCGGTCTCCATGCTCGCGGCGATGGGGCTGCTGCCCTGGACGGCCAAGGTCACGGCGGACGAATTGGCATTCGACGGCCGCGACCTGCGCGGGATGCCCCCGGCCGAGCGGCGGCGCGTGATCGGCAAGGATATGGCGATCATCTTTCAGGAGCCGATGTCATCGCTCAACCCCTGCTTCACGGTCGGCTTCCAGATCAAGGAGGCGCTGCGCCAGCACACCCCGCTCGACCGCCGCGGCCGCCATGCGCGGGCGGTAGAGCTGCTGACGCTGGTGGGCATCCCCGACCCCGAACGCAGGCTTTCCGCCTTTCCGCACCAGATGTCGGGCGGGATGAACCAGCGGGTGATGATCGCCATGGCGATTTCCTGCAACCCGCGCCTGCTGATCGCGGACGAGCCGACCACCGCGCTTGATGTCACCATTCAGGCGCAGATCCTCGATCTGCTGACGAAACTGCAGCGCGACACCGGGATGGCGCTGATCCTCATCACGCATGACATGGGCGTGGTGGCCGAGACGGCCGAACGCGTCTGCGTGCAATACGCCGGGCAGAAGGTCGAGGAGCAGCCGATCGTCTCGCTCTTTCAGACGCCGCATCACCCCTATACGGCCGCCCTGCTCGCAGCGCTGCCCGAACGCGCGACGCAGCGCCGCCTGCCCACGATCCCCGGCGTGGTGCCGGGCCTGTTCGACCGGCCGGCGGGCTGCCTGTTTTCGCCGCGCTGCGCCTATGCGACCGAACTCTGCCACAGCACCCCGCCGCCGGTGCAACCGGCCAGCGCGGGCCTTGCGCGCTGTCACTATCCGCTCGCGGTCGCACAACAGGAGGTCGCGCAATGACTGACCCGGTGGTCATCGCCGAAGCGCTGACACGGCACTATGCCGTGGGCGGCGGGCTGTTCGGCAAGCCGCAGACCGTGCGCGCGCTGACAGAGGCGTCATTTACCGTCTATCCGGGCAAGACGCTCGCCGTGGTCGGCGAAAGCGGCTGCGGCAAATCCACCCTCGCGCGGCTGGTCACGCTGATCGAGGAACCGACCGCCGGCAAGCTGAGCATCGCCGGCACGCCCGCCATCCTGCGCAACTGGCCCGCCCTGCGCGCCTCTGTCCAGATCGTGTTTCAGGACCCCTATGGCTCGCTCAACCTGCGCCACCGGATCGGCGCGATCCTCGAGGAACCGCTCAGGATCAACCGCCCGCAGATGACCGCCGCGCAGCGCACCGACAAGGCGCGCGAGATGTTGGCGCTGGTCGGGCTGCGGCCCGAGCATTATGACCGCTACCCGCACATGTTCTCGGGCGGGCAACGCCAGCGCATCGCGGTCGCCCGTGCGCTCATGCTCGAGCCAAAGGTCCTGGTGCTCGATGAGCCCGTCTCGGCGCTCGACCTGTCGATCCAGAGCCAGATCCTGAACCTGCTGCTCGACCTGCAAGAGCGGATGGACCTCGCCTATCTCTTCATCTCGCATGACCTGTCGGTGGTGCGCCATGTGGCCGATGACGTGATGGTCATGTATCTGGGCCGCCCGGTCGAAACCGGGCCCAAGGCGCAGGTCTTTGCCGCGCCGCGCCATCCCTATACCAAGGCGCTGCTGTCGGCCACGCCCAACGCCGACCCGACCCGGCGCAAGGACCAGATCAAGCTCGCGGGGGAACTGCCCTCGCCGCTGGCCAACCTGCCCGGCTGTGCCTTTGCGCCGCGCTGCTGGAAGGCGCAGGCGCGCTGCCGGTCAGACCTGCCCGTGTTGCAGGGTGCGGGCCATGCCGTCGCCTGCTTCTACCCCGAAGAGGCGCCCGCCGCCGTCGCCTGACACCGTCGCCTGACACCGCTATGAAAAAGGCCGCCACGGTGTCCCGTGACGGCCTTTGTCTGTCCGGTATCGGCCGGGCCTTATTCCATCGGCGCCAGCGAATCGAGGTAGGCGTAGATGTCGCGGGCCTGCTGTTCGTCGCGGACCTGGAACGCCATCTTGCCGCGGGCACGGCGATCTTCGAGCGTTGCACGCAGCCAGCCGGTCGGGTCCTGGACGTAGCCCACGAACATCTCTTCGTTCCAGGGCTCGCCGCGCTCGCCGACAGCGATCAACGAATCGCCATAGTCAAAGTCGGGGTAGGTGCCGGGCACGCGATGCGCGACCTTGTAGAGGTTCGGGCCAACGTGCGCGTTACGGCCGGCCAGCGTTTCGCCGGCGTCGTTCACGACGACGTGGCAGGCCACGCATTGCCGCGCAAACTGTGCTTCGCCCGCGGCAGCGTCACCCGTCGGTGCGACCATGTGGCTTTCGGCAAAGGCGGGCGCCGACAGCAACGCCAGAGCGGCGGCCAGTGTCAGAGTTTTCATCGAATCTCCCTTTCGAGTGTTGGAGCGACTGTGAGCCCCAGTCTGTCGGTAAAATAGCGTTTCCTGCAGGGCGGTCTAGCCCCCGCGCACAAATGTTACGCTTTGTCGCAACATTCGGAAATCACCGTGCCTCAGGCGACCGCGTGGGCGATGGCGCATTGCTTCCACAGCACGCCCAGCGCCATCAGCAGATGGTCGATATCGGCATCCGTGTGCAGCGGCGAGGGGGTAAAGCGCAGCCGCTCTGTCCCCTTGGGCACGGTGGGATAGTTGATCGGCTGCACATAGACGCCCCATTCGCGCATCAGGTAATCGGCCAGCATCCGCGTCTTGACCGGGTCCTTGATCATCACCGGCACGATATGGCTCTCGTTGTGCATATGCGGGATGCCCAGCCGGTCGAGCCCGGCGCGCAGGCGTGCCACCTGCCGGCGCTGCGCGAGACGCTCCGCATCCGACTGCTTGAGATAGGCGATCGACGTGCGCGCGGCAGCGGCAACGGCCGGCGGCAACGCGGTGGTAAAGATGAAGCCGCTGGCAAAGGAGCGGATGAAATCGCACAGCGCGGCTGACCCGGTGATATAGCCGCCGACCACGCCAAAGGCCTTGCCCAGCGTGCCCTCGATCAGGGTGATGCGATGCGCCACGCCTTCGCGCTCCGACACGCCACCGCCGCGCGGGCCATACATGCCCACGGCATGGACCTCGTCGATATAGGTCATGGCGCCGTATTTCTCGGCCACATCGACGATGGCTGCGATCGGCGAGACGTCACCATCCATCGAATAGACGCTCTCGAAGGCCACGATCTTGGGCACATCGCGCGGCAGCGCGGCGAGCTTCGCTTCGAGGTCGGCCACGTCGTTGTGCTTCCAGATCACCTTGTGCGCGCGCGAATGGCGAATGCCTTCGATCATGCTGGCATGGTTGCCCGCGTCCGACAGGATCACGCAATCCTTGAGCCGGCTGCCCAGCGTGCTGAGCGCGGTCCAGTTGGACACATAACCCGAGGTGAACAGCAGCGCCGCCTCCTTGCCATGCAGGTCGGCCAGTTCGC
>JAACUH010000124.1 GCA_009993005.1 Rhodobacterales bacterium
TAGACCCGGCAGTCCAGCGCCTCGTTGCGCTCGCGCAGCTTCTGCCATTCCAGCCGGGCGAAACCGCGCTTCGTGCGCACCGTCACCAGTTGTTCGGCCACGAACTGCTTCAGCCATTCGTTCTCGACCCAGTGCGGCAGATGCACCGAGCCGGGCGGGAATGCCGCCCCGTCGGCGATGTCCTCCTCGGTCGGCCGCGCCAGCCGCAGGAAGCGATAGGTCTCGGCCTTGAAGGTCGACACCGCCACGGTCCAGAGCCGTGCGCCGCGCCGCAGGCGCTTGCCGCCCTCGGTCGCGTCGACGAAGGTCGGCCCCGACACCGGGCTCGAGCGGTTGAAGCCCTCGACACCCTTGACCGGCGACACCTGCGCGAATCCTTGCGCCCGCGACCAGGAATAGACCGCCGGGGCCTCGTAGCCGGTGTCGATGGCGAGCCGCGCGATCCTGAGATGCGCGCCGCGTTCGTGCGGCCAGGATCGGTCCAGCAGCGCGGTCAACTCCGACCAGGCGTCGTGCCGATCCGGCCCGCCCTCGATGACAACATGATCGACCAACCAGCTTTCGAGCCCGCGACCCCAGGCCCAGACGTCGACCTCGATCCGGTCCTTCTGCACGTCGGCCCCGGCGGTCAGGAACAGCCCGCCCGCAGGGACCGTGCCGGATGTCCAGCGCTCGCGCCGGTCGTAGAGCCGCTGCCAGTCGGGGGCTTCCCCGGTCTCGACCCATGTCTCGCCGAGGATCGTGTTGCGGAATGCCTTGATCGCTTCATCCGAACCCTGCGCCGCGTCCCATGCCCGCACGATCCGCTCCCAGCTCAGCCAGCCGATCGGCGAGTAGAGCGCCGAGAGGTGATACCCGACCGTGGTCGGATCGGCGGCCGTGGCGGTCGCGCGCCATTCGCCGCCCTCCAGCATCGCCGTCTTGTGGTGCTCCGCGATGGGCTGCTCGCAGCCCTCGCAGTGATACTCCGCCGTCTCCGGCCGCCCCTTCTGCCAGCGCAGCCGGTCGAACTTCAGCCACTGCATCGCGCCGCAATGCGGGCATGGCACGAAGAACCGCCGCTGGTCGGACGCCTCGTACTCCCGCTCGATCCGGCTCAGTCCCCGGATCGTCGGCGTCGAGACGAGGAACACCTTGCGCCGATGCGCGAATGTCAGCGACCGCGCTTCCGCCAGCGTGACCGGATCGCCTTCCTCGTCGGCCGAGGCCGGATAGGCATCGACCTCGTCGAGGAAGATGTACCGCGCCGGAGTGGAACGCAGCCCGACCGCCGAGTTCGCCCCCGTCATGATCAGGATGCCGCCCGCGAACTCCTTCGACAGCATCGTGTTGCCCGCGTCGCGGGACCGGGCCGGTTTGACGCGGTCCCGCAGCTCGGGGCTCTCGTCGATCAGCGGGTCGATCCGCTGGCGCGAGTTGCGCTTGGCCAGCTCGACCGTGGGCTGGACCGCCAGCATCGGGCCCGGCGCCTGGTGGATAGCGAACCCGATCCAGTTGTTCCCGGCCTCAGTTGCGCCGACCTGCGCGGCCTTCATGAACACGATCCGCTGCGTGGGATCGCCCGGCGACAACCGGTCCATGATCTCGCGCATGTAGGGCGTGCGCACCGTGCGATACCGCCCCGGTTCGGCCGAGGCGCGACCCGATAGCATCCGGTGCCGGTCCGCCCATTCCGAAACGGTCAGGTCCGGGTCGGGCCGCAGCCCGTTGCCCCACGACCGCAGGATCTCCGCCGCGCCGTCGAAGTCCGTCAGGCCATCGCCGCTCTCACCGGAAGTCGGGCCGGACCTCGGCGAGTTCGTCGAGGTGGGCGCGTACATGTCTCTCCAGCACCTTCTGCATCGCGGCTGGCT
>JAACUH010000125.1 GCA_009993005.1 Rhodobacterales bacterium
TCCGCTTCGACACCGACGTGCTCGACGTGACGCTCGACCTCGAGCGGCTCGGCTCGATCACCTCCATCCCGCTTCTGGAATTGCGCCGATGAAGACCTTCGATCCCGCCCTGCAGGCCCATCTCGACGAGGGCACGACCACGCTCGCCTGGTGCTGGCGGATCACGCGGGCGGACGGCACGAGTTTCGGCTTCACCGACCACGACCGGACGCTGAGCTTCGATGGCACCGACTTCGAGCCCGAGAGCGGGCTCACGGCCTCCGAGGTCCGCTCGGGCTCGGACCTCTCGGTCGATGCGCAGGACGCCGAGGGGGTGCTGACCTCGGACCGGATCACCGAGACCGACATCCTCGACGGCCGCTGGGACAACGCTGAGGTCGAGGTCTGGCGGGTGAACTGGGCCGACACCGGACAGCGCGTGCTGATGCGGCGCGGCGCCATCGGTCAGATCCGGCGCGGGCGGCTGGCTTTCGTCGCCGAGGTGCGCTCGCTGGCGCATGTGCTGGGCCAGACGGTCGGGCGGACCTTCCAGGCGACCTGCGACGCCGCGCTCGGCGATGCGCGCTGCGGCGTCGATCTGGATGACCCGGCCTTCAAGGGCACGGGCGCGGTGATCGATCTGCTGCGCGACCGAGCCTTCACCGCCTCGGGGCTGGGCGGGTTTGACTCCGGCTGGTTCACCTTCGGCACGCTCGAATGGACCAGCGGCGCGAACGCCGGGCGGCGCACCGAGGTGCTGGGCCATGACGTGACGGACGGCATCGCCGTGCTGACCCTGCTCGAGGCGCCGGTGCGCTACATCGCCGAGGGCGACGCCTTCACCATCCGTGCGGGCTGCGACAAGCGGATGGAAACCTGCGGCGCCAAGTTCGCCAACACCGTCAACTTCCGCGGCTTCCCGCACATCCCCGGCCAGGACGCCGTTCTCCGCTATGCCACCAAAGACGGCGGCCACGAAGGGTCGGTGCTGTGACCTCCGCCGATCCCACCCGCGTTGTCGCCATTGCGCGGTCATGGCTCGACACGCCCTACCACGACCAGGCGAGCCTGCGGGACGTCGGCTGCGACTGCCTCGGGCTGGCGCGCGGCGTCTGGCGCGAGGTCGTCGGCCCCGAGCCGTTCCCGATCCCGCCCTACAGTCGGGACTGGGGCGAGACCGGCCCGCGCGAGGTTCTTGCCGAGGGCGCGCGGCGGATGATGATCGAGGTCGCGCCCGCCAAGGCCGGTCCCGGTGCGCTGGTCCTCTTCCGCATGAAGCCCCGCGCCATCGCCAAGCATGTCGGGATCCTCACGGGGCCCGGCAGCTTCCTCCACGCCTACGAGCGGCTCGGCGTGATCGAGGAACCGCTCACCAACGCTTGGCGGCGGCGCATCGCCTTCGCCTTCCTGTTCCCGCAACGCTGAGACCCCGACATGGCCACCCTCGTTCTCGGTGCGGCCGGCGCCGCCATTGGCGGTTCGATCGGCGGCGCGATCCTCGGCGTCAGCGCCGCCACCATCGGCGGCTTCATCGGCTCCAGCATCGGCTCGGTGGTCGACAGCTGGATCATCTCGTCGCTGGCGCCGACGCAGCGCATCGAAGGCGCGCGGCTCGACACGCTGCGCATCACTTCCGCCACCGAGGGCGCGGTGATCCCGCGGCTCTACGGCCGGATGCGCATGGGCGGCAACATCATCTGGGCGACCGATTTCCGCGAGGAGACGAAGACCACCACGCAGGGCGGTGGCAAGGGCGGCGGGGGCGGCAAGGTCAGGACCGCCG
>JAACUH010000096.1 GCA_009993005.1 Rhodobacterales bacterium
CGCAAGATACTGCGCAAGATACTGCGCCTGTCACCGGCTGACGGCCGGCCCCGCCTCATCCGCCCGACCCGCGCCGGCGTCGCCCGTCAGGCGCACCTGCCGGCTTTCCACCTTCGCCGGCATGGCGTATAAGCCACGAACATCCGCCGTCGGCACGGTGCGCAATGGCGCATCCCGGACCGGACTGAGCGGCACAAGAACAGGCACCAAGCGGGCATCAGGCCGGGGAACGACATGAGCAACAAGACCTCTCACGACAGCGATGTGAGCTTTATCCGCGCGTTGGCCGAACTGCTGCGCGCCAATGAGCTCACCGAATTGCAGGTCAAGCGCGACTATGGCGAAAACGACAGCCTCAATGTCCGCGTCAGCCGCCACAGCCAGATCGTGCAGCAGGTCAGCATGGCACCCGCCGCTCAGATGGCCGCGCCCATGGCCACACCCATGGCAATGCCCGCCGCCGAAACGGTCGCAGGTTCCGGTGACCCCGCGGCCCATCCCGGCGCCGTGACCTCGCCCATGGTCGGCACCGTCTATCTCTGCCCCGAACCAGGCGCCGCCCCCTTTGTCACCGTGGGCCAGACCGTCAAGGAAGGCGACACGCTGCTCATCATCGAGGCGATGAAGACGATGAACCAGATCCCCGCGCCCCGCGCCGGCACGATAAGGCGCATCGTGATCGAGGATGGCGCCCCGGTCGAATATGGCGCCCCCCTGATGATCATCGAATAGGCGCCGCGCATGTTCGACAAGATCCTGATCGCCAACCGCGGAGAGATTGCCCTGCGCGTGATTCGCGCCTGCCGCGAAATGGGCATCGCCTCGGTCGCCGTGCATTCCACCGCCGACGCCGACGCCATGCATGTGCGCATGGCCGATGAGGCGATCTGCATCGGCCCGCCGCCCTCGGCCTCCTCCTACCTGTCGCATCCCGCGATCATCTCGGCCTGCGAGATCACCGGCGCCCAGGCGATCCACCCCGGCTATGGCTTCCTGTCGGAAAACGCCAATTTCGTTCAAATTGTCGAGGATCACGGCCTGACCTTCATCGGCCCGACTGCCGAACATATCCGCATGATGGGCGACAAGATCACCGCCAAGGACACGATGAAGGCGCTCGGCGTGCCCTGCGTGCCCGGCTCTGACGGCGGCGTGCCCACGCTCGAGGATGCGCGCCGCATCGCGGCCGAGATCGGCTATCCGGTCATCATCAAGGCCACCGCCGGCGGCGGCGGGCGCGGGATGAAGGTCGCCATGGACGCGTCCGAAATCGAAAGCGCCTTCCAGACCGCCCGCGCGGAATCCAAGGCCGCCTTCGGCAATGACGAAGTCTATATCGAGAAATACCTCACGACCCCCCGCCATATCGAGATCCAGGTCTTTGGCGACGGCAAGGGACATGCGGTGCATCTGGGCGAGCGCGACTGCTCGTTGCAGCGCCGCCACCAGAAGGTGCTCGAAGAGGCCCCCGGCCCCGTCATCACCCCCGCCCTGCGCGACCGCATCGGCAAGGTCTGCGCCGATGCCGTGGCGCGCATCGGCTATATCGGCGCTGGCACCATCGAATTCCTGTTCGAGAACGATGAATTCTACTTCATCGAGATGAACACCCGCCTGCAGGTCGAACATCCGGTGACCGAGGCGATCTTTGGCGTCGATCTCGTGCGCGAACAGATCCGCGTCGCCGCCGGCCTGCCGATGTCCTTCGCGCAAGAAGACCTTCGCATCAATGGCCACGCGATCGAGGTGCGCATCAACGCCGAAAAGGTGCCCACCTTCTCGCCCTGCCCCGGCAAGATCACGCAGTATCACGCGCCCGGCGGCCTCGGCGTGCGGATGGACAGCGCTCTTTATGATGGCTACCGCATTCCGCCCTATTACGACAGCCTGATCGCCAAGCTGATCGTGCATGGCCGCGACCGGCCCGAGGCGCTCGCCCGCCTCGCGCGCGCCCTGAGCGAGCTCATCGTGGATGGCGTCGATACCACGATCCCGCTGTTCCATGGACTGTTGGCGGAACCCGCCGTGCAGAGGGGCGACTACAACATCCACTGGCTCGAACACTGGCTCGCGCAGCATTTCGAAAGCTAGGCGCGCCGCCTGACTTCTTTGCGCCCCAAATACTCCCGCCGGAGGCGACGCCAGCCCCGGCATCTCCCCGGCATCGCCCCGGCAGGCGCCTCAGCCGCGCGGCCGCAGAACGCAGGTCGCGCGGCGCATCTTCTGCTCGCGGTAATAATCCGCCACGCCCTCGCGCCGGCCCTTGGGCAACTCCTCCCAGTCCGACCACGTCAGCTCATAGGCAAGCACATCCGCGATCACCTCCATCGCGGCAAAGCTCGGCACACCCTTGATGGCAATCTCCTGCCCCGCGATCTGCGGCGCGGCGTTGAGGATATTGTCGGTCCGCTCGCGCACAAGCTGGATCATCGGCGCATCGCGCAGCATGAACTCGCTGTCCACGATCACCAGTTTCGGCCCCAGTTTGCGGATCAGCTGGAACAGGCGGAAATGGTCCATGATGTGATAGAGAATGCCCAGCACTGCCACGACATCATAGCGCGCGCCCTTGGCGATCTCGGCCTCGAGCCCGTCAAAGATATCGCCGCAGCGCAGATCGACGACCGCGCGCAGCACCGGATCGGGATAGGTGTCAAAGAGGTCCACCAACTCCTGGCGTGCCTCGATCCCCACCACCTCGGCCGCCCCCGCCCCGGCAAAGGCATAGCTCCACCGCCCGTCATGCGCGGCAAGGTCGAGCACGCGCGCACCGGCGATCTCGGTCCGGAAGGCGTCGATCAGAAAGGCGTGCCGCTTGTTGAGCCGGATCACCGGCTGGTTGAGCCCGTCGTAATGCGCCAACGTGCCGATAAAGTCGAAAAATCCGCTCACCTGCACCATTTCCCGCACATTCCCTCTGTTATCGACTTGTCACTGGTCGCCGCGCCATTGTTGTCATATTCTCTTGTTTCACAAGCCAAACCTGCCCTCGCCCCGTTGAAAGGCCGCGCGCCCATGGCACCCGATACCGGCCCGCAGCTGACCCCGGATCTGTTGCTCACCGCCTATGCCCAGGGCGTGTTTCCGATGTCCGAAGGGCGCCACGACCCCGAGATCTTCTGGGTCGATCCGCAGCGGCGCGGGGTGTTCCCGCTTGATCGGTTCCACATCTCGCGCAGCCTGGCGCGGCGGATCCGGCTCAGCCCCTGGCGCGTCACCTTCGACACCGACTTTGCCGGCGTGGTCAGCGGCTGCGCCGACCGGCCCGAAACCTGGATCAACGACACGATCTTTGACCTGTATCTGCGCCTGCACCAGCGCGGTCAGGCCCATGCGGTCGAAATCTGGGACGACGCCCGCCCTGCCGGCGACAGCCTGATCGGCGGGGTCTATGGCGTCACGCTCGGCGCTGCCTTTTTCGGGGAAAGCATGTTTTCGCGCGCCACCGATGCCTCAAAGATCGCGCTGGCCTATCTGGTGGACCGGCTGCGCGCCGGCGGCTTCACGCTGTTCGACACGCAGTTCCTGACGCCGCATCTGGCCTCGCTCGGCGCCATCGAGATCCCGCGCACCCTCTATCGCCGGCTATTGGCCGAGGCCATGGCACGCGAGGCCGACTTCGACGCCCAGGGGCCTGTCGCGCGCCCTCAGGACGTGATGCAGCGCAGCACCCAGACATCATAGCGCCGATGGTCCATCGCATTGAGCGCCGGGGCCGAGGCCATCATCCAACCTGCGAAAACCGGTGTGGTCTCGTTGCGGAAATAGACCCGCAACAGCGCATAGGCATCCCCCGAAGGATTGCTGAGCGGATAGCGGCATTCGGCCAGCGCGACGCTGAGAGACCCGACCTCGCGGGTCTGCCCGGCGGCAATCTCGACATCCGTCACAACGCCAGTGAGCTTGTCGAGCACCCGCACCTCGCCCGCGCTGGCCGAACCGGCCTCTTGTGCGACCGCAGGCCCGGCAATGATCGCCAGCGCCAGCAAAGCCGCGCGGCCGATCATTGCGCCGTCTCGCTGCTGCCACCCACATATTGCAAGAGCAGTTGCAGCAGGCTGACCGACCCTTGCGTGTCGATGATCTCTGCCCCTGGTATCAGCGCGTCGAACGACCCGCCCGGCATGATCTCGATATAGGTCCCACCCAACAGGCCCTCGGATGCCACGACCGCCGAACTGTCGTCCGGCACCGACACACCGTCCTGGAATGTGAACACGGCATCGGCGCGATAGGTCTCCGGGTTCAGCCGCAAACCGGTGACAGTGCCAATCTTGACCCCGGCCAGGCGAATATCCGTGCCGGGGCTCACCCCTTCGGCGGACCGGAAACTGGCGGTCACGTCATAGCCTGCGGTGCTTCGGCCGATACCTGTCGCCTGCGCGGCATAGGCAAGAAAGCCGCCCGCCACCAGCAGGACGACCGCGCCGACGATAACTTCGCTCAAATTCTCCCGCATCCGCCTATTCCGGGCTCCAGGCTTCATAGTCGCGCCGGTCCTGCGGTTCGGCCCGCCGGATCGACCCGGCCGGAGCATAGGCCATCGCCGTGCCAGTCAGGTTTTGCTGATGCGGTTTTTGCCAGGGCTGGTGCGGCAGCGGCCGGTCGGTCGGCGGCTCGCGAAAGGTCTTGTGCAGCCAGCCATGCCAATCGGCATTGACCTTGCTCGCCTCCGCCTCGTCCTTGAAGATCACCCAGCGGCGGCTGTCATCGGCATTGCGATAGAACACATTGCCCTGGGCATCCTCCCCCACCCGCACCCCTGTCCGCCAGGTCAAAAGCTGCGTGCCGATGGTCTGCCCGTCCCACCAGGTAAAGACGCGCTTGAGAGTGTTGAGAAAGTCCATGTGACTGCTCCGATCCTGTTGCAGTTGTCATGCCCCAAAGCGGCCGCAAGGTCCAGAACCTCTTGCGCGGCCCGGGTCAACAGGCCGCCGCCCCGGCTTCATCTTGCCAAAAATATCCTCGCCGAAGGCTCCGCCGCCTCCGGCCGCGCTGCGGCCCCCCGGCTCAGCTCCCCCGGCTCAGCTCCCCCGGCTCAGCTCCCCCGGCTCAGCTCCCCCGGCTCAGCTCCCCGGGTCGGTCCCCGGGCTCAGCCGCGCCGTCACCTCGATCTCGATCTTCATCGCCGGCTCCATCAGCCCGGCCTGCAGCATCATTGCCGCGGGCCGCGCCGTGGCAAAGGCCGCGCTCGTGAGCGGCCAGCAGGCCGGAAAATCGGTCCGGTCGGGCAGCACATAGGTGACCCGCACCACGTCATCGAGGCTGCTCCCCGCCTCGCGCAGCACCCGGCCGATGGTGGCAAGCGCATTGCGGCACTGGTCCTCGACCGCCGCGGGCAGGGTCATCGTGGCATAGTCATAGCCCGTCGTGCCCGCCACAAAGACCCACCCGTCGCAGACCACCGCCCGGCTGTAGCCGATCCGTGCCTCAAAGGGGGACCCTGTCGTCAGGCGGCGCACCGCCCTACCCGGCCGAAACCGCCCCCTTCTTGCCCGCATCCGCATGGATCATCAGCGGCGCCGCATCCGGGCCAACGGCCTCTTCATTGACCACCACCTCCGTCACGGTGGACAGCCCCGGCAGGTCGAACATCGCATCGAGCAGGATATCCTCCATGATCGACCGCAGCCCCCGCGCACCCGTCTTGCGCTCGATCGCGCGCTTGGCAATCGCCTTGAGCGCATCATCGGTAAAGGTGAGCTTGGTGTCCTCGATCTCGAACAGGCGCTGGTACTGTTTCACCAGCGCGTTCTTGGGCTCGGTCAGGATGGTGACAAGCGCCTCTTCGTCCAGATCGGTCAGTGTCGCGATCACCGGCAGACGACCCACGAACTCGGGGATCAGCCCGAACTTGAGCAGATCCTCGGGCTCAAGATCGCCAAAGATCTCGCCCACGCCCCGCTCGTCCACATCGCGCACATCCGCGCCAAAGCCCATCGCGGAACCCTTGCCGCGCCGCGCGATGATCTTGTCGAGCCCGGCAAAGGCCCCGCCGCAGATGAAGAGGATGTTGGTCGTGTCCACCTGCAGGAATTCCTGCTGCGGATGCTTGCGCCCGCCCTGCGGCGGCACGCTCGCCACCGTGCCCTCCATGATCTTCAGAAGCGCCTGCTGCACCCCCTCGCCCGACACGTCGCGGGTGATCGAGGGGTTGTCGGACTTGCGCGTGATCTTGTCCACCTCGTCGATATAGACAATGCCGCGTTGCGCGCGCTCGACGTTGTATTCCGACGCCTGCAACAGCTTGAGGATGATGTTCTCGACATCCTCGCCGACATAGCCAGCCTCGGTCAGGGTGGTCGCGTCCGCCATGGTGAAGGGCACATCGAGGATTCGCGCCAGCGTCTGCGCCAGCAGCGTCTTGCCGCAGCCGGTGGGGCCGATCAGCAGGATGTTGGATTTGGCCAGCTCGATGTCGGCTGCCTTGGCCGAATGGTTCAGCCGCTTGTAGTGATTGTGCACCGCGACGGCGAGAACCCGCTTCGCATGCATCTGGCCGATCACATAATCGTCGAGCACATCGCAGATCTCGCGCGGCGTCGGCACGCCGTCGGATGATTTCAGACCCGCACTCTTGGTCTCTTCACGGATGATATCCATGCACAATTCGACACATTCATCGCAGATGAATACCGTCGGCCCAGCAATCAGCTTGCGCACCTCATGCTGGCTCTTGCCGCAGAAACTGCAGTAGAGCGTGTTCTTGCTGTCACCGCCGGTCGCGTTCGCCATCTCAAACCCCTGGCTCAATAGTCGGACCCGAAGGCCGTTTTCCGTGTCGTTTCAGAATGTGCTGGCTGTCACAGTAGGGCAGCCCGCCCAGCACCACAACGCCAAAATCCGCACCAGAGACGTCACTTTCCCGCGCGGAAAGGCAACGCTCCGGCTGCGCAATCAGGCATCCTTTTCGTCCAGCTTGTCGCGGCTGGCCACGATCTCATCGACATGGCCCCAGGCCTTGGCTTCTTCCGGCGTCATCCACTTGTCGCGGTCCAGCGCCAGGCGGACCGTCTCGTAATCCTGCCCGGTATGCTTCATGTAAAGCTGGTAGAACCGCTCGCGCGTCTGTTCGATATGGCGCGACTGGATCAGGATGTCTGCCGCCGTGCCCTGGCTGCCGCCCGACGGCTGGTGCACGAGGAACTCCGAATTGGGCAGCGAGAACCGCATCCCCCTCTCCCCTCCCAGCGCGATCACCGACCCCATCGAGGCCGCAAGCCCGCAGACCAGCGTGGAAACCTTGGGTTTGATGTATTGCATCGTGTCATAGATGCTCATCCCCGCAATCACCGACCCGCCCGGCGAGTTGATGTACATGCTGATCTCTTTCTTGGGGTTCTCGGCCTCGAGGTGCAGCAGTTGCGCCACGATGAGCTGGCTCATCCCGTCATGCACCGGACCCGAGACAAAGATGATCCGCTCCTTGAGCAGCCGGGAAAAGATGTCATAGGCCCGCTCCCCGCGCGCCGTCTGCTCGACGACCATGGGAACGAGGTTCATGTAGGTGGCGACTGGGTCTTGCATCTTGTTCTGCCTCTGCTCAGCGACGCTTGCGTCATTAATCCCGAAAACCTTCCAGAGTCTTAGTGAGCCGGGCAGAGGTGTTCAAGGGCAGCCGTCCGCATCACCGCATAGGCCATGGGGGCCGTCTTGCCCCGGCCCCCGGCTTCTCTGTGCCCCAAATACTCACGTCCCGCCCCGCCACCCGCAGACCTACGGCTCGCGCAAGGCCTCGCGGCCGCGGTAGAGCGGTTTGGTGAGGTATTGCAGCACCGTCTTGGCCCCGGTGTGCAGTTCGACCGTGGCCAGCATCCCCGGCCGGATCTCGATCTGGCGTTGCCGTTCGTCGAGGTCGTCAAGCGCGACCCGCAGCGTGACCTTGTAATGCGGCGGCAGGTCGGCGCGGCGCTCATCGGGAAAGGTGTCGGCCGAAATCAGGAACACCTCGGCACTCAGGCTGCCGTAGATCGTGTAATCATAGGCCGAGAACTTGATCGTCGCCGCCTGACCGGGGATGATATTGGCGATGTCCTCGGGGCGCACGCGGGCCTCGATGAACAGCTCGTCGTCGAGCGGGATGATCTGGAACATCTCCTCGCCCGGCCGCACCACGCCGCCGATGGTGGTGATCGCCATGTTGTTGACGATCCCGCGCATCGGCGAGGTGATGATGGTGCGGTTGAGCTGGTCCTGCGCCACACGCAGGTTCTGGCGCAGCGTGGCAAGCTCTTGCAGCGTGTCGGAATAATCCTTGGCGCGGGCCAGTTCCGCGCCGGTCACAATCTCGTCATGGCGGATCTCGGCATCGGCATTGGCGTTGCGCGCGCGCGTCACCTCGACCAGCGCCGCGATCTCGCGCGCCAGCAGGTCCTCCATCACGGCAAGCTCGCGCCGGGTCTCGGTCACGATCCTGGCGGCGCCTTCGGTGCGGCTGATGTAATCGGCCTGGCGCGCCACCAGCAGCGCCTGTTCGGACGCCACCAGCTCGGGGCTGCGCGCGGCGATCTCGGCGGGAACCTCAAACGCGGTGCGCCCCGCCATCTCGGCTTCGAGCCGCATCCGCCGGATATCCGCCGCGATGATCTGGTCGTTGAGGTCATCGACGGCCGTCTGGAACTGCGTGTCGCGCAGCCGTGCCAGCACCTCGCCGGGCGCGACCGCCTGCCCCTCGCTCACCAGAAGCTCGGCGAGGATGCCACCTTCGAGGTTCTGGATGATCTGCGGGCGCGAGGCCGAGATGACCTCGCCCTCGGCGCGCACGATCTCGTCGATCCAGGCGAATTTCGCCCAGATCAGAAAGACCATGACCGCGGCCCCCACCACCCAGATGATCACGCTGGGGCCGCGCATACGCTGGCCGAGTTCCTCTTCCCACACCGCCATCTCAGTTGCCCGCCTTCTGTTTGTTCGCCAGATGCGCGAGCACCTCGTCGCGCGGGCCATCCACGGCAAGCCTGCCGCCCTGCAGGATCACGGTGCGCCCGGTCAATTGCAGGATCGGCATCCGGTGCGTCGCGATGATCGCCGTGCGCCCGTCGAGCCACTGGCCAAGCCTGCTCACGATGGTCGCCTCGAGCGTCTGGTCGAGCGCCGCCGTCGGCTCGTCGAGCAGACAGATGGCAGGGTCCTGCAACCACAGCCGGGCCCAGCCGATCGACTGGCACTGCCCCACCGACAGCCCGTCGCCGCCATCGCGGATCTCGAGGTCGAGCCCCTTGGGATGCGCGCGCACATGCGGCCCCAGCCCGGCAAAGTCGAGCGCGGCGAGAAGCCGTTCGTCGTCCCGCTCGAGCAGCGTCAGGTTGAGGTTGTCGCGCAGCGTCCCGGCAAAGAGCCGCACCTCCTGCCCCAGATAGCCGATCGACCGGCGCAGGTCGCGCGGCATGATCTGCGCCATGTCCACCCCGTCGATCATCACCCGGCCCTCGGTGGGCTGGTAGATGCCCGACAGAAGCTTCAGCAGCGTCGATTTGCCCGACCCGTTGGCACCCAGCACCGCGACCCGCTGCCCCGGCGCGATGGCCAGCGCCGCGATGTCGAGCGTGCGGTCGCCATCCTCGTCATAGCGATAGACCAGATCGCGCAGTTCGAAGGCGCCGCGCAGCTTGTCGCGGCGCAGATAGGTGCGGCCCTCTTCCTCGTCCTGCGGCGCCAGCGCGACCTTGTCGAGCGCCTCGAGCGCAGCCTTGACGTTCGACCAGCGCGCGAGCGTCCCCGCAAGCTGCGTCAGCGGCCCCAGCGTGCGCGAGGTCAGGATGCCCACTGCGATGATCGTGCCCACGGTAAATTCGCCCTTGAACACAAGGAAAGCCCCGGTGACGACCGCCGCGACATAGGTCGCCTGCTGCACGCCCTGGCTCCAGTAGGTCAGCGTCGAGGCGAGCTTGCGCTGCTCTGACGTGGCCAGCGACGACAGCGAGGACAGTTCGTGCCACAGCCGGCGGAACCGGTCCTCGCCGCGCTGCGCCTTGATCGTGTCGGCTTCGTAGATGACCTCGTGCAGCAGGCGGCTCGACTTGACCGAGGCGCCCTGCGTGGCCTGCGTCAGCGCGATCATCTTGCGCTGCATAAAGAACGAGGGCAGCACCATCAGCACGCCCCCGACAAAGAGCACCCAGACGACATTGCCCCCGATCGAGGCCACCAGTGCCAGGAACAGCACGATGAAGGGCAGGTCGGTCAGCGTGCCGATGGTCGATGCGGTAAAGAATTCGCGGATCGAGCCGAATTCACGCACGGCCGAATACATCCCCGAGGGTGTCTGCCCCTGCTGGCCCGCGCGCATCCCCAGGATGCGGTCCATCAGCAGGCCCTGCACCGCCATTTCGATCCGCCGGCCCGCGCCATCCATCAGCCGCGCCCGCGCGATGCGCAGAAAGGCCTCCATCAGCATGGCCAGCCCCGCACCGATGGCCAGCACCCACAGCGTCGCGGTGGACTGGTGCGGGATCACCCGGTCATAGACCTGCAAGGAAAACAACGCGACCGCAACCGCCAGCAGGTTCGCGACAAAAGACCCCAGAGCCACCTCGCCGATATGCCGGCGAAAGCGCAGCATCTCGCCCCAGAACCAATGCCGCTGTGCGCCCTTTTCCGCATGGCGGCGGTTCAGTTCCACGACCGACACATCGGCCTGGAGGATCTGCCCGGCAAAGACCGGCACGAACTCGGCCACCGTCACCTCGGCCCGGTTGCCCGCGCAGGTGGTGTCATAGACGATCAGCATGTCGTCGTGCTGGCTGAGCACCAGCACCACCTGGCCCGATGTCATCTCGCACAGCGCGGGCCACAGGTCGGGCGTGAGCGCCTGCACCTTGCGGATGCGGGTCTGCAGGCCGGCCAGCGTCAATGCACCGGCGATGACCTGCGGCGTGATCTCGTCGCCGCCGGTAATGGCCATGCGTTCGAGCAGATCGGCCCGCGCGACCTCGACCCCGAGGAAACCGGCATAGATCGCCGCAAGTTCGGCGCGGGCATGGGCGCGCGCGCTGAACGGGTCGGGCGCGGCCGCGACCGGTTCCACCGGCGCCACCGGCGCCAGCGTGACCTTGACCGGCGCGGCGCTGTCGGCCTGCGCGGCGGCGGCGACATCGGGGACGATCCGCGTGAGCCGCACACCGCGGCTCGCGTTGATGTCAAAGGCGATCACCGGGCCGCTCATATCCGCGCTCCATCCACCAGCGTGCCGAGCTGCGCGGCGATCCGCGCCTCGATGCGCGCGATGTCGTGGCGCAGATCGACCGCGGCGCGTTCGGCGCGGATCTTGGTCTCGAACACGCCGACCACATCCGTCACCTGCCGCAGACCGGCGCGCTGCTGTTCGGCGAAAAGCTCGTAGTTCTGCGCCGCCTGCCGCGCGAGGCTGTCGGCCTCGGCCGCCTGCTGGCGCAGCGAGGCCAGGCGCCCCTCGAGCGCTGCGACGGCGCGGGCGGCGGCTTCGGTCTCCTGCCCGACACGGGCGCCCGCAGCGGCCTCTTCGGCCTCGATGGCGGCGATGGTTGCGCCCGATCCCAACCCGATGCCATTGGGTGCGGCAATGTTGACGCCCAGATCGTTGCCCTGCGACCCCACAGAGCCGCCCAGCGTGATCCCCGGCAGGAACCCCGCGCGCGCGGCCCGCGCACCGGCGACGGCGCGGGCGCTTTCGGCCTGCGCCTTGAGCACGCTCAGCGCCACCGCATTGGCCGAGGGCCGCCCGATGGGCGAGAGGCCGCTGATCTGATCGACCGGCGCCGCCGACATCGCCTGCAATTCATTGAGTGCCGAGGCCATCGCCGCGCGATCAGCCGTGAGGTCGCTCTGCATCTGGTCGAGTTTTTGCTGCACCACCTGAAGATCGGCGCGGTTCGAGATGCCGGCATTGACCCGCTCGCCCATGATATAGGCGAAATGCGCCATCCGCTCCATTGCGGCGGCGTTCACGGCGGCGCGGCGGCGCGCGGCCTCGGCGGAGATGTAAAGCTCCATCGCTTCGAGCACGCGGGTGTTGGTATCCTGCGCGAGCGCCACGGCGGCGACCTCGACATCGGCGCGCGCATAGTCGCGCTCGGCCCGTTTCGCGCCATTGTCGAACAGCACCTGTTCGACCAGCATCTGGGTGACGACCGCCCCCAGCGAGGTCAGGCTCACCTGCGGGCCCAGCGAGGGCAGCCAGTTCATCGACCGGGCTTCGGCGCGCAGCATGGCGGCGCGCAGGTCGGCCTCGGCCGCGCGGGAATTGGCGGCGAGCGTGGCATCGGCCACCATCCGCAGCGGCCCGGGTTCGATCACCGACACCCGGTTCAAGAGCCCCTCGATCACCGCCGAGGTCGTGCCGTCCTCCATCGCGGAATTCAGTGCGGCAGGGCTCGCGCCGGCAAAGGCCGCCGCATCCGCGCCCAGCCCCTCGTTGGTGGCGCGCCGGTCCGAGATCACCAGATCTTCGGAGCCGCCGCCCGGTATCCCCAGACAACCACCCAGCATCAGACAGGCGAAAACGACCCCTGCCGTGCTTGCACTTTTACGTCCCTGCACCACGATAACCCCTTGCCCGGTCCTGCTTTTGCGAGGAAGGCGGGCCGGTTGATCCGGCCCGCCCTGTCTTTGGCGCGTCAGGTCATGACGTGGATTTCATCGTCGATGATGAGGCTGCCGCCCTGATCGCCCATCGCGTAGATGTTGTAGATCCGCCCGCCGATTTCGGTCGTGTCGCCGGTCGCGGTCGCGCCCAGGATATTGACCGTATCGTCCGCGCCCCCGTGGATGGTGAGCGTGTTGGAATGCGCGCAGAGCGCGTGCAGGTCACTCGCGGTCAGCGTGAGCACACTGTCCTCGGCAAACTGCAGGTCGATCGCCTCGATATCAAAGACGCCCAGACCCTGGTTGCCGAGGTCAACCACATTGGTCAGCGTCTCTTCGAGCACAAACAGCGTGGAGGTGCTGTTGCCCGCATCGTCGCTGGCCGTGATGACCAGATGCGACCCATTGGCGATCGGCGTGCGGAACGAGAAGTCGAGCTCGTTGTAGTAGGTATCTTCAGAGACCGTGTAGTCCACCGCCGACACCTTGCCCGATCCGTCGATCTGCGCGATCTCGACCGTGTCTTCGGTGAGCGAGGTGGTCAGACCGCGCACGCCGGGGCCAGAGCGGGTATAGCTCTCGATCAGCGGAGCCTCGGGCGGGGTCGTATCCACCGCAAAGGTTTCCGTCATCGCGCGCGTGTTGCCCACCGCATCGGTCGCGTTGATCGTCACGGTGGTGGTGTATTCGCCCGCCGGGACCTCATGCGCGCCATAGGTCACGGACCAGTTGCCCGAGGAGGTGACGGTCGCGGTCCGCGTGACGCCTTCAAAGGTCACGCTCACCGTCGATCCGGCCTCGACCGTCCCGGTCAGGGTGATGCCGTCCGATGCCTCGGCGCGGTTGACGATATTGTCGCCCTCGACCGGGGTGGTCATGGTCAGCCGGTTCACGATGGTATCGACGCGCACCGTATCGTTGATGCTGCGCACATTGCCCGCAAGGTCTGTCGCCCGCACCTCGATCGACTGGTTGTATTCGCCCGACGCCATCGACGAGGCGGGGAAAACAGCGCTCCACAGCCCGTCCACACCCGCCGTGACGGTGCGCACGGTCCCGCCAAAGGTCACCTGCACCACCGACCCGGCCTCGACCGTGCCCGACAGCACAACGCCATCGGCGGCTTCGACCTTGTTGATGATGTTGTCGCCCTCGATCGGCTTGTCGAGCGTGAGCGGCATAACTTCGGTGTCGATCTGCACGGTCTCGGTCAGGCTCGCCGTGTTGCCCGCCGCATCGGTCGCCCGCACCACAAGCTGCGTGGACAGCGTGCCGGTGGGCAGCGTGTTGGCGGCGTAGGTCACGGTCCAGTTGCCGGCCGCATCCACCGTGGCCGCCTGCGCGATCCCGGCGAGCGTGACGATCACGCTCGAGCCCGCCTCGACCTGACCGGACAGCACGATGGGCTGGCCGCTCTCGGCATTGTTGACGATCTCGTCCGCGCCGCCCGGCATGTCGTCGAGCGTGAGGCGGTTGACCAGCGTGTCGATGACCACCGAACCCGAGGTCGAAGCGGTATTGCCCGCCGCGTCAACCGCCGAGACACTGATCGCCGCCGTGGTCTCGCCGCTGGGCACTTCGGATGCGGCCCAGGTGGCCGACCAGGTGCCCGCCGCGGTGGCTGTCACCACGCGGGTCACACCCGCCATGGTCACGGTAACGGTCGCGCCGGCCTCGGCGGTGCCGGTCAGGGTCACGCCGTCGCTGCGCTCGTCAAAGTTCACTACGCCGTCGGCTTCCACCGTGGCGGCTTCCACCGTCACAAAGGTCGATGTATCGACCTGGAAGGTGCCATTGGCCGAGGCGGTGTTGCCCGCCGCATCGGTCGCGACAGCCGTCACGCTCGACAGATAGGTGCCGTCGGCGATCTCGCCGGTCGCGAAAAGCGCGCTCCAGGTGCCGTCGGCCGCAGCCGTCACCGTGTGGCTGACGGCGCCGACCGTCACAACGACGCTGGCCCCCGCCTGCGCGGTGCCGGTGATGGTCACGCCGCCGGCATGTTCCGTCCCGTTGACCATCCCGTCGCCGCCGATGGTGTCGCTGTTGATCGTCACAAAGGTGGAGGTATCGACCTGGAAGGTGCCTTCGGTCGTCGCCGTGTTGCCATGGACATCGACCGCCGTCACCGACACGTCGAGCGCATATTCGCCCGCGGCCATGTCGTCGGCCGGGATCGTCACGCTCCACTCACCCCCCACGACAACCGCCGTGTAGGTCTTGCCGGCCACAACGACCGTGACCACCGACCCCGGCTCGGTTGTGCCGGTCAGCAGCGTGCCGCCCGATGCCTCGACGCCATTGACAGTGCCATCGCCACCGACCGCTTCGGCGTCGAAGGTCACGAAGGCTTCGGTATCGACGACCAGCACATCCTCGATGACGACCGTGTCGGTGCCGTCGGTGATCGTGACGACCACGCCGGTCTCGTAGGTGCCCGGATCAACCTCGGTGGGGTCGAACACGACGCCCCAGGTGCCATCCTCGGCCACAACGGTGGTCTCGGACTTGCCATTGATCTCGACGGTCACATCCGCGCCGGGCGTCCCGGTGCCGGTGATCTCCACGCCATCGGAATGATCCTCGGCGTTCACGACATGGCCGGCGTCCTTGGTGCCGGTCAGGACCGTGACCGTCAGGCCGCCATCACCGCCACCATCACCGCCGTCACCGCCGCCGTCACCGCCGTCACCGCCGCCATCACCGCCGTCACCGCCGCCATCACCGCCGCCGCCTCCTCCGCCGCCGCTGCCATTTCCGCCAGCGACAGCCGCCGCGCCGAGACCGGCCGCCAGCCAGCCAAGCGGCCCGAGGCCCGCACCCAGAAAGGCGGGCGCCAGCATGCCCACTTCGTCATCGACAGGCACATAGGCCTGGGCCACGACGGGATCCTCGCCGCGCACGAAATAGAGATCGTCATCCGGGCTCCATTTGCCGAACACGTCCTGCTCGGCGTAGGTGCCGAAGAGGCGCCCGTCGCTGTCGGCGGTCAGCGCGACCTTGGACAGCAGTCCGTCATCCGAGATGAACAGGTCGTTCTGCGGATTGCCGTCAGGCCCGAAGAACCCCTCAAGCACCACGACGCTGCCATCGGACAGCGTGACATGCAGCGCCGCACCGTGCCGGCTGTAGGCCACGATCTGGCTGCGCGTCACATTGAGAGAGATGTCGTTGCCGGCGCCGACGACCAGAGGGGCCACCCCATCGCCAACCACGCCACGCTGAAGATTGCCCGCACCATTGCGAACAACGAAATTAATCGTTGACATACCGTTCTACTCCGCCTCAGGCGACACCCTCTTTGGCGGGGTGCGCATTTATGATTGCGATCACGATAGCGGGGCGATTCGACAATATCTAGCTGGATTTTTCATCGGTTGCGCGACGACCGAAGGGTGACGCATCGCGGCAACAACGGCAAAATCATGGCGTCGCAGCGGCCTGCCCGTGGCAAATGCGCCGCGTCAGTCTGCCGCGTCAGTCTGCCGCGGCCCTGGGGTTGCGTTCGATCACGTTGTTCAGCGCGGCCCCCAAGAGCACCAGATAGGCACTGATATAGAGCCACATCAGCATCGCGATCACCGCGCCGATCGACCCATAGACCTCGTTGTAGCTTCCGAAATTGGTCAGGTAATAGGAAAACGCCATCGACATGCCGAGCCAGAGCACGACCACCAGAACAGCGCCGGGCGTGAGCATCCCGCTGCGCCGCTGGCGGCGGTAGGGGCCAAAGCGGTAAAGGATGCCCAGCGCCGACAGAAGCACGAACAGCGCCACGCCCCAGCGCACGGCCTCGATCACCCAGGCCCAGTCTTGCGCCATCGGCACCAGCGCGATGCCGATCGGCGCCACGACCACCACCATCAAAGCGGTGATCGCGATCCCCATCAGCGCCAGCGTCATGGTAAGCGCGACCACTGCGTGCAGGATGCCGCCCCGGTTCGGGCTGCCCTGGATCGCGTTGAGCCCCTGGATCAGCGCCCCCACCCCGGCCCGTGCCGACCACAGCGCCACCCCCACCGAAAGGCCCGTGGCCCAACCCAGGGTGCCGGTCTGCGTCGCCAGCAGCCGGGAGATCTGCCCGTCGATCAGCGCATAGGCGTCACCTGGGATGATGTCCTCCATCAGCGAAAGCTGGCTCTCGACGACCGAAGGGTCGGCCAGCAGGCCAAACAGCGCGATCAGCGCCGCGAGGCCCGGAAAGATCGCAAAGATGCCGAAAAAGGCGACGCCGGCGGCGATCAGGCCCAGATGCGCCTCGGACGACATGTCGAACACCGCCCGCAGCACGCGCCAGGTTGCCGTCACCGCCTCCCAGACCTGCACGCAGCCGTTCTCCCCTTTGCCCCGCCTTTGCCCCGCCCCACCCCGCGCCGCCCCCGCGCCGCAAGGCCCGTCGCACCGCAAGGCCCGTCGCGCCGCAAGGCCCGTCGCGCCGCAAGGCCCGTCGCGCGGTGGCCGCGCATGGATCAGTTCACGGTCAACCCGCCGTGGGTGTTGAGAAGATACCGCGAAAACACCGGGCCGCAAGCCGCCCCCAGCGCCCGCGCATTGCCGCCGACCTGCCCGGCCTCGATCCGGGGCAGGCTCAGCCCGCGGCTGTCGAGCCTGACGAGCTCCTGCGCGACGCGCGCGACCAGCCGGTCGCGCACCGCGTCGGGAAAGCCGCCGTCGATGATCACCGCCTCGAAATCGATCACCGCACAGACCGTCAGCGCCGCGCGGGCCAGCTGCGCGCCGGCCGCGTCGATCCAGCGTTCGAGCGGCGCGGCAAAGGCGCTCCAGTCCTGCGGCTGGGTCCACAGCAGGCGCGGGTCGTGCCCCTCGGCGACGATGTCGGCCTCCAGCAGATAGAGCGAGGCCACGTCGATGAGCTGGCAGGCCCGACCATCCGCCCGCATCGCCGGGAGCGAGCCGAAGGCACCGGCATTGCCCATCGCGCCGTCGAACACCGAATGGTTGAGCACCACGCCGCCGCCCACGAAAGAGCCGACAAAGAAATAGGCATAATCGCGGAACGCGCGGCCCCGGCCATAGACATGCTCGGCCCGGCAGGCTGCCGTGGCGTCATTCTCGACCAGCACCGGCAGATCGCAGAACCGGGCGATTTCCGCTTCGAAATCGATATCGCGCCAGACCGCGAGTTCGGCAGCCGGTGCGCCGACGGCATCGTGCCAGTTCCACATCTCGAAGGGTTTCGCGATCCCGATCCCCGCGATGCGTGCCCGCGCGGGCAGCCTGGCAGCCTCGGTCAGCGTCGCAAACCCCTTGCGCAGGAACCCGAAGACCTCTGCCGGCAGCGGGTAGCGGTAGGTCGCCTGCAACTGCCCGCGCACCTGCCCGCGGAAATCGGCGAGCACCAGATCGGCCGAACGCCGCCCGATCTTGAGCCCGACGGAAAAGACCCCGTCCGCCGCCAGCGTCATCGGCACAGAGGGCTTGCCCACCCTGCCCCGTTGCGGATCGCCGCGGGTGATGAAGCCCTCGCCCTCGAGCCCGCGCAGGATCACCGACACCGTCTGCGGCGAAAGCCCCGCGATCCGGGCAAGGTCGCTGCCGGGCAGCGCGCCGTGGCGCTGGATCATCGACAGGATCAGTCGCTCGTTGTGGTCACGCACGCCCTGCTGGTTCACGCCACTGCTGAGCCTGCGCACTTCACCCTGGTCCATCGCGCTCTCCTCCTGCTGCCGATACTGCCCCGGTCGCAATTAATAAATCAACTAGATTTATTTATTGACGCGACGCCCCGAATCACGCTTACTCAGCGTCACCCGGTCGGATCGCAAGACCCCGGTTTCGACGGCGATACCAGAGGTGTCGCCTTGCAATTCCTTGGGAGGAAACCATGAAAAAGCTTCTCGCCGGCACTGCGCTGGCCCTTTGTGCGATGTCCGGCACGGCCTTTGCGGCCGGTCACGGCGTCAGCGCCTGCCTGATCACCAAGACCGACACCAACCCGTTCTTCGTCAAGATGCGCGAAGGTGCCGAGGCCCGCGCGGCCGAGCTGGGGATCACGCTGAACTCCTATGCCGGCACCGTTGACGGCGACCACGAAAGCCAGGTCGCGGCGATCGAGACCTGCATCGCGGCTGGCGCTTCGGGTATCCTGCTCACCGCCTCCGACACCTCGGCCATCGTCGGCGCGGTGCAGCAGGCACGCGACGCGGGCCTCCTGGTGATCGCGCTCGACACGCCGCTGAGCCCGGCCGAATCGGCCGACGCGACCTTTGCCACCGACAACTTTCAGGCCGGTGTGCTGATCGGCCAATGGGCCGCCGCCACGCTGGGCGCCGAGGCCGCCAATGCACGGATCGCGATGCTCGACCTCGCCGTGAGCCAGCCCACCGTGGACGTGCTGCGCGACCAGGGCTTCCTGACCGGGTTCGGCATCGACGTGGGCGACGTGAACGTGATCGGTGACGAGTCCGACCCGCGCATCGTCGGCAACGACATCACCTCGGGCAACGAAGAAGGCGGTCGCAGCGCGATGGAAAGCCTGCTCGCCGTCGATCCCGACATCAACGTGGTCTACACGATCAACGAACCCGCCGCCGCCGGTGCCTATGAGGCGCTGCTGGCGATGGGCCGCGAAAAGGACGTGCTGATCGTGTCGGTTGACGGTGGCTGCCCCGGCGTGCGCAACGTCGCCGACGGCGTGATCGGCGCCACGTCGCAGCAATATCCGCTGCTGATGGCGTCGCTGGGGATCGAGGCGATCGCCGCCTTTGCCGCCGATGGCACCCTGCCTGCCAACACCGAAGGCAAGGACTTCTTTGACACCGGCGTCGCGCTTGTCACCGACGCACCCGTCGATGGCGTCGAGTCGATCTCGGTCGAGGAAGGCACCGCGCGCTGCTGGGGCTGACCCCGCACGACGTCTGGCGTGCTTGATCGCGCGCCCTGATACATCGCACACTGCACCATTCGGGGCGGGCCATGGTCCGCCCCGATGATCAAGCGGCACAGGCCTGCCCCTGCGCCGCACCCATCCGCGTCAACAGGGAGGAGCCTGCGATGCCGAGTGAAGGTGACAATTTCGAAGCCGTCGTGCAGGGCCGCAGGCCCGAGGCCGTGGCCGAGTTCCACGAGGACACCAGCCTGATCAAACGCTTCCAGCACGCGCTGCATGTCACGCCCGCGCTGGTGCCGCTGGTGGTGCTGCTCGTGTCCATCGCGGTGTTCGGCCTGCTGCTGGGGTCCAAGTTCTTTTCCGCCTCCTCGCTCACGCTGATCCTGCAACAGGTGCAGATCGTGGGCATCGTGGCCGCGGCGCAGAGCATCGTGATCATGACCGCGGGCATCGACCTGTCGGTCGGTGCGATCATGGTGCTGTCCTCGGTGGTGATGGGGCAATTCACCTTTCGCTACGGCATCCCGGTGGAAATCTCGATCGCCTGCGGACTGCTCTGCGGCACGATCTGCGGCTATATCAACGGCTGGCTGATCGCGGTGGTCAAACTGCCGCCCTTCATCGTCACGCTGGGCATGTGGCAGATCATCCTCGCCACCAATTTCCTGTATTCGAAAAACGAGACGATCCGCAGCCAGGACATCCGCGAAAACGCGCCGCTGCTGCAACTCTTCTCGACCACCTTCAAGATCGGCGCCGACGAGAACGGGCGCGGCGGGGCGAGTTTTACCGTCGGCGTGATCTTCATGATCGGGCTGATCGCGGTGCTGGCCTGGGTCATGCGCAACACGGCCTGGGGGCGGCATGTCTATGCGGTGGGCGACGACCCCGATGCCGCGCAGCTTTCGGGGGTCAATGTGCGCGGGACGCTCATTTCGGTCTATGTGCTCGCGGGGCTGATCTGCGCCTTTGCCGGATGGGCGCTGATCGGGCGGATCGGGTCGGTCTCGCCCACCTCGGGCCAGTCGGCCAATATCGAGAGCATCACCGCCGTGGTGATCGGGGGCATCTCGCTCTTTGGCGGGCGCGGCTCGATCCTGGGCGCGCTCTTTGGCGCGCTGATCGTGGGGGTGTTCACGCTGGGGCTGCGGCTGATGAATGCCGATACGCAATGGACCTATCTTCTCATCGGGGTGCTGATCATTGCCGCCGTGGCCGTGGATCAGTGGATCAGAAAGGCGACCGCATAATGGAACCCATTCTCAAGGGCCGTGGGCTGGTCAAGCGCTATGGCAAGGTCACAGCGCTCGATCATTGCGACTTTGACCTCTATCCGGGCGAGATCCTCGCCGTGATCGGCGACAATGGCGCGGGCAAGTCGAGCCTGATCAAGGCGGTGTCGGGGGCCATCGTGCCCGATGCGGGCGATGTGTTTCTCGACGGCAAGAAGGTGCAGTTCACCCGCCCGACCGAAGCGCGCGAGGCGGGGATCGAGACGGTCTATCAGACCCTCGCCATGTCGCCCGCCCTGTCCATCGCGGACAACATGTTCATGGGGCGCGAATTGCGCAAACCGGGGTTTCGCGGCACCTGGCTGCGCCAGCTCGACCGGCCGCGGATGGAGAAATTCGCCCGCGAAAAGCTCACCGAGCTGGGGCTGATGACGATCCAGAACATCAACCAGGCGGTCGAGACGCTGTCGGGCGGGCAACGTCAGGGGGTCGCGGTGGCCCGTGCGGCGGCTTTTGGCTCCAAGGTCATCATCCTCGATGAACCCACCGCAGCACTTGGGGTCAAGGAAAGCCGCCGCGTGCTCGAGCTGATCCTGGATGTGCGCGCGCGCGGCGTGCCGATCATCCTCATCAGCCACAACATGCCGCATGTGTTCGAGGTCGCCGACCGCATCCATGTGCACCGGCTGGGCAAGCGGCTTTGCGTCATCAACCCCAAGAATCATTCGATGTCGGATGCGGTTGCCTATATGACTGGGGCCAAGGTGCCGGAGACCGAACTCGAAACCGTCTAGGGGCGCGCATTGCTGGACATCACCGCGCAGATCAACGTGCTGGCCGACAGGGTTCATGCCCTGCGGCCGACGCATCCCCGGCTTCTGATGGCCATTTCCGGTGCGCCGGCGAGCGGGAAATCCACGCTCGCCGGCGAGCTCGTCCGCCGGCTGCGGCTACAGAAATGCCCCGCCGAAGTGGTGCCGATGGACGGCTTTCACCTCGACAATGCGGTGCTCGACGCGCGGGGGTTGCGCGCGCGCAAGGGCGCTCCGGAAACCTTTGACGCGGCGGGGTTCGTGGCCATGGTCCGCCGGCTCAAGGCGCCGGGCGAGGTGGTGGTGCCGCTCTTTGACCGGGCGCGCGACATCGCCATCGCCGGCGCGCAGGTCATCCCGCATGACTGCCCGGTGGTGGTGGTCGAGGGCAACTACCTGCTCTTTGACGAAGGTCCGTGGTCCGCGCTCGCGCCGCTGTGGGACCTGTCGGTGCGCGTCGATGTGCCGATGGACGAATTGCGCGGCCGGCTGATCCAGCGCTGGCTGAGCCATGGGTTGAGCCGCGCCGCCGCGATCCGGCGGGCCGAAAGCAACGACATTCCCAACGCGCAACGCGTGATCGACCGCGCCTTGCCGGCCGAAATCCACTTTCCGCCCCGAACCACCCCCTGACAGAGCCTGTTATCGCTAACAGGGACACTTGCGACATGCGAGGAACCGCTTATGATCGGCGTCATGAACACAGCCAGCAAGACCTCCCCGCTTGACCAGACAACGGTTTCCCGTCTGCTCGCGGCAGCGCATGACGACCCTTTCGCGGTGCTCGGGCCGCACAAGCATGGCCGCGCCACATGGCTGAGCGCGATCGACCCCGGCGCCGACCGGCTCTGCGCCGTGATCGGGTCCAGGACCTATCCGCTCGACCGCGTCGAAGGCGCCCTGTTTTGCGGCAAGGTGCCCGCGGGCAAGCCCTACCGCCTGCGCGGCACGGGGGCCGATGGCGCGACATGGGACTATGACGACGCCTACCGCTTTGGCCCGGTTCTGAGCGATTTCGACGAATACCTGCTGGGCGAGGGCACGCATCAGCGGCTCTGGAAGGCGCTGGGCGCGCATGTGATGATCCACGAGGGCACGGCCGGCACGCATTTCGCCGTCTGGGCGCCCAATGCGCGGCGCGTGTCGGTGGTGGGTGATTTCAACGCCTGGGACGGGCGGCGGCATGTGATGCGCCGGCGCGGCGGCACCGGCGTGTGGGAGATATTCGTGCCCGGCGCTGCCGAAGGCGCGGCCTATAAATACGAACTCATCGGCCCCGACGGCACGATGCAGCCGCTCAAGGCCGACCCCGTCGGCTTTGGCGCGCAGCATCCGCCCGAGACGGCGAGCGTGGTGCGCGATATCGCAGGCTATGGCTGGGGCGATGCCGACTGGATGGCGAGGCGCGCGCAGGCGAACCGCCGCGATGCGCCGATCACGGTCTATGAGGTGCATCTGGGCTCGTGGAAACGGATCTGGGATCAGGGCGGCCGCCCGCTGAGCTACAAGGAAGCCGCGGTCGATCTGGTGAATTACGCCAAGGGCATGGGCTTTACCCATCTCGAACTGATGCCGGTGAGCGAATATCCCTTTGACGGGTCATGGGGGTATCAGCCGGTGGGGATGTATGCGCCCACCATCCGCTTTGGCCCGCCGCATGAATTCCGCGACCTCGTGGATGCCGCGCATCGCGCCGGGCTGGGCGTGATCCTCGACTGGGTGCCCGGCCATTTCCCGACCGACGCGCATGGGCTGGGCCGCTTTGACGGCACCGCGCTTTATGAACACGGCGACCCCAAGGAAGGGTTCCATCAGGACTGGAACACGCTGATCTACAATTACGGTCGCGCCGAGGTGGCCAATTTTCTTGTCGCCAACGCGCTGTTCTGGCTCGAGGAATACCACATCGACGGGCTGCGCGTGGATGCCGTGGCCTCGATGCTCTACCGTGACTATTCGCGCAAGGCCGGCGAATGGATCCCCAACAAGGACGGCGGGCGCGAGAATTACGAGGCGATTGCCCTGTTCCAGCGGATGAACATCGCGGCCTATGGCACGCAGGACGGTATCCTCACGATCGCCGAGGAAAGCACGTCGTTTCCCCGCGTCTCGGCCCCGGTCGATGCGGGGGGGCTGGGCTTTGGCTACAAGTGGAACATGGGCTGGATGAACGACACGCTCGATTACATCAAGCGTGACCCGATCCACCGCAAATACCACCACCACCAGATGACCTTTGGCCTGCACTATGCCTTCAGCGAGAACTTCGTGCTGCCGATCAGCCATGACGAGGTGGTGCATGGCAAGGGCAGCATGATCGAGAAGATGCCCGGCAACTGGTGGGAAAAATGCGCCAACCTGCGGGCCTATTACGGCTTCATGTGGACCCATCCGGGCAAGAAGCTGTTGTTCATGGGCTGCGAATTCGGCCAGCCCGGCGAATGGAACCACGACGCGCAGATCGACTGGGACGCGGCCGAGCGGCCCGAGCACAAGGGCATCCAGAGCCTCGTGCGCGACCTCAACGCGCTCTACCGTGCGACCCCTGCCCTACATGTCAAGGATTGCGAGCCTGACGGGTTCCAATGGATCGACGCCGCCGATGCAGAGGCGTCGCTCTACAGCTATATCCGCCGCGGCGGGCCGGATGACGCGCCTTGCGTCGTCGTGGTCAACATGACCCCGGTCGAGCGCACGGACCACGCCATCGGCGTGCCGCAGATCGGCCATTGGGCCGAAATCATGAACACAGACGCCGCGGTTTACGGAGGAGGAAACCGCGGCAATCTGGGCGGTGTGGACGCGCTGGCGCAGGCCCATCAGGGCCAGCCCGCGCATATCCGCATCACGATACCGCCCCTGTCCACGCTGGTTTTCCGGCTGGACAAGGGTTAACGGCAGGGAGGAGCCGCTTATGCCACAAAACCGCAGACTGACCAGCCGCGCGATGGCCTTTGTTCTGGCCGGAGGGCGCGGGTCGCGCCTCAAGGAACTCACCGACAGGCGGGTCAAACCTGCGGTCTATTTCGGCGGCAAGACGCGGATCATCGACTTTGCGCTGTCCAACGCGATGAACTCGGGCATCCGCAAGATCTCGGTCGCCACGCAGTACAAGGCGCACAGCCTGATCCGCCATTGCCAGCGCGGCTGGAACTTTTTCCGCGCCGAGCGCAACGAATTCCTCGACATCCTGCCCGCCTCGCAGCGCGGCGGGGATGAGGCCTGGTATCGCGGCACGGCCGATGCGGTGACGCAGAACATCGACATTGTTGACAGCTACGGCGTTGATTACATTATCATTCTGGCAGGCGATCACATCTACAAGATGGATTACGAGCTGATGCTGCGCCAGCATGTGGAAAACAAGGCAGACGTCACCATCGGCTGTCTGACCGTGCCGCGGATGGAGGCTGTGGCCTTTGGCGTGATGGCCACCGACAAGGACGGGCGCATCACCTCATTCCTCGAAAAACCCGCCGATCCGCCCGCCACGCCCGATGACCCGGACAAGGCGCTCGCCTCGATGGGGATCTATGTGTTCAACTGGCACTTCCTGCGCGACCTGCTGATCCGCGACGCCGAGGATACCAATTCGAGCCATGATTTCGGCAATGACCTGATCCCCGACATCGTCAAGAACGGCAAGGCGATGGCGCATCGGTTCGACACGTCCTGCGTGCGCCACGCGCCCGACGCGCCCGCCTACTGGAAGGATGTGGGCACCGTCGATGCCTTTTGGGAGGCCAATATCGCGCTGACCGACTTTGTCCCCGACCTCAACCTGTGGGACAAGAACTGGCCGATCTGGACCTATTCGGAAAGCGTGCCGCCGGCCAAGTTCATCCATGACGAGAAGGACAGGCGCGGGGTCGCGATCTCGTCCATGGTGTCGGGCGGCTGCATCATCTCGGGGACCGAAGTGCGCAATTCGCTGCTGTTCACCGAGGTGCACACCAATTCCTATGCCGTGCTCGACCACGCGGTGGTGCTGCCCTATGTCACGGTCGAACGCTCGGCCCGGCTGCGCCGCGTGGTGATCGACCGAGGAGTGACGGTCCCTGCGGGCCTCGTCGTGGGCGAGGATCCGGAGGAGGATGCGAAGTGGTTTCGCGTGTCCGAGCGCGGCGTGACGCTGATCACGCAGGACATGCTCGACAAGAGGGCCGCCGCCAAATGACCCAGGTGCTGTCCGTCGCATCGGAATGTGCCCCGCTGGTGAAAACCGGCGGGCTCGCCGATGTGACGGGCGCCCTGCCCGGCGCCATGGCGGCGCTGGGGGTGCGGATGCGCACGCTCTTGCCGGGCTATCCGGCGGTGATGCGCGCGCTGGGCGATGCGGCCGAGGTGATGGCTGACCCCGACCTCTTTGGCGGGCCCGCGCGGGTGCTGGCGGCCAAGGTCGCGGGGCTCGAGATGCTGGTGCTCGACGCGCCGCATCTTTATGCGCGCGACGGGTCGATCTACCTTGGCCCCGATGGCCGCGACTGGCCCGACAACCCCGAACGCTTTGCCGCGCTGTCCTGGGTCGCCGCCCGGATCGGGGTCGAAGGGGTCGCGGGCTGGACGCCCGATGTGATCCATGCCCATGACTGGCAGGCGGGCTTTGTGCCCGATTACCTGCATATCATGGGCGGCACCGGGCGCACCGGCACCATCCTGACGATCCACAACATCGCCTTTCACGGGCTGGCCGACCCCGGCAAGCTCGCCACGCTGCGGCTCAAGCCCGCGCGCTATACCTCCGACGGGTTCGAGTTCTGGGGGCGGATCTCGGCGCTCAAGGCCGGGCTGATGGGCGCGGACCGGCTTACCACCGTGAGCCCGACCTATGCGGCAGAGCTGATGCGCGACGAATTCGGCATGGGGCTCGACGGGGTGATGCGCCACCGCCGGGCGCATCTGACCGGCATCCTCAACGGCATCGACGAGGACGCCTGGAACGCGGCGACCGACCCCGCGATCACCACCTACACGACCCCCGCAGGCAAGGCCGCCAACAAGGCCGCGCTGCGGGCCGCGTTCGGCCTGCCCGACGCGCGCGGGCCGCTTTGCGTGGTGATCTCGCGCCTGACCGAACAAAAGGGGCTGGACCTGCTGCTCGACGCGCTGCCCGGGATGCTGGCGCAGGGCGCGCAACTGGCGCTGCTGGGCTCGGGCGACCCCGCGCTCGAGGATGCGTTCCGCAATGCCGCGCGCGACAGCAATGTGGCGGTGCGCATCGGCTATGACGAGGCGCTGTCGCACCGCATGATCGCGGGGGGCGACGCCATTCTGGTCCCGAGCCGGTTCGAGCCTTGCGGGCTCACCCAGCTATACGGGTTGCGCTATGGCACGATCCCGCTGGTGGCGCTCACCGGGGGGCTGGCCGATACGGTGATCCACGCCTCGCCCGCCGCATTGGGCGTGGGGGTGGCCACCGGCGTTCAGTTCCACCCGGTCACGGCAGAGGCCTTGCGCGGCGCGCTCGACCAGCTTTGCCGGCTCTATGCGGACGCGCCCACCTGGGCCGCGATGCAGGCCAACGCGATGCGCCAGCCGGTCGGCTGGGCGCAATCCGCCGCCGCCTATGCGCAGCTCTACCGGGATGTGACGCCCGCAACATGACCGTCAATTCCCGGATCATCGCCGGGCGCCCCTATCCGATGGGCGCCACCTTTGATGGCGAAGGCGTCAATTTCGCCGTCTTTTCGCAGCATGCGACCCGCATGACGCTCTGCCTGTTTTCCGAGGACGGGCGCGAAGAGGTGTTCCTGATCGACCTGCCCGAATGCACCGGGCATATCTGGCACGGCTATATCGCCGGCCTGCGCCCCGGCCAGCATTACGGCTACCGCGCGCATGGCCCCTACCGCCCCGACGAGGGCCACCGTTTCAATCCGCACAAGCTGCTGATCGACCCCTATGCGCGGCAACTTTCGGGCCATCCGATCTGGCATGACGCGCTGATGGGCTATGACGTGACGGCCAAGCATGGGGATTTGACATTCGACACCCGAAACTCGGCCCGCTACATGCCGCGTTGCATCGTCACCGACCCGGCCTTCAGCTGGGGCGAGGACCGCCCGCCGCGCCGGTCGATGTCCGAGTCGGTCATCTACGAGGCGCATGTGAAGGGCATGACCGCCGGCCGCGGCGACATCGCCAACCGCGGCACCTATCTCGCCATGGCCTCGGACCCGGTGCTTGACCATCTGGGGCGTCTGGGGGTCACGGCGGTCGAGCTCTTGCCGGTCCAAGCCTTTCTCAACGACCGCTTTCTGGTGGACAAGGGGCTGACGAATTACTGGGGCTACATGAGCATCGGCTTTTTCGCACCCGAGCCGCGCTATATGGCCACGCAGGACATCGCAGAGTTTCAGCACATGGTCGCCCGCTTTCATGCGGCGGGGATCGAGGTGATCCTCGATGTGGTCTATAACCACACTGGCGAGGGCAACCAGATGGGCCCGACGCTGAGCTTTCGCGGGCTCGACAACGCGTCCTATTACCGCCTCGCGGAAACGCCGCGCTATTACATCGACGATACCGGCACCGGCAACACGCTCAATTCAGAGCATCCGATGGTGCTGCGGATGATCATGGACAGCCTGCGCTACTGGGTCGAGGTGATGCATGTGGATGGTTTCCGCTTTGACCTGTGCTCGGCACTCGGCCGCACGGCGCATGGGTTCGACCGCAACGCGCCCTTCTTTCAGGCGATCCGCCAGGACCCGGTGCTGGCCGGGGTCAAGCTGATCGCAGAGCCATGGGACATCGGGCCGGGGGGCTATCAGCTTGGCAGTTACCCGCCCCCCTTTGCGGAATGGAACGACAAGTTCCGCGATCAGGTGCGCCGGTTCTGGCGCGGCGATGCGGGCGGCGTGAACAAGCTCGCCACGCGCATTTCGGGGTCCGCGCTGCGGTTTGACCACGACGGCAAGCCCGCGACGTCATCGGTCAATTTCCTGACCGCGCATGACGGCTTTACCCTGATGGACCTGGTGTCCTATGCCGACAAGCACAACGAGGCCAATGGCGAGGAGAACCGCGACGGCCATTCCGACAACCGGTCGGACAACATGGGCATCGAGGGGCCGACCGACGACCCCGCCATCATCGCCGCCCGCGCGCTGCGGCGGCGCAACCTGATGGCGACGCTGATGCTGTCGCAGGGCACGCCGATGATCCTGGGCGGGGATGAGCTGGGCAACAGCCAGATGGGCAACAACAACGCCTATTGCCAGGACAATCCGATCGGCTGGATCGACTGGGACCATGCGGATGCCGATTTCCTGCGCTTTTGCCAGCAGATCATCACCTTTCGCCGGACCCACCCGATCCTGCGTCAGACGCGGTTCCTGCATGCCAAGAGCCGTGCCATCGACGGCGAGCCCGATATCTTCTGGCGCCATCCCGACGGGCGGCCCTTTACCGATGCCTGCTGGCTCGACCCGAACCTGCGCGCGCTCACGGTCGAGATGCGCACCGCCTCGGGCACACCGGAATATGCCACGCTCGAATATGCGATCCTGATCGTGTTCAACGGGGGCGGCGGACTGACCGTGACCCCGCCACCGGTGCGCCCCGGGCATCAGTGGGTCTGCCATATCGACACCGCCCGCCCCGATGCGCCGCCGCGCGTCGCCCGCAAGAGATTAGCCGTCGCCGCGCAATCGGTGGTCGTGCTGGTGATGGAGCCAGACCCGGCCGCGCACCCCTGAGGAGAACTGCCATGCAGAAGATCACGGTTCAGACAAGGCCCATCGACGCACAAAAGCCCGGCACCTCGGGTCTGCGCAAGAAAACCCATGTGTTCATGGGGCCGCATTACCTCGAGAATTACGTGCAGGCGATCTTTGACGGGATCGGCGGCGTGGCGGGCAAGAGGCTCGTGCTGGGCGGCGACGGGCGCTATTTCAACGACCGTGCGGCGCAGGTGATCCTGCGGATGGCGGCGGCGCAGGGGGCGGCGGGGGTGATCGTGGGGGTGAATGCCCTGCTCTCGACCCCGGCCGCGTCGCATCTGATCCGGCTGCGCGGCACCGATGGCGGGCTGATCCTGTCGGCGAGCCACAACCCCGGCGGGCCGGAGGGCGACTTTGGCCTGAAATACAACACCCCCAATGGCGGCCCCGCCCCCGAGAATGTCACCGACAGGATCTTTGCCGCCACCCAGACCGTATCGCAATACACGATCCTCGAGGCGCATGACCTCGACCTGACACGCCCAGGCACCACGGCGCTGGGCGAGATGACGGTCGAGATCCTGGACCCGGTCGCGGATTATGCCGCGCTGATGGAGACGCTGTTTGATTTCGACGCGATCCGAGCGCTTTTCGCCAGCGGCTTTACCATGCGGTTCGACGCGATGCATGCCGTGACCGGCCCCTATGCCCATGCGATCCTCGAAGGGATGCTGGGCGCTGCCCCCGGCACGGTGGTCAATGGCACGCCCTCGCCCGATTTCGGCGGCGGCCACCCCGACCCGAACCCGATCTGGGCCAAGGATCTGGTGGACAGGATGATGGCGCCCGACGCGCCCGATTTCGGCGCGGCGAGCGATGGCGACGGCGACCGCAACATGATCATGGGGCGCGGCGTCTATGTCGGCCCCTCCGACAGCCTCGCGCTGCTCACCGCCCATGCGCATCGCGCGCCGGGCTATGCGCGCGGGCTCAAGGGCGTGGCGCGGTCGATGCCGACCTCGGGCGCGGTGGACCGGGTGGCGGCGGCCCTGGGCATGGCCTGCTACGAGACGCCCACCGGCTGGAAGTTCTTCGGCAACCTGCTCGACGCCGGGCGCGCGACGCTGTGCGGCGAAGAGAGCGCCGGCACCGGGTCGGACCATGTGCGCGAAAAGGACGGGCTCTGGGCGGTGCTGCTGTGGCTCAACATCCTCGCCGATACGCGGGCGAGCATGGCCGATCTGCTGGCCGGGCATTGGCGCCGCTACGGGCGCAACTACTACTCGCGCCACGATTACGAGGATGTGGCGGCGGACAGGGCCAATGCGCTCTACGACGGGCTGCGGGCGCGGCTGGGGAGCCTTGCGGGGCAGACATTCGGCGCGCTCACGGTCGCCAGCGCGGATGAGTTCGCCTATGACGACCCGGTCGATGGGTCGCATTCCGCCGCGCAGGGGCTGCGCATCGGCTTTACCAGCGGCGGGCGCGTGGTGTTCCGCCTCTCGGGGACGGGCACCGTGGGGGCGACGCTGCGGGTCTATCTGGAGGAGGTCGAGACCGACCCCGCGCGGCTGGACCGCGACGCGCAGGAGGCGCTGGCCGATGTCATCGCCGCCGCCGAGGCCATCGCGGGGATCAAGGCGCATACCGGGCGCGAGGCGCCGGACGTCATCACCTGATGGCGGGTGCGGATGCCTCCGGCGGGGATATTTGTGGCAAGATGAAGCGCGGGCGTGGCGCCTAAAGCCAGCGTTTCCATTTGAAATAGAGAAAGGTCGCGCCGGCCGAGGCGACCATCATGCCCAGCGCCATGGGGTAGCCCCAGCGCCAGTCCAGTTCGGGCATGACGGCAAAGTTCATGCCATAGGCCGAGGCGATCAGCGTCGGCGGCAGGAACAGCGCCGCCACCACGGAGACGATGCGGATCGTGGCGTTCTGCGCGAGATTGATCATGCCCAGCGTGACCTCGGTGGCGAGGCTCACGCGGTTGGACAGGAAATCGGCATGCACCTCGAGCGAGTTGATGTCGCGCATCAGGCCCTTGATGAGGGCGGCCTGCGTCTTGTCGGTCTTGTCGCTGCGCCGGTCGGCCGACCACAGGCTGAAGGTCGAAAGCATCCGCTCGACCGTCAGCAGGCCGAGGCGCACGCGCGACAGGGCCTCGCCCTCGCGGCCCAGCGTCTCGAGCGAGGCCTGCAGCAGGTCGGGGCGCTGCGACGCGGTGCCGTCATAGGCGGCGGCGGCGGTCTGGTCGAGCACCTTGCCCGTCGCTTCGAGCAGATCGGCCATGCGGGCGATGATCTCTTCCACCAGTCCGAGGAACAGCCGCACATGGGTTGCGGTGCCGGCGCTGGAGCGGTCGGCGCGGTCTGGAAAGGTCACGAAGGGGCGCGGCGCGTGGTAGCGCACGGAGATCAGCCTGTCGGCGGTGACGATAAAAGTCACCGGACCTGCGGTGGGCGCCTTGTCCGGGCTCTGGCCGGGCACCACGGCGGTCATGTAATCGGCGCAGTCTACGCGGTAGAGGCGGTTGGAGAGTTCGATCTCTTCCATATCCTCGAGCGTCGGCACCTCGATACCGAGCGCCGCCACAAGGGCGGCCTGTTCGGGTTGCGGGCGGTAGAGGTCGATCCAGATCGCATCCGCGAGGTCAGCCTCGGGCGGCATCTGGGTCAGGCGACCTTCGGACAGGCGATAGGCAAAGATCATGGTGCACCTCGGGGTGGACGGATGGTGACTTGCCTAGTAGCAGGTGAGTGTCGTGCCAAGAGACGATCGTGCGGAGGAGGCGTCGGATGGACCCGAGACTGAGCCTTGGCGGCGGGGCGATCCTCGTCGTGCTGCTGATCCTGGTGGTTGTGGCGCGCGCCGCGCGGCGTGACCGGCGCGAGGGCAAGACGGACGCTGCCGCGGTCTGGCTGGGCGCCGACATCCCGGATGACCGGACCAAGGGGGGGCATGCGCCGCAGCGCGACGATCCGGCCGCGGTCGATGATGGCGACGCAGACGGTGATGGCGGCGGCGACGGGGGGGGCGACGGGGGGGGCGACGGAGACTGACCCGTCAGCGCGCCGCGTCGCGCTGTGCGATCCAGTCATGCGCAGGGTCGTTCTGGAACCGCCATTTGCGCAGCGGGCCGGCCATGACGTTGAGGTAATACATCTCGTAGCCGTAGGGCGCGCCGCAGGGATGATGGCCGCGCGGCACCAGCGTCACATCGTGATCCCTGACGGCCATGGTTTCGTCGAGCGTGCCATCCTCGGTATAGACCCGCTGGATGCCAAAGCCCTGCGCGGGATTGAGGCGCATGTAATAGGTCTCCTCCAGATAGGTCATGCGGGGGAAATCATCCTCGTCATGGCGGTGGCTGGGGTAGGAGGACCAGTGACCGGCGGGGGTAAAGACCTCGGTCACCAGCAGGCTGTCGGCCACATCGCGCCCCTCCATCGCGATGTTGTTGATATGGCGTGTATTCGTGCCAGTGCCGCGCGGGGTGAGCGTGATGCCCTCGGGGCCCAGACGCTGCACCCCATGCCCGCCCTGCCCCGGCGCGGAGCAGACCGCCAGCGTGCAGGCGGTGGTGGCGCGGGCCGACCAGTCGGCCCCGTTGGGGACATAGAGGCAGGCGGGCGGGGTTTTCTCGAACACGTCCATGCGCGCGCCCATCTCGCCCATCGCCTGCCCGGCGGCGGTGATCTCGGCCCGCCCCTCGACCAGCACCAGGATCACCTCGCGGTCGCCGGTCGCCTCGGCCACGCTGTCGCCCGGCGCGAGGCGGTAGAGGCCAAAGCCCACATAGGACCAGCCGGCGCTGGCCGGGGTGATGTCATGCACCTTGCCATGGGTGCCGCTGGGGTGGCGCAACAGGTCAGGCATCGTCGGATTTGTCCTTGTCCTTGTCCTTGTCCCTGTCCTCGGGCAGCGGCGGGTCGAAGGCGATGAAGAACTGATGCGCGCAGATCAGCGCGATGCCGCCCGTCAGCACGCCCCAGAAGGCCGACCCGCTGATCGTGAACTCGAACACTGACCAGGCGGCGAGTGCCGCCGTCAGGATCACCCTTCGGTGGAGCGGGATGAAGAACGGGTGCTGAACATCGAAAAGCTTCATGCGCTGCGGTCCAGTCCGGCGTCACGCGCCATCTGTCTGAGCGCGGCGAGGCCCATCGACTGGAACTGGAACGGGTTGCGCACCGCCGGGTCCTGTTCGGCCTCGATCACCAGCCAGCCCTGATAGCCGGCCTCGGCCGCGATGCGCAGCAGGGGGGGGAAATCGACAGCGCCTTCGGGGTCGCCCGGCACGGTAAAGGCCCCGCGCCGCACCCCTTCGAGAAAGGACAGGCCCTGGTCGCGCACCGCGCGCATCACGTCCGGCCGCACGTTCTTGGCATGGAAATGGGCGATGCGCGCGGCGTG
>JAACUH010000126.1 GCA_009993005.1 Rhodobacterales bacterium
CTGCGTTGACCATCTCGAGGGCGATTTCGCCTTTGCCATCTGGGACCCCGAACATCGCAGGCTCTTTGCCGCGCGCGACAGGCTGGGGGTCAAGCCGCTGGTCTACCGCCTCTGGCCCGATAGTTTCTGCTTTGCAAGCGATATCAATTGCTTGCGATCTGACGGGGACGTCGCGGACCCGGTCTGGATCGCGGGCTATCTGACCGGCCAGACGACCCAGACCGATCGGACAGCGCTGCGGGATGTCCTTCGGCTCGAACCCGGGCACAGGCTCCTGATGCAATTCGGCGCTGTCGAGATCCGCCGCTACTGGCACTTGCAGGCGGCCACGAACCCAGCCGCCGCCGGCACTGGTGCACCGGCCCTGCGCGAGCGCCTGGGTGAGGCCGTGGCGGCGCGGATGCGCGGTGGCCCGGTCGGCGCGATGTTGAGCGGCGGGCTCGACAGCAGTTCGGTCGCGATGCTGGCCCGCCGCGCCGCGCCGCATGATGCCTTGCCGGTCTTTTCGATGACCTTTCCGTCGCTGCCCGCCATGGACGAGAGCCGCTATATCGCGGCGGTTCTGGCCGAAGGCGGCTTTGACCCGGTCCGGATCGAGGCGGACACGGGCGGGCTGTTCGAGGATATGGCGCCGCTTCTGGCCGAGCAGGGTCAGCCGTTTTCGGGTCTGGCGCTGGCGACGACCCGACGCGTCTATGCCCATGCGGCGCAGAGCGGTGTGCGGGTTCTGCTGGATGGGCACGGCGGGGACGAGGTCATCTCGTCCGGGCTCATGCATCTCCATGTGCTTGCCCGACAAGGCGCCTGGAACGAGCTCTGGCAGACGCTCGGCCATGCGCGTGCATCAAGTGGAGATCATCCGTTTCCGGTGTTTGCGTCCCTTCTGGCCCAACACCTGCGCCAACCGCTTTTGCGCGCGCTGGCCCGGCGGGTCAGTGGCCGGGTGAACCGGGCCGACACCACCCGCTGGCGGCGTCTCCTGTCGGCCGAGCTTGTCACGAATGATGCCATCACAGACCGCGTGCGGGCGATCAGTGACCGCGAGATCGCGGCCGATACGCCGGAACAGCGCCACCACATCGCCCTGGTGACCGACCCGCGGATCGCGGAGTCGCTCGAAATCCTGGACCGGTCGGCTGCGTGGCACGGCATCGAGGCGCGCTACCCCTTTCTGGACCGGCACGTGATCGAGACCTGCGTCAACGCACCGTCGGCCGACAAGATCAGGGGGGGATGGACCCGGTCGTTGCTGCGCGATGCGATGGACGGAATCCTGCCCGACCCGATCCGCCAACGCCGGGACAAGGCGCATTTCCTGCCCAATCTGCTGCGCGGGCTGGCGCAGGACACGACCGGGGCTCTGCCACGGCTGCGGGCCGGCAGGCTTGATGCGGTGGCGCCCTATGTGGATATGGCGGCCCTGCGTCAGAGCCTCGATGCGCTGGAACGCGACGGCGCGGCGGTTGCGCTGGCGGATTTTGCCGAGGTCTGGCGTGTGGTCTGGCTGGACCAGTGGTTGCGCGATGTCGAGGGGGGGCAACAGGCCGGGGCCGGCATGACCGACGATCTGACGATCATCGACCGGACCGGCATCACATTGGCGCATGACCGTCGGCGCCATGCATCGCGCGAGCCGGTCGCGGCGAGGATTGCGCGGTGATCGCCGTGGCGCGCCCCGCCGGCCCCGTGCGGGCCACCGCCGGACAGGTCTGGCACTACAGGGCCTATGGGTTGCACATCCTCTCTGAGGTGCCGCTGCCCGAGCTTGCCCCGGAGGGATCAGCACAGGCCGCATCCGCACAGGCCGCAT
>JAACUH010000004.1 GCA_009993005.1 Rhodobacterales bacterium
CCCCTCTAGGCGGGGTCCGCAGGCACCTGGCAACAGAAGCCTGCACTTTCCCCCGTTCGCCTGCATCCGCGCCCCGTGCCTCTTGCGCTGTGACAAGAGCCGGGCAATGCTCGACCTTGAACCCGACCGAGGATATGCCCGATGCGTCTGACCGCCCTTGCCAAGCCCCTGCCCCAATCCCAGTCCCTTCCGCAATCCCAGTCCCTGCGCCAATCCCTGGCCCTGTGCCTGTCCCTTTGCCTGCCCCTGCCGGCCCTCGCGCAGGACGACGACTATGCCAAGCTCGGCCCCGATGCCGTGGCGATCACTCAGGACATGGCCTATCTGCGCACGGCAGAGGCGCCGGATTACTGGGCCTTTGCGCCGTTCGTAAAGCCGCAGTTCACCTCTTCGGCCTGCTCCATCGCCAGCGTCACGGCGGCGCTCAACGGGCTGGCTGGCCTGCCGCCGATGGCCTCGCAAACCGTGATGTCGCAGCCCGATCTGCTTGACCTGACCGGCGTGCCGCTCTGGTCCGACCTTTCGGCCGAAGGCGGCGATGGAGTGACCTTCCAGCAACTCGTCGATTTCACCGGCGCGGCACTGGCCGCGCGCGACATGGGCGCCTATGCCGTGATCCCGTTCCAGCCCATCGTCGCGGGCGAGATGGAGACGACCCGCCTGCGCGAAATCCTGACCGGGAATGAGGCCAGCGCCGCCGATGTCGCGCTGGTCTATTTCAACCAGGGTGTGGTGACGGGCGACTGGGACGGCCCGCATATCTCGCTGATCGGCGCCTATGACGCGGCGCGCGACCGCGTGCTGATCCTCGAGGTCGATCAGGACTGGTACATCCCCTATTGGACCCCCCTGCCGGTGCTGATGGCGGCGCTGGTCAAGCCGACCTCGGCGGAACACGGCCCGCTCGAAGGCGAGGTCGGCGGGCTGGTCCTGATCCAACCGCAAGGATGACAGGCTGGCGGGGCCTTGTCGCCGGGCTGACGCTCTGGCCGGCCTGCGCCCTGCCCTGCGACACCGCTTTGCTGCTGGCCATCGACGTGTCCAATTCGGTGGACGAGGCCGAATACCGCCTGCAGACCGATGGCCTCGCCGATGCGCTCGCCGACGCCGAAGTGGTTGAGGCGATGGTGCAGGGGCAGGTGATGATCGCGGTCATGCAATGGTCGGGGGTTGACCGGCAGGTCATCACCACCCCCTGGACGCAGGTCATGACCGAGGCCGACGCAGCCGCGCTGTCGGTCGCGGCACGCATCACGCCGCGCGCGATCCGCCTGTCGGATACCGCGCCGGCCGAAGCGATCCGCGTGGCGCTGCGCCAGTTCGCCGAGGTCGCGGACTGTGCCCGCCATATCATCGACATGTCCGGCGACGGCACGCCCAACGCCGGGTCGGACGTCGCCTTTGCGCGGCAGATGGCCGAGCGCCAGGGGGTGACAATCAACGGCATCGCCATTGAATCGCTGGGCATGGCCGTCACCGGCTTCTATCTGCGCAATGTGGTGACGCGCGACGGCTTTGTCGTCACCGCAGGCGGACATCGCGACTATCCCGATGCCATCCGCCGCAAGATCATCCGCGAACTGGCACGCGTGATCGGCTAGGCCGGGGCCAGCCTGCGCAGTTGCGTGCACGCGCGCGCGCCCCGCGCTTTGCCCCGCGCTTTGCACTGCGCGGCCCCCTTACATCCCGCGGCGAATCCCTTATGCTCACACTCGAGCCTGGCAAAAGTGGACATTCCCGTGACCCGCACCATCGACTACGGAAACCTCATGCACCGTGCGATGCGCGGTCTGATCCAAGAAGTGCTTGAAGGTGTCGCGGCGCATGGATTGCCCGGCACGCACCACTTTTTCATCACCTTCGACACGATGCACCCCGATGTCGAGATCGCCGACTGGCTGTCGGACCGCTACCCCGGCGAGATGACCATCGTGATCCAGCACTGGTTCGACAACCTGACCGTGACGGATGAAGGCTTTGCCGTCACGCTCAACTTCGGTGACAATCCCGAGCCGCTCTATATCCCCTATGACGCGATCAAGACCTTCGTCGATCCGTCGGTCGAATTCGGCTTGCGGTTCGAGACCCAGGAAGAGCGCGGCGAAGAGGATGACGGCGAGGCGCCGATGGACGAAATGGCCGAGCCCGAACCCGTCGGCCGTGCCGCGGCCGAAGTCGTCAGCCTCGACAAGTTCCGCAAATAGGATTTGCGGCATTCTGACCGTTGCGGCACGGGGACCGCAGCGCTAAACGGCATGCACCGGCATACTGCGGCATACCCGAGGATGACACCATGACCAGCACCCGCATCGAAACCGACAGCTTCGGCCCCATCGCGGTGCCCGCAGACCGCTACTGGGGCGCGCAGACGCAGCGCTCGCTCCTGAATTTCCCCATCGGCTGGGAAAAGCAGCCGGTGGCCATCCTGCGCGCGCTGGGCGTGATCAAACAGGCCTGCGCCACCGCCAACAAGGCGCGCGGCGCCCTTGATGCCACCCTTGCCGATGCGATCATCGCCGCGGCCAGGGAGGTGGTAGCCGGCGATCTCGACAGCCATTTCCCGCTGGTCGTCTGGCAGACCGGATCGGGCACGCAGTCGAACATGAACGCCAACGAGGTGATCTCGAACCGCGCGATCGAGGCGCTCGGCGGCGTGATCGGGTCCAAGTCGCCGGTGCACCCGAACGACCACGTCAACATGGGCCAGTCGTCGAATGACACTTTCCCCACCGCCATGCATGTCGCCGTCGCCATGACCGCGCGCGATGTGCTCTTGCCGGGGCTGGAAAAGCTGCACGCTGCCCTGCTGGTCAAGGTCGCGGCTTTTGATGACATCATCAAGATCGGCCGCACCCATACGATGGATGCCACACCACTCACGCTCGGGCAGGAGTTTTCGGGCTATGCGCATCAGGTCGCGATGGGCATCCGCCGCGTCAAGGCCGCGCTGCCCGCGATCTACGAACTCGCGCAGGGTGGCACCGCGGTGGGCACCGGGCTCAACAGCCCGCGAGGCTGGGGCGAGACCATCGCGGCGGAAATCGCCGCCATCACCGGCCTGCCCTTTGTCACCGCCCCCAACAAGTTCGAGGCGCTTGCCGCCCATGACGGGCTGGTCGAGATGTCGGGCGCGCTGAAAACCGTGGCGGCGAGCCTCTACAAGATCGCCTGCGACATCCGCATGCTGGGTTCCGGCCCGCGCTGCGGGCTGGGCGAGCTGATGCTGCCCGAGAACGAGCCCGGTTCGTCGATCATGCCGGGCAAGGTCAACCCGACCCAGGTCGAGGCGATCACGCAGGTCTGCGCGCATGTGTTCGGCAATGACGCGGCGGTGGGCTTTGCCGGCTCGCAGGGGCATTTCGAGCTGAACGTGATGAAGCCGATGATGGCCTATAACGTGTTGCAATCCATGCAGCTTCTGGGGGATGCCTGTGGCGCCTTCACCGACAATTGCGTGGTAGGGATCGAGGCCGACCGCAGCCGCATCGAGAAACTGATGCGCGAAAGCCTGATGCTGGTGACGGCGCTCGCGCCGACCATCGGCTATGACAAGGCGACGACCGTGGCCAAGACCGCGCACAAGAACGGCACAACCCTGCGCGAGGAGGCCATCGCGCTGGGCTATGTCGATGCCGAGACGTTCGACCGCGTGGTGCGGCCCGAGGACATGATCGGCCCGAAATGACCGCGCGATGACCACGCCCGTCAACCTCAACCGCGCCCGCAAGGAGCGCGACCGCGCCGCGGACAAGGCGCAGGCCGATGCCAATGCCGCGCGCTTTGGCCGGACCAAGGCGCAGCGCCTGCTTGAGGCAGCACAGGCCGAACAGGCGCGCCGCAGGCTCGACCAGGCGAAATTCGACGAGGAATAGGCGATGGCGGATGCAGGGCGGCCGGTGAAACACTCGCTCACCCTGCGCGGCCACCGCACGTCGGTGTCACTGGAAGAGGCGTTCTGGCAGGCGTTCCGCGCGCTGGCGGCGGCCGAGGGGCGCACGCTCAACGCGCTGGCGGCCGACATCGACGCCGCGCGGGGCGACGTGGGCCTCGCCTCGGCAATCAGGGTGCATGTGCTGCGCGCCGCTCAGGCGGCGCGGTCGTCGTAAAGCGCCTGACGCAGGCTTCGCAGCGTCGCCTGCTCGCTGCGTTCCCCCGCATTCAGCGCGCGCACGGCGATGGTGGGCTGATTTGCAGCCGCTTCGGGTGCGGGTTGCACATCCACGGCAAGCGTTCCATCGCGATGGATGAAGCGCTGCATCCGGTTGCCCACGAATTGCACAACGCTTGTCGTGACGGGACCAAATTCCACGAATGCCATCCATTGTCTCCACATGATCATCAGCCCCCACCGACAACCTTGGATAGCACGATTGGCGCCCGATTTCTGCCATTTTCGGGCGCCCAGGCGCGGCATCGACCTCATAGAGACCCATTAACACCCTGTTAATATTAGTGGTAATCAAAAATTGCGTTGTCTGCACCGGATGGCCATGTCGCGCAACCCGGTTCGAATGTGGCAAGATTTGTTGCGGATCGCGATGCAATCTCTGCCGCGCAGCGGCATTGTTGAACCGGCCCTAGCGCCGCGTGATTCGCAGCCAGATGCCATCCGCCGCGCGCACCGTCAGATGCGCCACGGGCACCGGCACACGCCCCTCGACCACCGCAAAACGATAGTCCCGCAACAGCATGGCAAGCAGCAGCGGCCCCTCGACCATCGCAAACCCCGCCCCGGTGCAGACCCGCGGCCCGGTGGAAAAGGGCATATAGGCGTCGCGGGCACATTCCTTGCCGGCCACCGTGCCCCAGCGGCCGGGGTCGAACCCATCCGGATTGTCCCAGATGCGGGCGTGCCGGTGCAGATGCCAGGGCGAGAGCACCACCTGCGCACCGGGCCGCACCGCGCGGTCGCGAAACGTCTCGGGACAGGCCGCCTCGCGCACCATCATCGGGACCGGGGGATAGAGCCGCAGCGCCTCGCGAAAGATGTCGCGCGTGACCTTGAGCCGCGACATCGTGCCGAAATGCGCGGCCAGCCCCTGCGCCTCGGCCGCGGCCTGATCCTGCCAGTCGGGATAGCGGGCCAGCAGATAGAGAGTCCAGGCAAGCGCCGAGGCGCTGGTTTCATGCCCGGCGAGAAAGAAGATCGCCACCTGATCGACCATCTCTGCCTTGTCGAACCGCGCACCCGTCTCGGGATCGGCCGTCGTCATGATCTTGGTCGCCAGATCATCGGCTGCCTGCCCCGCCGCGATCTCGGTCAGCCGTGTCGCGACAAGCTGCCCGATCAGCCCCCGGATGACCCGCGCCGTGCGCCGCGTCTCGGCCCGGAAAAACCGCGGCATCCAGCGCGGGCCGGGCACAAAGGCGGCAAGGTTCAGGATCGGCTGGCTGCGCTGATAGGCGCGGAACTGGTCGAACACCTGCGCCGCGATGGCGTTGTCGATCGGGATCGAGAACAGCGTGCGGAAAATGACATCCGCCGCCGCATGGCTCGTCTCGGCCTCGATCTCGACCGGCTGCCCGTCGGCCAGCCGCCCGATGCGCGCCACCGCCGCCTCGCCCGCCGCCCACATCGCGGGGAATGTGTCGCGGATGCGCCCACCCTCAAAGGCCGGGTCGATGATGCGGCGCTGGCGTTTCCACACCGCGCCATTGGTCAGGAACACCGAATTGCCCAGCAAGGGCCGCAGCCCCGCGCCGACCCGGTCGGATTTGGGGAAATCATCGGGCCGTTCGTTCAGCACCCGGCGGATCAGCGCGGGATCATTGACGAGGTAGCTGCGGAAAAACGGCGTGCGGAACTCGGCCATCCAGGCGCGGTAGAGCCGCGCGGGCTGGGCAGAGAGGATGTCCGCACGAAAAAGCTTCACGTATCGCCACAGCGATACCCTGTCGGGGCGCGCCGGCGGCTTGGGCGGCAGGTCGGCGGCGCCGTCGCTCATGCCGCCATCGAGGTGTATTTCGAGGCCGGCACGTCGATGCGCGACTTGGCCGGTTTGCGTGCGGCGTAGCGGTCGCGCAGCGTCAGCGGGCCGGCGGTGATCTGGAAATAGTCATAGTCGAGCGGCGCGTCAAAGGCGCAAAGATACTGAAAATGCAGACGAAAGAACCGCCAGCGCAGGGCCTTCCAGCGCGCGGGCGACAGGCTCTGGGTAAAGGCCGCCGACATCACCAGCGGCCAGCGCTTGCCCTCGGGCGCCACGCCCGACACCGCGACGGGATCGCAGAGCGCAAAGGAACAGCCGTCGCCGGGGGCCGAGACATCGACCCAGGCCAGCGCATCGCTGGCCGACAGATAGGCGAGGTCAGCGCGCAGCCGGTCCGCGCGGGGCAGGAACGACACCATCGGGATCACCTGCCCCAGGCTCAGAAACCCCAGCGCCGGCCCCCCGGCCCGCACCCGCCCCGCGCGGATCAGGTCCGCCAGGATCGACACCGCCAGATGCGCGCCGGACGAATGGCCCACGACCAGCACCTCGTCCGCGTCGGTCTCGAGCGCTGCGGCGATGGTGTCGGAAAACGCCGCCATCCGCGCCTCGAGCTCGGGCGGGTTCGCGCCCCCCCAGCGGGCCGAATAGGCATAGTCATGCATCAGGTAATAGGCAAAGAACCGGCCATCCTGCCGCTTGAACCAGCGCAGCGCCAGCACCAGCACGACCAGCGCCACCGGCCAGCGGACAAATGGCACCATCGGTCCCAGCCCCCAGCCTGCAAGGCCCAGCCCCGCTTCGATCCCGCGCAGCAAGAGCCCCGCCACCACAAGGCCCGCGAGCACCGCCAGCCCCAGTTGCAGCAACAGCATCCCCACCGGGTAAAGCGCCGCGATCACCGGCCCCTTGCGCAGCCACATCAGCCGCCGCAGCGTGCCGCTGGCAATATAGGCAAAGGCCGTGCGGATCATCTGCCAATAGGTCGCGGGGATCGACTGGCTCATCGAGCCGCGCACGATATCCGACCACACGAGCACGTCGATGTCGGCCTGCACCGCTTCGCCGTCCACCGTCGCGCCGACATGCCAGCCATAGGCGCCGCCACCCTGTTTGGGGCTCAGGGCGATCTCATAGCCTGACATCGCGGCCTGATCGGCGCCTTCCTTGCGGTAAAGCTCGCGGTAGCGGCGCGGATGGATCGGGTCATAGCCGGGGATATAGAACACCCGCCGCCGGCGCACGCGGCGCGGTGCCGCATCCTCGCGGCCGGTCTGAACGGGGGGTCGGTCAACCATCGCCATGCGCCGACCCTAGCGCAGGATTTCGACGAAAATAAGCCTCAGCCGAGCGTTTGCAGCACCGGGAACGTGTCGAGCAGAAAGCGGCTGAACGCGGTGAACTGCCCGGTCAGCATCATCAGCCCCAGCGTCCAGAGCATCAGGCCCGAGATCCGCTCGATCCGGCCCATGTGCCGCCGCATGAAGGCCATGACCCCGGTCAGCCGCGGAAAGAACGCGGCCACCAGCAGGAACGGGATGCCCAGCCCCAGCGCATAGACCCCGAGCAGCATCGTGCCGCGCGCCAGATCGCCGCTCGACGCCGCAAGCCCGAGGATCGCCGACAGCACCGGCCCGAGGCAGGGCGTCCAGCCAAAGGCAAAGGCAAGGCCCAGAACATAGGCCCCCAGCGCCGATCCGCCCTGCGCGCCCGGCTCCATCCGCGCCTCGCGGTCGAGAAATCCGATCCGGTAGATGCCCAAGAAATGCGCGCCAAAGATCATGATGACCAGCGCCGCGACCGTCTCCATCGTGGTCTTGTAGGCAAGCAGCGCGCGGCCCATCGCCGAGGCGCCGAGGCCCAGCAGCAAGAACACCGTGGACAGGCCCAGCACAAAGAACACAGTCGCGAGCAACACCCGGTTGCGCGCGATCTTCTGTTCCTGCATCTCGGTCACGCTCACGCCGCCCATATAGGCGAGATACGGCGCCACCACCGGCAGCACGCAGGGGCTCAGGAACGACAAGAGCCCCGCCGACAGCGCGATCAGCATCGCAGGCAACAGCGTGGCATCCAGCAACATCGAACTTGTCAGCATATCGCTCCCCTTATGGCGGCCAGATAGCCCCGCTTTGCCGTCCGTGTCACGCCCATGTCGTGCGCGCGCCGCTCACATCTTGGGGACGGGCCGGAAATATCGCATTTGCGGCCCCCGTTTGCGGGGGCTAAGACGGGACGCAATCCGCAGGAGCCGTGCCGATGCCCGAACATGACACCGAGGTCGATGCGCGCGGGTTGATCTGCCCCCTGCCGGTGCTGCGCGCGCGCAAGCGGTTGCTGGCGATGCGGG
>JAACUH010000127.1 GCA_009993005.1 Rhodobacterales bacterium
GTGGCCGAGGTGCCGAGCCCGCGCCCCGGCGACCGAATAGAAATCGACGGCGACGCCTTCCTTATTCAGGGCGAGCCGGTCCGCGACCGCGAACGGCTGGTCTGGACCGTGGATCTGAGGCCAGCGTGAAACTGAAACTCGCCATCGATCCCGACATCGTCGCCCTGATGGCGGCCGAGGTAGCGGCCGGGGAACGTGCCGTCACCGCCGCCATGCGCGAGGCTGGCACCGGCCTCAAATCCGCCTGGCGGACGCAGATCACTGGCGCGGGGCTTGGCACCCGGCTTGCCAACTCGATCCGCCTCGCCAGCTTCCCGAAGTCGGGTGAAAGCCTGAATGCTGCAGCGCTGGTCTGGTCGAACGCCCCGGTGATCATCGGCGCGCATGACACCGGGCCGCTGATCCGCTCGAAAAACGGGTTCTGGCTGGCAATCCCCACGCCAGCGGCGGACAAATCCACGCGTGGTGGACGGATTACCCCCTTTGAGTGGGAACGCCGCACCGGGTTGCGCCTGCGGTTCATCTATCGCCGCAGGGGCCCGAGCCTCTTGGTGGCCGAGGGGCGGTTGAACACCAAGGGCCGCGCGGTGGCGTCACGGTCGAAAACCGGCCGCGGCGTCGTGACCGCGCCGATCTTCCTGCTGGTGCGGCAGGTCAAGCTGCGCAAACGGCTGGACCTCGCACGGGATGCCGCGCGGGCGGTGGACGGCGTGCCGGGGCTGATCGTCGCGAAATGGGTGGAGGGACGGGTGCAATAGGCAGCCCCCTTGCCCACGAGACGGAAGGCCGTCGGCATGCGTGCGTCGGTTCAGGCAAGCTGAAAAGCAAAGGCACCGGTCAGACCCGGGAAAATCACTGGCATGCAGTGGCGTCCTTGCTGCACAATTGATCCAACGCCGCACAGGAAATCCATGATGCCGTCACCCGCCCGAATGAAACAGGACAATGCTCTGCTGGTAAAGACGCAGCGGGATTTCCGGCGCGCGGCAGACGTGATCGCTGATGCCTGGAGCACTTTCCCGGTGGTGGCAGCCATCGCGGTCATCGGATCCGTTGCACGGCCGCTGTGGAAGGAGGTGCCGCGTTTCGCCGAATATCGGCGCCGCAGGATCCGGCTTTGGCACGAGTGCAAGGACGTCGATCTCGCCGTATGGATCGACGATCAGAGCCTGCTCGGCACGTTGCGGCGGGTCATGGCTGTGGCGCTCAGGAAAGAGCGGGAGCAATGTCCGACCTTCGGTGTCGCAGATCACCAGGTCGACACCTTTCTGTTCGCGCCTGGGACGGACGCCTATCTCGGGCGTCTTTGCCATTTCAACGCCTGCCCGAAAGCTCGGCCTGAATGTGCAGTTGCGGCATGTGGGGCCACGCCGTTCAACCGCGTCTTTCCCGGCTTCCGCGTCTACCATGACATCCTCGCCGACGTGGACGTGGCGATGCTTTACGACAGAACCGCACGTCGCCGACGCTCAGCACTCGATCTTCCCGGGCCCGCCGAAGAAGTCTGATCTCGGTCCTTGCGGCACATCATGAGGGGTCATTGTCCGCAACCTGTCGTGAGACTGCCGCTGAAGCGGCGTTGTTCGCCACGCTCAAGGCCGATGCGCGTTTCCCCGCCAACCCAGTGAGATGACAACCGCCAATGCCCACCACCCGCGAAACCGTCCTCGCCGCCCTGCACGCGCGGCTGCAAACCATTGCCGCCCCGAGCTTACGCGGGGATGTGCTGCCC
>JAACUH010000097.1 GCA_009993005.1 Rhodobacterales bacterium
GTGCTGCGCACGATCTGGGATGGCAACGGGATCGACACGATCGACCTGTCGAATTTCAGCGACGACATGACGATCAACCTGACACCGGGTTCGCATTCAACGTACAACGCGGCCCAGCTTGCCGATCACAACGCCCGCAACGGTGGCGGCGCGCCTGCGGCCGGCAACTTTGCGCTGGCGCTGCTGGTCAACGGCGACACGCGGTCGCTGATCGAGAATGTGACCGGCGGGTCGGGCAACGACACGATCACCGGCAATCTGGGCAACAACACCCTGTTGGGTGGCCAAGGTACCGATACCCTTTATGGCGGCGCGGGGGACGATTATCTCGATGCCGGCTTTGAATCTAATGATGTGACATTTGGCGGATCGGGCAACGACACGATCATCGCTGTCAATTTCCTTGGTGGATCGGTCTTTGGCGGGTCCGGCGATGACCGGGTGGTCCTGAAAGATGGCTTTTATACCGGCCATATGTACGGCGGTTCCGGAAACGATACGTTTGATGCTGAGGCGCTGACGGGTTACTCTCTCGACATCAATTTGGTCGCGCAGACCCTGGGCTATGCCGGCTCGACATTCGACCTCCAGGGCTTCGAAAATGCCACAGGCGGACTGTTGGCCGACATCATCACGGGTAATGATTTCGACAATGTACTTGACGGTGCCGGAGGCGACGATTCCATCTTTGGTGGCAACGGCATCGACACGATGTTTGGCGGGGTGGGCAATGACTACCTCGATGGCGGGGCCGGAGACGATTATGTCTTCGGCGGGAATGACAATGACAGCGTCAATGGCGGGACCGGAACCGATGCGGTCTATGGCGGGGTGGGCAATGACTACCTCGATGGCGGGAACGGAACCGATTCGGTCTATGGCGGCGATGGTGACGACTGGATGGTGGTCGGGCTTTTCGAAGGTGACGACGCGCTGTTCGGCGGTGCCGGGTTCGACACGCTCGATCTGTCTGCTCTCACCGCTTTCAATCTGGCTGTCGATCTGCTGCAGGGGCGGTGGGGCAGCGTGGTGTCCTTCTTCACCCCTGGTATCGCCAGCGGCATCGAACGCGTGATCACCTCGACCGGCAACGACCTCGTGACCGGCGGCGCGGGGGACGATGTGATCGAGACCCGCGCAGGCAATGACACGCTCAACGGTGGGGCGGGCAACGACCAGATGTATGGCGGGGAAGGCGACGACCGCTATTTCGTCGGCGCATCCGGCGATCTGGTGGTTGAGCTTTTCGGGGCAGGCACCGATACGGTCATTTCCTACCTCAACGCCTATACGCTGACCGCGAACGTCGAGCGGATGGAACTTCAGGGTGCGGCCGTGACCGGCACCGGCAACGGGCTGAACAACACATTGGTCGGCAACGGGAATGCGAACACGCTGAACGGCGAGGGCGGTGCGGACTATATCGTCGGCGGTGCAGGCAATGACGTGATCAACGGCGGGGCCGGCGACGACGAAATGTATGGCGGGCTGGGCAATGACCGCTTCTTTGTCGGGGCGGTTGGCGATCTGGTGTTCGAAGCCGCGGGCGAGGGCACGGATACCGTGATCTCATACCTCAGCACCTACACGCTGACGGCCAATGTCGAGCGTCTGGAGTTGCAGGGCGCGGCGGTGACCGGCATCGGCAATGCGCTCGCCAACACGCTGGTCGGCAATGCGCTGAACAACACGCTGAACGGTGAGGCCGGCAACGACTACATCGTGGGCAACGCCGGTGACGACATCATCAACGGTGGCGCCGGCAATGACCTGATGTATGGCGGGGCTGGCAACGACCGGTTCTTTGTCGGGGCCGCGGGTGACCTTGTGTTCGAATCCGCCGGGCAGGGCACCGATACGGTCATTTCCTACCTCAACACCTATACGCTGACGGCCAATGTCGAACGGATGGAGTTGCAAGGCGGTGCGGTGACCGGCATCGGCAATGCGCTCGCCAACACGCTGGTGGGCAACGCGCTCGCCAACACGCTGCGCGGTGAGGCCGGCAACGACTTCATCAATGGCGGCGGCGGTGCGGATACGCTCTTTGGCGGGTCCGGGCTGGACACTTTCGTGTTCAACAGCGTGTGGGAAACGCCGGCCGGGCCTGCGAACCGCGATACGATTGCGGATTTCGACAATACCGACATCGTCAACCTCGCCAATATCGACGCGAACGGCGCGCTTGCGGGCAACGGCACCTTTGCCTGGCTGGCGACGGCGGCGTTCAGCGGGGTCGCAGGGCAGTTGCGCTTTGCCGTCTTTGGCCTGAATGCGATCGTCGAGGGCGACATCGACGGGGATGGGGTCGCGGACATGCAGATCCTGTTCCAGAACTACACCGCGCTGAACGCGGGCGACTTTATCCTCTAGCCTGGGTCTCTGCTGCCGCGACATTTTGGGCCGCGCCGTTGATCCGGCGCGGCCTTTGTATTGGCCGGGCAAGGCTCGGTCAGCCCTCTCAGCGTCGCTTGTGCCGCCGCAGGTGCTTTGATACAGCCTCGCAAGGCGTTTCGTGGTGTAGCGAAACAGACAGGTGCGGCCAGAACCGACGCAACGGAATCGAGAGAAATCGACATGACAAAAACCGCCCTCATCACTGGTGTCACCGGGCAGGACGGATCCTATCTGGCAGAATTCTTGTTGGCGAAGGGCTATGAGGTTCACGGGATCAAGCGGCGTGCCTCGCTGTTCAACACCGCGCGCGTGGATCACATCTATCAGGATCCGCATATTTCGAACGCGTCGTTCCGGCTGCATTACGGCGACCTGACCGACAGTTCCAACCTGACGCGTATCCTCAGCGAAGTGCAGCCTGATGAGGTTTACAACCTTGGCGCGCAGAGCCATGTCGCCGTCAGCTTCGAGGCCCCCGAATATACCGCCGATGTCGATGGAATGGGCACGCTTCGCCTGCTGGAGGCGATCCGCTTTCTCAAGCTGCAAGACAAGACGCGGTTCTATCAGGCCTCCACGTCCGAGCTTTACGGCTTGGTGCAGGAAATCCCGCAGAGCGAGACGACGCCCTTTCACCCCCGCAGCCCCTATGCGGTGGCCAAGATGTATGCCTACTGGATCACGGTCAATTACCGCGAAGCTTATGGGATCTATGCCTGCAACGGGATCCTCTTCAACCACGAAAGCCCGCGCCGGGGCGAGACCTTTGTCACGCGCAAGATCACGCGGGGGCTGGCCAATATCGCAATGGGGCTCGAGCCGTGCCTCTACATGGGCAATATCGACTCCCTGCGCGACTGGGGCCATGCCAAGGATTACGTGCGGATGCAGTGGATGATGCTGCAACAGGACAAGCCCGAGGATTACGTGATCGCCACCGGTGTGCAATATTCGGTGCGCGAATTCATCACCTGGGCTGCCGCTGACCTCGGGCTTACGCTGGCGTTTACCGGCAGCGGCGTGGACGAGACCGCGACCGTGACCCGTGTCGAGGGTGACCTCGCGCCGATGGTGTCGCCGGGGCAGGTGATCCTGCGCATCGACCCGCGCTATTTCCGCCCTGCCGAGGTCGAGACGCTGCTGGGCGACCCGTCCAAGGCCAAGGCGCAACTGGGCTGGGAACCCGAGATCACCGCGCGCGAGATGTGCCGCGAGATGGTCGCGCATGACCTGCAAACTGCGCGGCGCCACGCGCTGCTCAAAGAGCATGGCTATGATCTGCCCGTCAGTTTCGAATGATGACGCACCAGATGCCTGTGCCTGCGGGCGCGGGTTTGACCCGGCGCCTTTGACCCGGCGCCTTTGACCCGGCGCGTTGGGCCATGGCCCTGACGACTGGGCCCGCAGACCGGACTGTCCGCGCCCGTGTTTCGTCTTTGCAGCACCTGCTGGCCGGTCTATAGCGGCTTTGCGGACAAGCCCTGCGGCGGGCCTCGGGACGAAAGAGACGGCAGAACCGATGAAGATCTATGTGGCAGGCCATCGTGGCATGGTGGGTGGCGCGATCCTGCGGCAGTTGCAGGCGCGCGGGGGCGACCGGCTCATCTCCCGGACGAGCGACGCGCTCGATCTCACCGATCAGGTCGCCGTGCGCGACTTCATGCAGGCGGAACGGCCCGATGTGGTGATCCTGGCCGCGGCCAAGGTCGGCGGGATCATCGCCAATGACACCTATCCCGCGCAATTCATCTATGAAAACCTGATGATGGAATGCAACGTCATCCATCAGGCCCATGCCGCCGGCGTGCAGCGTCTGCTGTTGCTTGGCTCGTCCTGCATCTACCCGCGCGAGGCGCCGCAGCCGATGCGCGAGGATGCGCTGCTCACCGGCACGCTCGAGCCCACGAACGAGCCCTATGCGGTCGCCAAGATCGCGGGCATCAAGCTCTGCGAGAGCTACAACCGGCAATATGGCCGCGACTACCGCTCGGTGATGCCGACGAACCTTTATGGACCCGGGGACAATTTCCACCCGACCCATTCGCATGTGATGCCCGCGCTGATGCGCCGGTTCCACGAGGCCGCGCGCGATGGTGCGCCCGAGGTCGTGATCTGGGGGTCGGGCCGGCCCCGGCGCGAATTCCTGCATGTCGATGACATGGCGGCGGCCAGCCTGTTCGTGATGGACCTCGCCCCGGCGACCTATGCCGCCCATACCCAGCCGATGCTGAGCCATATCAACGTGGGCACCGGCAGCGATGTGTCGATCGCAGAGCTTGCCGCGATGCTGGCCGAGGTGACGGGCTACACCGGGCGGCTGGTCTTTGACGCGACCAAGCCCGACGGCACCCCGCGCAAGCTGCTGGATGTGTCGCGGCTTGCCGGCATGGGCTGGCGCGCGCGCACCGACCTGCGCGACGGGATTGCCGCGACCTATCAGTGGTATCTGGCGCAACTGGCCAGTGGCGACAGCGCGGCGCTGCGGTCGAAATAGCGCGCGGCGCGGCTTTCGCTGCGCGGCGGGATTTGGCATGCTGGTCTGGGGCCAGCGGGCCGCAAAGACCAAGAAACCAGTCGAGGCGAGGGCAGAAATGATTACTCCGGTTCTTTTGTGTGGCGGCTCCGGCACCCGGCTCTGGCCGCTGTCGCGCAAGAGCTATCCCAAGCAGTTCTCGCCGCTGATCGGCGCGCAGAGCCTGTTTCAGGCCTCCGCACAGCGGCTCACAGGGGCGGAGTTCGCTGCACCGGTGATCGTCACCTCCGACGCCTTCCGCTTTATCGTGACCGAACAACTGGCCGAAGCCGGGATCGCGCCCGGCGCGATCCTGATCGAACCCGAAGGGCGCGACACCGCGCCCGCGATCCTGTCGGCGGCGCTCTACCTTGCCGCAACCGACCCCGAGGCGGTGATGCTGGTGGCACCCAGCGATCACGTCATCCCCGATGCCGCGCATTTCCGCGCGACCGTGGCGGCGGCGCTGCCGGCCGCGCGGGCCGGGCGGATCGTCACCTTTGGCATTGCGCCGACGCGGCCCGAGACCGGCTATGGCTATCTCGAACTGGCCGACATGCCGGTGCCGGGGTCGCAGGATGTGCTGCCGCTGCGCGCCTTTGTCGAAAAACCCGATGCCGACCGCGCCGCCGCGATGCTGGCCGAAGGGCGCTATCTGTGGAACGGCGGGATCTTTCTGTTCACCGCGGCGAGCCTGATCGCGGCCTTTCGCACCCATGCGCCCGACATCCTCGCCGCGGTCGGCAATGCCATGGCCGAGGCGCGACGCGACCTGTCCTTTCTGCGGCTGGCGCCCGGCCCCTGGGCGCAGGCGCAGGCGATTTCGATTGATTTCGCGGTGATGGAGAAATCCGACAACCTGTCGGTGATCCCCTATAGCGGCCATTGGTCGGACCTCGGCGACTGGGCCGCGGTCTGGGGCGAGACGGTCGCCGACGCGCCTGATGGCGTTGTCACCACCGGCCCCGCCACGGCGATCGGCTGCGCCGACACGCTGCTGCGGGCCGAGACCGAGGGGCAGGCGATCGTCGGCATCGGGCTGACCGATATCGTGGCCATCGCCATGCCCGACGCCGTGCTCGTCGCGCATAAATCGCGCACGCAGGAGGTCAAGCAGGCGGTGGCCGCTCTCAAGGCGGGCAAGGCCAAACAGGCCGAGACCTTTCCGCGCGATCACAGGCCATGGGGCTGGTTCGAGAGCCTGGTGATGGGCGACCGCTTTCAGGTCAAGCGGATCGTCGTGCACCCCGGCGCGGCGTTGTCGCTGCAAAGCCATCACCACCGGTCCGAACACTGGATCGTGGTGCAGGGCACGGCACGCGTCACGGTCGATGACACGGTCAAGCTCATCAGCGAGAACCAGTCGGTCTATATCCCGCTGGGCGCCGTGCACCGGATGGAGAACCCCGGCAAGGTGCCGATGGTGCTGATCGAGGTGCAGACCGGCAGCTATCTGGGCGAGGATGACATCATCCGCTACGAGGATGTCTACGCCCGCGAGTGACCGCCCCCGCCGCAGGCAAAAAAGGCGGCATCCGGGGATGCCGCCTTGCAGTTGGACAGGCGGTTTGGGCCGCCCGCCGGGAAGTCCGCCGCACTACTGCCCGCCGCCAAGCTGGTGGACATAGGACGCCACCGCGTTGATCTCGGCCTGGCTGAGACCGGAGGCGCCGCGCCATTCCTCCGACCATGACGGCATCACGCCAAAGCGGGCGTAGGTGACCGTTTCGGTGATCCTCTCGACGCTGCCGCCATAAAGCCAGATCGCATCGTTCAGCCGCGGCGCGCCGAGGTCATGGTTGCCCTCGCCCATCTCGCCATGGCAGGCGGAACAGTTGTTGAGGAACACCTCCTCGCCCGCGGCCGCGAGTGTCGCGTCATGCTCCTGCCCCGAAATGTCGCGGACATGCTGCACGACCTGGGCAATTTCCTCGGCCGACAGGATCTCGCCAAAGGCGGTCATCTGCGACCAGCGGGTGTCGGGCGACTGTTCGTTGCGGATGCCATGCGTCACGGTATAGGCGATATCCTCGATGGTGCCGCCCCAGAGCCAGTCATCGTCGAGCAGGCTGGGATAGCCCGCCGCCTGCACACCCGCCGCACCCGAGCCGTGGCACTGCGAACAGTTCGCGGCAAAGATCCTGCGCCCGCCATTCACGGCGAGGCTGTGCAGTTCGGGGTCATCGGTCAGGGTGGTGAGGTCAGCCTCGGCAAGCCGGGTCATCATCGCCGCATTGGCCTCGTTCGCGGCGGCGATTTCCTCGGCGACCTGGCCACGGGTCGAGAACCCCTTGTAGCCCGCCGTGGCGCCTTCGCGGCCCACCGGCCATGCCGGATAGGCGATGGTGTACCAGACGCCCCAGACGATGGTGGCATAGAGCACCCAGACCCACCAGCGCGGCAGCGGGTTGTTCAGCTCTTCGATGCCGTCCCAGCTATGGCCTGTGGTTTCGACCTGATGTGGCGCGGATTTTGGTGTCGGTTTCTTGCTCATGACCGGGTCTCCGGGCTTTTCTGGGGTTGGATGACGCGGGCGGGCTGGTCCTCGTGGCGGAACGGCACGGATGCGGCCGCGTCGTGAATGTGCCGGCTGCCGGGGCGATACAGGAACAGGACCATCCCGATGAAAAGCAGCAGCATCACCAGCATGACCCAGCTATCGGCGAGTTGCCGCAAGAAGGTGTAGGTTTCCATCCGGGGCCCTCCTCAGCGGCTGGCGTCGGGCGTGAAGGTCGAGAAATCGACCAGCGTGCCGAGCATTTGCAGGTAGATGACCAGCGCGTCCATCTCCGAGATGCCGGGCTGTCCATCGGGGTTCGACGCCTTGACCGTATAGCGCAGCTCGATGTCGTCATCGGGGTTCGGATCGACGACATAGCGCGCCTCGAGCGCATCATACCCATCCGACATCGGGTCGATCTGCGCCATGAAATCGGCGCGGGCATTGGCGATCATCTCGTCGGTATAGGGCACCCCCACCGCGCGATGCGTCGCCATCAGGTCGCCGATATAGCGCCCGTCAAGCTGCCGGTCGCGCAGGAAGCCATAGGGCGGCATGATCGACTCCGGCACCATCGACTGCGGATCGGTGAGGTGCTGCACATGCCAGTCGTCCGAATAGCGCCCGCCGACGCGGGCGAGGTCGGGCCCCGTCCGCTTTGACCCCCATTGGAACGGGTGGTCATACATCGATTCGGCCGCCAGCGAGTAATGGCCATAGCGTTCGACCTCGTCGCGCATCGGGCGGATCATCTGGCTATGGCAGACGTAGCACCCTTCGCGGACAAAGATGTCGCGCCCCGCCAGTTCCAGCGGCGTGTAGGGGCGCATCCCTTCGACGGTCTCGATGGTGTTCTCGAGGTAGAAGAGCGGCGCGATTTCGACGATCCCGCCGACCGAGACCACCACAAGGGAGGCCGCGAGCAGCAGGGTCGCGTTCTTTTCGATGATTGCGTGACGATCAAGGAGTGCCATGATCCGTTTCTCCTTATTCAGCAGGCGTGGCGACAGAGGCAGGCTGCTGCTTGCCAAAGGCTGTCATCCACAGGTTGTAGCACATGATGAGCGCGCCGCTCAGGAACAGGACGCCGCCCAGACCGCGCACCACATACATCGGGAACTTGGCCGCCACGGTGTCGGCAAAGGAGTTCACGAGGAAGCCCTGCGCATCGACGTCGCGCCACATCAGCCCTTCCATGATCCCGGTCACCCACATCGAGGAGGCGTAGAGGACGATGCCGATGGTCGCGAGCCAGAAGTGCCAGTTGACCAGAGCGAGAGAGTAGAGCCGGTCGCGGTTCCACAGGCGCGGGGTCATGAAGTAGAGCGAGGCAAAGGTGATCATCCCGTTCCAGCCCAGCGCGCCGGAATGGACGTGCCCGATGGTCCAGTCGGTGTAATGCGACAGGGAGTTGACCGCGCGGATCGACATCATCGGCCCTTCGAATGTGGACATGCCGTAAAAGCCCAGCGAGATGACGAACATCCGCATGATCGGGTCGGTGCGGATCTTGTCCCAGGCGCCCGAGAGCGTCATCAGGCCGTTGATCATGCCCCCCCAGGACGGCATCCACAGGATGATCGAAAAGGTCATGCCCAGCGTTGTCGCCCAGTCGGGCAGGGCGGTGTAATGCAGGTGGTGCGGCCCGGCCCAGATATAGAGAAAGATCAGCGCCCAGAAGTGGATGATCGACAGCTTGTAGCTGAACACCGGCTTGTTGGCCTGTTTCGGGACAAAGTAATACATCATGCCGAGGAACCCGGCGGTGAGGAAGAAGCCGACCGCGTTGTGGCCATACCACCACTGCGTCATCGCGTCCTGCACGCCGGAAAAGACCTGCACCGACTTGGACCCAAAGACCGAGACCGGCAGCGACAGGTTGTTGACGATATGCAGCATCGCGATGGTGACGATGAAGGCGAGAAAGAACCAGTTGGCCACATAGATATGCGGCTCGCGGCGCTTCATCAGCGTGCCGAGGAACACCAGCAGATAGGCGACCCAGACGATGGTCAGCCACAGGTCCACATACCATTCGGGTTCGGCATATTCCTTGGACTGGGTGACGCCCAGCAGATAGCCGGTCGCCGCCAGCACGATAAAGAGCTGGTAGCCCCAGAACACGAACCAGGCGGCATTGCCGCCCCACAGCCGCACCGCGCTGGTGCGCTGCACGATGTAGAAGGATGTGGCGATCAGCGCGTTGCCGCCAAAGGCAAAGATCACCGCCGAGGTGTGCAGCGGGCGCAGGCGGCCAAAGTTGCCGTAGCCCTGCAGGAAATCGAAATTGAGCTGCGGAAAGGCGAGCTGGAACGCGATGAAGGTGCCCACCAGAAAGCCCGCGATGCCCCAGAAGGCGGTCGCGATCACGCCGGCGCGGATGACCGCGTCGTTATAGCCCTGCGGCGCGGGGCCGGCCGGCTCTCCGGCGTGGCGCACCGACCAGACGAACATGCCGGCCGCGACCGCCATGACGATCAGCGCGTGAACCATATAGGCGTCGTCGCGCGCCCAGTTTGCAGCGAGTGCGGCAAACAGGGCGATCAGCCCGAATGCCGCAATCTTAACCCAGTCCCACATCAGGATTTTCCCTCGTTCGTGTGCGTCCGGGCCGGCCTGCCAGACATGGCAGGACCGACCGGACAGTTGGCCCATTGGTGCTGATCTCACAGAAGCACAGAGGCGTCGCCTTGATCCATGTCAAAACCATGTGCCGCGGCATTTGATAGGTATCAAGGCATCAGCTGGTCATTCTGGGATGGTCGGGCATCGGCAGCGGAACCAAGGGAGATACGCGATGGCCTACAAGACGATCACAGTCATTGTTACGGATGATATGGGCGATGCGCCCGCGCTTGACGCGGCCCTTGCCATCGCGCAACGCGAAGGCGCGCACCTGGACGTCCATTGCCTCGGGATCGACCCGGCGCGCTATGACGTCATGCCGGTCGGTGCGACCGCGATGATTCTCGAATCGGGCGCCCAGGAGGCCCGCGAACGGGCCGACCATCTGGTGGAGTGGGTTCGCAAGGCGATTCCGGCCACGCTGGTGCGCCACGCGGTGCAGCCGGTCGTGGTGCCGCAACTCGGTCTTGATACGATGGTGTCGCGGCTCGCGCGCTACTCTGACCTTTTTGTCGCGACCAAGCCCTATGGCCCTGGCCGTTCGCCGTTGCAGGTGACGGTGCTCGAGGCGGCGCTGTTCGGGACCGGCGCCGCCATCCTCATCGTGCCGGACGCGGTCCATGACTATTCCGTCCCCTTCCGCCGTGTCGTTGTCGCCTGGAACGAAAGCGACGAATCCTTTGCGGTCGTGCGGGCGGCGATGCCGGTGCTGACGGCGGCGGATCATGTCGATATCGTCATGGTCGATCCGCCCTCGCATACGCCCGAACGCTCGGACCCCGGCGGATCTGTCAGCGTGATGCTGTCACGACAAGGAGTCCGCACCGAGGTCTCGATCCTGGCACGGACCCTGCCGCGCGTGTCCGAGGTTCTGGCCCGCTTTGCCGGCGAACATGGCGCCGACGCCATCGTGATGGGGGCCTATGGCCATTCCCGGTTCCGCGAATCGATCCTGGGCGGCGCCACGCGCGACATGCTCGAGACGACGACGGTGCCGTTGATCATGGCGCATTGAAATGATGGCGGTGATGACCGAGCAATCCGCAGGCAGACCGCCCCGGTCAGGCGATCATCCCGCCATCCATGTCGTCGCCGGTTTCCATCATCAGGCTGCGGATGTCGGGCACGATGATCCGCCGCTTGCCCTCGAGCACGATGATGCCATCGGCCTTGAGCGCCGAGACCTGGCGGCTCACGGTCTCGAGCGTGAGGCCGAGATAATCCGCCATCGCCTCGCGCGTGAGCGGCAGGTCGATCACGATCGGCCCCTTGGTGCTGACAAGGCCCGAGGCCGCTTCGCGCCGCGCGATGATCGTCAGCAGGCTCGCGATCTTTTCGCGCGCGGTCTTGCGGCCCAGGATCAGCATCCATTCGCGCGCGGCATCCAGTTCGTCCAGCGTCATGTCCAGGAGGCGCTGCGCGACATGCGGCGTGGTGGCGATGAGCTGTTCGAACGGTTTGCGCCGGAAACAGCACAGGGTCAGGTCGCTGACCGCCGTCACGTCATAGGGCGAGGTCGCGCGGCGCGGACGCCCGATGAAGTCGGAGGGCAGCAAGAGCCCCACCATCTGCGTGCGCCCGTCCTCCATCGTCTGCGACATCGTGGCCACGCCGCGCACCACCGAGGCGACAAAGTTCATCTCGTCGCCGGCCCAGACCACCGTCTGTCCGGTCTCGTAGTTGCGGTAATACTTGATCTCTTCGAGCAGGTTCAACTCATCCGGCTCGCAACGCGCGCAGACGGCACGATGGCGGATCGGACAGTCCGCGCAATCCTGTTCAGCGACAGCTTGGCTCATGGCAGATGGTGCCTCGCTCCTGGTAAGTCTGAAACAAACCCTAACCCATTTTTAAGAAGGTTGTGCAATGTCTAGTGTGAAGCAATTGCGGGATTTGGGACTATTTGACGCGCGGGTCCCGCGCTACACCAGCTATCCGCCCGCCAACCATTTCTCCGAAAGTGTCGGGCCCGAACAGGCGGCGCAATGGATGCAGGCAGTCCCCGCCGGCGCGCGTGTCTCGCTCTACCTGCATATCCCCTATTGCCGGCGGCTGTGCTGGTTCTGCGCCTGCCGGACACAGGGCACATCGACCGACCGGCCGTTGATCCCCTATCTTGCGCTGCTCAAGGACGAGCTGGCGCTGATCGGTGCCCGGCTGCGCCCCGATGTCGTCATCAGCCAGATCCACCTCGGCGGCGGCACGCCCACGCTGCTGAGCCCCGCGATGATCGCCGAACTGGGCGCCGCGCTCGGGACGTTCCGGCCCAAGGCGCCTGACATGCAGTTCTCGGTCGAGATCGACCCGACCGAGGTCGATGCCCCCCGTATCGCCGCGCTGCGCGCCATCGGCATGACCCGCGCCAGTATCGGCGTGCAGGATTTCGACCCGCTGGTGCAGGATGCCATCGGCCGCACGCAAAGCTTCGAGCAGACGCGCGATGTGGTCGATATGCTGCGCGATGCCGGCGTGGACAGCCTCAACATGGACATTCTCTATGGCCTGCCGCACCAGACCCGCCCGCGCATGTCCGACTCGGTGCAGCGCGTGCTGTCGCTGAACCCCGACCGCATCGCGCTCTACGGCTATGCCCATGTGCCGTGGATGGCCAAACGGCAGGTGATGATCCCGTCCGACGCGCTGCCCGACGCCGAGACGCGGCTCGACCTTTTTGACACCGCGCGGCGGCTCTTTGCGTGGGATGGCTACCGCGAGATCGGCATCGATCACTACGCGCGCGAGACAGACAGCATGGCCGTGGCCGATGCAAAGGGCACGCTGCGGCGCAATTTCCAGGGCTATACCGACGACACGTCGGATGTGCTGATCGGGCTCGGCGCCTCGGCCATCTCGCGTTATCCGCAGGGCTATACGCAGAACATCTCGACCTCCTCGCGCTATGCCAGCGCGGTGCAGGACGGGCGGCTTCCCACCGAGCGGGGCCATGCGATGAGCGCCGAGGACAGCCTGCGCGCCGCGATGATCGAGGCGCTGATGTGCCGGTTCTCGCTCGATCTGAACGCGCTCGCCGCAGCGCATGGGCAAAGCTACGCCTCCATGCTCGACCGCACCGAGGCCCTGCGCAGCCGCTATGCCGACCATGTCACCCTCGAAAACGGCGTGATCCGCATCACCCGCGCGCCCCGGATCATCGCCCGGCTGGTGGCACAGGCGGTCGATGCCTATCACATGCCCGAAGGACGCCATTCGCGCGCGATGTAGCCGCATCGCGCCGCCCTTGTCCCCGGCCCCCGCGCATTGCTATGCCGGGGGCACAGAGGGAGGCCATGCGCAATGGGCAATGCACTTTACGACGGGCTCTTTGGCCGCCATGCCGGGGCCGCGACACCTTTCCTGATCCTGCCCGGAGGCACGATCCTCACCCACGCGGCCTTTCTCGCCCGCGCGGCCCGCTTTGCCCATGCGCTGACCGGGCTGGGGATGGGGCCCGGCGACAGGCTCGCGGCGCAGGTCGGCAAATCCGCCGATGCGCTGGCGCTTTATGCCGCCTGTGTGCAGGCCGGGCTGGTGTTCCTGCCGCTCAACCCCGCCTATACGCCTGCCGAGGTGGACTATTTCGTGGGCGATGCCGGCGCCGCCCTGCTGCTCTGCGCGCCCGATGACGCGCCCGCGCTGGCCGAGGTCGCGGTGCGGCACGGCGCGCAGGTGCAGACGCTGGGCACGGATGGCACCGGCACGCTGCCCGATCTGGCCGAGGGGCAGCCTGACGGTTTCACCCCGGTGCCGCGCGGCATGGATGACCTTGCCGCGATCCTCTACACCTCGGGCACCACGGGCCGGTCCAAGGGCGCGATGATGTCTGCGCGCAACCTTCTGTCGAACGCGCAGGCGCTGGTGGGGCTGTGGCGCTTTACCCCCGCCGATGTGCTCTTGCATGCGCTGCCGATCTTCCACACGCATGGCCTCTTTGTGGCGACCAATGTCACGCTGCTCGCAGGCGGCGCGATGATCCTTCTGCCGCGCTTTGACGTGGACGCCGTGCTCGCGCATCTGCCGCGGGCCAGCACGATGATGGGCGTGCCCACCTTCTACACCCGCCTGCTCGACGACCCCCGGCTGGGTGCCGCCGCCACAGCGCATATGCGGCTCTTCATCTCGGGCTCGGCCCCGCTGCTGGCGCAGACCCACCGCGACTGGACTGCGCGCACCGGCCAGCGCATCCTCGAACGCTACGGCATGACCGAGACCAACATGATCACCTCGAACTCCTATGCGGGCGACCGCCGCCCCGGAACCGTGGGCCAGCCCCTGCCGGGGGTCGAGGTCCGGCTCTGCGATGCGCAGGGCGATCCGGTGGCGGCAGGCGCCATCGGCGGGATCGAGGTGCGCGGGCCCAATGTCTTTCAGGGCTATTGGCAGATGCCCGACAAGACCGCGCAGGACATGCGCCCCGACGGCTGGTTCATCACCGGCGATCTGGGCCAGATGTCGGAGGACGGCTACCTGACCATCGTCGGCCGCGCCAAGGATCTGATCATCTCGGGCGGCTACAACATCTATCCGGTCGAGGTCGAAGAGGCGCTCGACGCGCTGCCCGGCATTTTGGAAAGCGCCGTGATCGGCCTGGCCGACCCCGATCTGGGCGAGATCGCCATCGCGGTCGTGGTGCCCGCGCCCGGCACCACACCCGACCCCGACGGCTGGCGCGCGGCGCTGGGCACAAGCCTTGCGCGCTACAAACAGCCCCGCCGGATCGAGGTGGTGGACAGCCTGCCGCGCAACGCCATGGGCAAGGTGCAAAAGGCCGCCCTGCGCGCCCGCTTTGATGGTGCCAAAGCACCGGCAGTCACCAAGCCAGATCATTGAAATTTTTTCGTTTATGCGCAGCCTGTCACTTGACTGACATGATGCGCCGGACAAAGTTGGGCTCCTTGTCACACTGCCGCGCCCAGCGTCCGCAGCCCATATCCGGAGAGTCTACTTGGTTACCACCATATTCGGCCTCGAAGCCACACTGACCCTGACCGAAGAGAACGACTATTATGTCTTTGCAACCATCCGCGACGATGTGATTGCCGGCCTCGGCGGGGATGACATCATCATCGGCGGCACCGGCACCGACTTCATCGATGGCGGGGCCGGCAATGACATGGCGGCCATGCAGGTGTCCTTGGCCAATGCCGCCCTTTCGATCGACGCGCAGGGCTATCTTGTGGTGTCGAGCGTTGGTGGCATCCTGTCGTTCCGCCATACGCTGGGCAATATCGAACGCGTGCAGTTCCTCACGCTCGACGAATACGACATCGGCACGCTGATCGCGCGTGCCGGGGGCACGCCGCCGCCGTCGGGCCAGACCTTCACCGGGACCAACGGGGCCGACCAGCTGTTTGGCACCAGCGGCGACGATCTGTTCCGCCCGCTCTTCGGCCCCGACATCGTGAGCGGCGGCCCGGGCGACGACAGGCTCGAACTGCCCACGACGCTTGAGCGGACCGGCGTCTTTGCCACGACCCCGAACGAGCTCGCCTTCCGCGGCAATGTCGGCACCCAGGGCTATGCCTATACCGTGCGGGACGTGGAAACCTTCGTGTTCGCCGACGGGGCGACCTACACCTTTGCCCAGATGGTGGCGCTCGCCAACAACAACACCGGCGAGCCGCTCCCCGATCCGACCCCCGGCCCCGATGTGATCGAGGGCACCAGCGGCGATGATACGATCAAAGGCGCGGGCGGCAACGACACGCTGCGCGGCGCGGGCGGCAATGACTCGATCAGCGGCGGCGCGGGGCGCGACACGCTCTCGGGCGACGCGGGCAACGACATCCTGTCGGGCGGCGCCGGCAACGACACGCTCTACGGTGGCGATGGCAACGATAGGCTGCTGGGCGGCGGCGGGCGCGACCTGATCAATGGCGGGCGCGGCGTTGACTCGATGACCGGTAACCGCGGCGCCGACACCTTCGTGTTCGACGACCGCGACACCGGTCTCAAGGCGGCCAAACGCGACGTGATCACCGATTTCGGCGGCCGCGACGTGATCGACCTGCAACAGGTGGACGCAAGCCGCGGCCTGTCGGGGGATCAGGCGTTCACCTTCTCCGGCACGACCGCCTCCGCACAGGGCATCTGGTACGCGGTGGCCGGCGGCAATGCCACGGTGTTCGGCGACACCAACGGCGACGCCCGCGCCGATTTCGCCATCACCCTGATCGGTGTCACGTCCCTGAACGCGGCCGATTTCATCCTCTGATCCTGACTTTCGTCGGGGCCGTCCGCACCGCGCGCGGCCCCGTCCTCATCTTTTGGCCCCAAATATCCCGGGGGAGTCCCGCAGGGACGGGGGCAGAGCCCCCACCCTTCTTCGCTCCCTTGCAGCCACCGGCGGCCTGTGCAACGTGACCCCTGCAACGCGACCTCTGCAACGCGAAAGGGCCTCTCATGCGCATCGGACTGATCTGCCTCGTGCTCGGCTATGCACTGTCGCAGTTCTACCGCGCCTTCCTGCCGGTGCTCACCCCCGACCTGCGCGCCGACCTCGGCGCCACGCCTGACGATCTCGCGTTGGCCTCGGGGCTGTGGTTCATCGTCTTTGCGGCGATGCAGATCCCGGTGGGCGCCGCGCTCGACCGGATCGGGCCGCGTCGCACCACCGGTCTGCTGTTCGCGCTGGGCGGGGCCGGGGGGGCTGCGCTGCTGGCGCTGGCGCAGACGCCTTTGCATGTCACGCTGGCGATGATGCTGATCGCAGTCGGCTGCTCGCCGGTGCTGATGGCCTCCTATTTCATCCTGGCGCGGATGTATCCGCCGGCGGCCTTCGGCACATTGGCGGGGCTCGTCATCGGGCTGGGCACCTTTGGCAATATCGCGGGCTCTGCGCCGCTCGCCTGGGCCGCGACCGCCTTTGGCTGGCGCGCGACGCTCTGGGGGGTGGCGGCGGTGACGCTGGTGATCGCGGCCCTCCTGATGGCCACGATCAAGGACCCGCCGCGCGAGGCCGGCGGCGCGCGCGGCTCGGTGCTCGACCTGCTGCGCATCCCCGCGCTCTGGCCGATCCTGGCGCTGATGTTCGTGAACTATGCCCCCGCGGCCGCGATCCGCGGCCTCTGGGCCGGACCCTATACCAGCGATGTGCTGGGCGGCGACCAGCGGCTGATCGGCATGGTCACGCTCGTCATGGGCCTTGCCATGATCGCCGGCAGCTTTGCCTATGGCCCGATGGAGCGGCTGTTCGGCACGCGCAAATGGGTGATCTTCCTTGGCAATCTGGGCGGCGCGCTGGGCTGTATCGCCTTCTGGCTCTTTGACATCCGCGCGCTGGTGCCGGCGGCGGCGCTCTTTGCGCTGATCGGCTTTTGCGGCGCGTCCTTCCCGCTGATCGCCGCCCATGCGCGAGCCTATTTCCCGGCGCATCTGACCGGGCGGGGGGTGACGCTTGTCAACCTCTTCGGCATCGGCGGGGTCGGGGCGGCACAACTGGCCTCGGGGCCGGTTTTCGGTCTTGCGCAAGGGGCGGGCGATGGCGCCTACGTCATCCTCTTCGGCCTGTTCGGGCTGCTGCTGCTGGCCGGCCTCGCGGCCTACCTGATGTCACGCGACCGCACCGACTGACCCGCACTGCCCCTTTCACCCCGGCGCAAAAGGGTATATCCGCGCCCGGTCTGAACAAGGAAACCAACCATGGGCTATAAAGTCGTCGTCGCCGGTGCCACGGGCAATGTGGGCCGCGAAATGCTCAATATCCTCGATGAACGCCAGTTCCCGGTCGATGAGATCGCCGCACTGGCGAGCCGCCGTTCGCTCGGCACCGAGGTCAGCTTTGGCGACCGCACGCTCAAGACGCAGGACCTCGACACCTTCGACTTTACCGGCTGGGACATCGCGCTCTTTGCCATAGGCTCTGACGCGACAAAGATCTACGCGCCCAAGGCCGCCGCCGCCGGCTGTGTCGTGATCGACAATTCCTCGCTCTACCGCTACGACCCGCAGGTGCCGCTGATCGTGCCCGAGGTGAACGCCGATGCGGTGATGGGCTATACCGCCAAGAACATCATCGCCAACCCCAACTGTTCGACCGCGCAGATGGTTGTCGCGCTCAAGCCGCTGCACGACCGCGCCCGGATCAAGCGGGTGGTGGTGAGCACCTATCAATCCGTGTCGGGCGCCGGCAAGGAGGGGATGGACGAGCTCTGGGACCAGACCAAGAGCATCTACAACCCCACCGACAACAAGCCGCCCCGGAAGTTCCAGAAGCAGATCGCCTTCAACGTGATCCCGCAGATCGACGTGTTCATGGAGGACGGGCAGACCAAGGAAGAGTGGAAGATGGTCGTGGAGACGAAAAAGATCCTCGACCCTGCGATCAAGGTGACCGCCACCTGCGTGCGCGTGCCGGTGTTTGTCGGCCATTCCGAGGCGATCAACATCGAGTTCGAGGAGTTCCTCGACGAGGACGAGGCGCGCGACATCCTGCGCGAGGCGCCCGGCGTCATGGTGATCGACAAGCGTGAGCCGGGCGGCTACGTCACGCCCATCGAATGCGTGGGCGATTATGCGACCTTTGTCAGCCGCATCCGGCAGGACAGCACGCTCGACAACGGGCTCAACATCTGGGTGGTGTCGGACAACCTGCGCAAGGGTGCCGCGCTGAACGCCGTGCAGATCGCCGAAGTGCTGGGGCAGAAGGCTCTGAAAAAGGGCTGAGGTGACAGCTAGTTGCGGGCGGCGACGAAGAGCGCGCCGCCTGCGCCGATCCGCCGCGTCTGCGTGCGGGCCGATTGCCGCTGACAGCCCAGCCGCCCGCTGGGCGTGTCCAGACTGGCCGCGTCACAGGCCGCATCGCGCGCGCCTTGCGTCACCACCTGCTGCGCGGCGGGCGTGCTGCTCTGGGACCGTTCGACCAGATGCACGGCCAGCGGCGACATGATCAGGCTCGCGCCAAAGATCAGCAGGATCAGGCCGCGATATTGCATGGGCGTCACCCTTTTCACTTTTGAAAACACCCGTTAACCATCCCACGGCTTCGCGGTGCTTTCATGACGCGGTCTGGGCGCGGTCGGGGCGCGATATGGGCGCATTCGGGGCGCGATATGGGCGTGCCGACGGCTTTCCCCGCGCCCGCAGATGGGATAAGAGCGCCGGGATATTCCTCGGGTCCGGGCCGCAGTGGGCCTGCGGCCCGGCAGAACACGGGACCACAGCATGAAGTTCACCCTTTCCTGGCTCAAGGCGCATCTCGACACGACGGCGACGGTCGAAGAGATTACCGAAGCGCTCACCGATCTGGGGCTCGAGGTCGAAGGCGTGGAAAACCCCGCCGCGCGCCTGCGCGACTTTGTCGTGGGCCGTGTGGTCAGCGCGGTGCAGCACCCCGATGCGGACAAGCTGCGCGTCTGTCAGGTGGATCTTCCCGGCGGCGTCACGCAGATCGTCTGCGGCGCACCCAACGCGCGCGCCGGCATCACCGTCGTGGTCGCCCGGCCCGGCACCTATGTCCCCGGCATCGACACCACCATCGGCGTGGGCCGGATCCGCGGCGTGGAAAGCCATGGCATGATGTGCTCTGCCCGCGAGATGGAACTGGGCGACGATCACGACGGCATCATCGAGCTTGCGGCGGGTGCGGTCGGCGACAGCTTTGCCGACTGGCTCGCCACCCATGACCCCGCCCGCGTCGATCCGGTGATCGAAATCGCGATCACGCCGAACCGCGGCGATGCGTTGGGTGTGCATGGCATCGCGCGCGACCTTGCCGCGCGGGGGTTGGGCGTGCTCAGGCCGCTCGCGGCCGACCCGGTGCCGGGTGCTTTCGCTTGCCCGATCACGGTCAGCATCGACGACGACACGCGCGAAGGCTGCCCGGTGTTCTATGGCCGCGTGATCCGGGGGGTGACGAACGGCCCGTCGCCCGACTGGCTGCAACAGCGACTGCGCGCCGTCGGGCTGCGCCCGATTTCGGCGCTGGTCGATGTGACGAACTTTTTCACCTATGACCAGAACCGCCCCTTGCATGTGTTCGACGCGGCCAAGGTGCAAGGCGGCCTGCGGGTGCACAGCGCGCAAGGCGGTGAGGTGCTGCGCGGGCTGGATGACAAGGACTATACCTTTGCGCCCGGCATGACGGTGATTTCCGACGATGCGGGGATCGAGAGCATCGCCGGCGTGATGGGCGGGCTTGCCACAGGCTGCACCGAGGCCACCACCGATGTGTTCGTCGAGGCCGCCTATTTCGACCCGGTGCGCACGGCGCTCACGGGGCGCGCGCTCAGGATCAATTCGGACGCGCGCTACCGTTTCGAACGCGGGATCGACCCGGACTGGACGCCGCATGGGCTCGAGGCGGCGACGCGGATGATCCTCGATCTGTGCGGCGGCGTGGCGTCGGACGTGGTGATGGCGGGCGCGCTGCCCGACCAGGCCCGCGCCTACCGGCTCGACACCGACCGGGTCCAAAGCCTTGTGGGCATGGACATTCCTGCCGCCACGCAACGCGCGACGCTGACCGCGCTGGGCTTTCGCATCACGCGCGAAGGCGGGGGCGACATGGCCCATGTGCCAAGCTGGCGATCCGATGTGCAGGGCGAGGCCGATCTGGTCGAAGAGGTCGCGCGCATCGCATCGCTGACCAAACTGGTGGGCCGCCCGATGCCCCGGATGCAGCCCGGCGTGCCCGCGCCGGTGCTGACCCCGCTGCAACAGCGCAGCGCGGCGGCACGGCGTAGCTGTGCGGCGCTGGGCTACAACGAATGCGTCACCTACAGCTTTATCGACGCGCAGGCGGCGGCGCTGTTCGGCGGCGGCGACGATGCGACGATGCTGGAGAACCCCATCGCGTCGGACATGAGCCACCTGCGCCCCGCGCTGCTGCCCGGCCTCCTGCGCGCCGCCGCGCGCAATCAGGCGCGCGGCTTTGCCGACATGGCGCTCTTTGAGGTCGGCCATGCCTTTCACGGCGGAGAGCCGGGTGACCAGCATCTGCTGGTCACGGGCCTGTTGATCGGGCGAACCGGGCCCAAGGATGTGCATGGCAGCGCGCGGCCCGTGGACCTCTATGACGCCAAGGCCGATGCCGAGGCGGTGCTCGCCGCGATTGGCGCGCCGGCCAAGGTGCAGATCAGCCGGGGCGCGGCCGGCTGGTGGCATCCGGGGCGGCACGGGATGCTGACGCTGGGGCCGAAAAAGGTGCTGGGCATCTTTGGCGAACTGCACCCCAAGGTGCTGCGCGAGATGGATGTGAAAGGCCCCGCCATGGCCTTTGTCATATGGCCCGAAGAGGTGCCGCTGCCACGCACGCGCTCGGCCACGCGCCCCGCGCTTGCCGCGCAGGATCTTCAGGCGGTCGAGCGTGACTTTGCCTTTGTGGTCGATGCCGGGGTCGAGGCGCTGACGCTGGTCAATGCCGCCTCCGGGGCCGACAAGGCGCTGATCGCAGATGTCCGCGTGTTCGACGAATTCATCGGCGGTGCGCTGGGCGAGGGCAAGAAATCGCTCGCCATCACAGTGCGGCTGCAACCGGTGAGCGCGACGCTGAAAGAGGTCGAGATCGAGGCGGTGAGCGCCAAGATCGTGGACAAGGTGACCAAGGCCACGGGCGGCACGCTGCGCGGCTGACGCAGCGTGCCCTGCGCGCCTATTGCGCGGGGATCACCTTGCCCCGGTCCACCGCCGGGCGGGCGTAGAACCGCGCGAGGTAGGCCTGCAGATTTGGCATGTCATCCCAGCCCACCAGCGGGCGCGCGCCGTAGAAGTCGAGCCCGTTGATCCAGGGTGCCAGCGCGATGTCGGCGATGGAAAACGCGCCCGCGATCCAGTCGCGCCCGCCCAATTCGCCCTCGAGCACCGCCAGCAGGCGCCGCGCCTCGGCGATGTAGCGGTCGCGGGGGCGGGGGTCTTCGATGGCGGCCCCGGCGAATTTCACGAAAAAGCCCATCTGCCCGAACATCGGCCCGACGCCGCCCATCTGGAACATCAGCCACTGGATGACCTTGTATTTGTCAGCCGGGGTGGTGCCCATCAGCTTGCCGGTCTTTTCCGCCAGATAGATCAGGATCGCCCCGCTCTCGAACAACCCGATGGGCGCGCCGCCGGGGCCGTCGGGGTCGATGATCGCGGGGATCTTGTTGTTGGGGTTGAGCGAGAGGAACGCGGGGCTTTTGACATCGGCATCGGACAGCGTGACGCGATGCGCCTCATAGGGCAGGCCCAGCTCTTCGAGCGCGATGGAGATCTTGACGCCATTGGGCGTGGGATAGCTGTAAAGCTGGATCACCGACGGGTCGGCGGCGGGCCAGCGGGCGGTGATCGGAAAGGCTGAAAGATCGGTCATGGGGGCGCTTTCTGCGACAAGGGATGACACCCCTAGCTAAGGGGGAGAACGGCCAAAAAAAACCCATGGACCTGTTCCGCAGAGCGGCTATCACTGTGCGCGTGCGCGCAGCCGTCATGAGAACGGCGCGCCTTCAGCCAAGGAGTGGGGACAGAATGCTCAAAGAGTTTCGCGATTTCATCGCAAAAGGCAACGTCATGGACCTTGCCGTCGGGATCATCATCGGTGCCGCCTTTACCGCCATCGTCAGCAGCCTGGTCGCGGACCTGATCAACCCGATCATCGGCCTGATCCTGGGCGGGGTCGATTTCAGCAACATGTATCTGGTGCTCAAGGGCACTGTGGCCGATGGCGCGGGCCTGGCCACCGCGCGTGACAGCGGGGCGGCGGTGTTCGCCTATGGTGCCTTCATCACGGCAGTGATCAACTTTCTCATCATCGCCTTTGTGGTGTTCATGCTGGTCAAGGGTGTGAACAGGATCAAGGACGCCGCGACCAAGAAAGAAGCCGCAGCGCCCGAAGCCCCCAAGGGCCCGACCGCAGAAGAGCTGCTGGCCGAGATCCGCGACGCGCTCAAGGCGCGCTGAGAGGCGTGACAGGATGCGAAGGGCCCGCCGGTCTGGCGGGCCCTTTTGCGTTTCAGGCGGCGCGCAGCGGGCGCGGGCGCAGGTAAATCCACCACAGCCGGTAGAGCGTCAGCGCGGCGAGCGGCGCGAATTGCACCAGCGCGGCCTCGGGGCTGCGCCAGTCATGCAGGCTCGCCCAATGCAGCAGCGTCAGGATCGCGGCGGCATAGACCCAGCGTTGCAGCCGCTTCCACGCCGTGCCCATCCGGCGCACCGCATAGTCCATCGAGGTCGCGGCGAGCGGCAGGAAAATGGCAAAGGCCAGCCAGCCGGTCCAGATGTCGAACGCGGTAAAGTCGGCCACGACGCGCGCCCAGGTCTCGGACATAAGGTAAAAGGCGGTATGCAGCGCGGCATAGCCAAAGGCCGCCACGCCGAAATAGCGCCGGTTGCGCACCAGCCAGCGCGGCCCGCGCCAGCCACGCAACAGCATCATCAGCGGCGTCGCCATCAGCGAGATGATGAGAAACCGCGCGGCAAACTCGCCGGTCGGATGCAGCAGCTGGTGATAGACGCGGCTGCTTTCAGCGCCGAGCGCCTCGATCCCGATGCCGAGCGCCGGCAGGGACATGAGAAGCCACAACAACCAGGGGGACAGGCGCGACAACATCGAAAAAGGCTCCGTTCAGGTGACAGTCCTGCCCTGAACGGAGCGGCCGCGATCTTCCGTGGCTCAGAGAGCCAGCGCGGCCTCGGGTGCTGTCACGTCGATCCCCAGCGCCGCGCCCACGGCCGCATAGGTCAGCCGCCCGGCATGGACATTGAGCCCCGCGAGCAGGTGGCGGTCGGCGGCGCAGGCGGCCTTCCAGCCCTTGTCGGCGAGCGCCAGCATGAAGGGCATCGTCGCATTGCCCAGCGCCAGCGTCGCGGTGCGCGCGACCGCGCCCGGCATGTTGGCCACGCAGTAATGCATCACGCCGTCCACCTCATAGACGGGGTCTTGATGGGTGGTCGCATGGCTTGTCTCGAAACAGCCGCCCTGGTCGATGGCAACATCGACCATCGCCGCGCCGGGCTTGAGTTCGGCCAGTTGCGCGCGGCGGATCAGCTTGGGCGCCGCCGCACCGGGGATCAGCACCGCGCCGATGATGAGGTCGGCCTGCCGGGCAAGTTCCATCGTGGCACCGGCACTGGCAAAGCCGTTCTTGAAGGTGCCGCCGAACACGTCGTCAAGGTAGCGCAGCCGCGCGATCGACCGGTCGAGGACGGTCACATCCGCGCCCATTCCCGCCGCGACCTTGGCCGCATGGGTGCCCACGACGCCGCCGCCCAGCACCAGCACCCGCCCCGGCGCCACGCCCGGCACCCCGCCCAGCAGAACGCCGCGCCCGCCATTGGCCTTTTGCAGCGTCCAGGCGCCCACTTGCGGCGCCAGCTTTCCGGCGACCTCGGACATCGGGGCGAGCAGCGGCAGGCCGCCGCGGTCATCCGTCACCGTCTCATAGGCGATACAGGTCGCGCCGGATGCCAGGAGGTCGCGCGTCTGGTCCGGATCGGGTGCGAGGTGCAGGTAGGTGAACAGCACCTGCCCTTCGCGCAGCATCGCGCGCTCGACCTTCTGCGGCTCCTTGACCTTGACGATCATGTCGGCGCTGGCAAAGACCTCGGCCGCGGTGCCGGCGATGCGCGCGCCCGCCGCGATGTAATCCGCATCGGCAAAGCCCGCGCCGGTGCCGGCATTGGTCTCGACCGTGACGGTATGGCCGTGGACCACCGCCTCGCGCGCGGCGTCCGGTGTCAGGCCGACACGGAATTCCTGTGGTTTGATCTCTTTCGGGCAACCGATATGCATGGCGTTCTCCTCCGTTGTGGCAGGATGATGCGGCGCAACGCTTGCAATCGGGTGGGAAATGGTCCCTCATTCCTGCACCGCATTCGAAGGATTGTGCGCCAAAGATGCATAGTGTGGGAGGATCTTGCGCCAAATGAACCTCGACAGCATTGATCGCCGAATCCTCGATGTGCTCCAGCGCGCCGGGCGGATGTCGAATGCCGACCTGTCCGAGCGGATCAACCTGTCGCCCTCCGCCTGTCACCGCCGCGTGCAGCGGCTCGAGCGGGACGGGTATATCCGCGACTATGTGGCGCTGCTCGACCCGCGCAAGATCGGGCGGCAGACGACGGTTTTTGTCGAGATCACGCTAAGCGGGCAGGCCGATGAGGTGCTCGAGGCATTCGAGCGCGCGGTCGCGCGCGTGCCCGATGTGCTCGAATGCCATCTGATGGCGGGTTCGGCGGATTATCTGCTCAAGGTCGTGGCGCTCGATACAGAGGATTTCGCGCGCATCCACCGCAAATCGCTCGCCACGCTGCCGGGCGTGGCGCAGATGCAGTCGTCCTTTGCGCTGCGCACCGTGCGCCAGACGACCGCGCTGCCGGTCTGAGGCGCTATTGGCGCGGCGGAAAGCTCTTGTAAACCGGCAGGCGCCAGCCGAGCGCAAGGCTCCCCGCGCGCAGCGCAAAGGTGACGCCCGCGCAGGCCAGCAACGCCACGCCCGGTGCGCCGCCGAGCCACAGCACCAGCACGGCCGCCCCCGATCCTGCAAAGGCGCAGGTGACATACAGCTCGCCCTGTTTCAGCACCAGCGGCACCTCGTTGCAGACCACGTCGCGCATCAGCCCGCCCAGGCAGCCGGTGATGACCCCCATGATGAGCACGATGGCCGCCGGATGGCCCAGCGCCACGGCGACCGCAACGCCGGCCGGCACCGCCACGGCCAGCGCGCAGGCGTCGAGCCACAAGAGGCTGCGATAGCGGCTTTCCAGCAGATGCGCGGTAAAGAACACCACGATGGCCGCCCCCGCCGCCAGCCCGATGAACAGCGGCTGGCCGACCCAGAACACCGGGTTGCGGTCGAGCAGCACATCGCGGATCGTGCCGCCGCCTACCGCCGTCAGGCTCGCGATAAAGACAAAGCCGACAAGGTCGAGCTGCGCGCGGCTCGCCACCAGCGCGCCGGTCAGCGCAAAGATGACGACCGAGGCATAGTCGAGCGCGGCGAGCAGCGTCATGCCACGGCGCCGGGCTTGAACGGCGCCATCCCCGCGCGCGCAAGCTCGTCCGCGCGCTCGTTCTGCGGGTGGCCGGCGTGGCCCTTGACCCATTCCCATGTCACCCGGTGGCGCGCGGCCGCGGCGTCCAGCCGCTGCCAGAGCTCGACATTCTTGAGCCCGCCCTTCTTGGTCCAGCCGTTGCGCTTCCAGCCGTGGACCCATTTGGTGATCCCGTCCTTCACATAGGCGCTGTCGGTGACCACGGTGATCTGCGACGGCCGCTCCAGCGCCTCGAGCGCTGCGATGGCGGCCAGCAGTTCCATCCGGTTGTTGGTGGTGAGGGCTTCGCCGCCGTTCAGCTCGCGGGTCTTGAGCACCCTGTCGCCCTCGCGGGCGATCAGGATCGCGCCCCACCCACCGGGGCCGGGATTGCCCGAACAGGCGCCGTCGGTATAGGCGAAAAGGGCGGGCATCAAAATACCACAGGCAAGAGGCTGATAAGGACGATAGATGTCAACAGGACGCGCAGCCGCATCCACCACGCCGGCGCCAGCCCCGCCCGCCAGAAGAACCAGTCGAGCAGCAACAGCCCGGCAAAGCCCGCCATCAGGTTCATCGCCGCCGCCACCGGCCCGCCCCCGGTCATGAAGAACGCCCAGAGCGCGGGAATGACCGACAGCGCGTAACCCGCTGCCGCGACCCGGCCTGTGGCGCGCGTGGCAAAGCCCCAGAGCACGCCCGACATGAAGGACAGGATCACCGCGCCGTAGAAAAGCTGCACATAGGGCCCGACAAAACGCGGCCCCAGCGCGCCCGTTCCCCAGGCTGCCAGATCCGGGCGCAACACCGTCAGCGCGCCCCAGAGAAACGGGATCAGCCCGGCGAGGCCAAGGCCAAGCGCGGCGCGCGGGATGCCGGTCATGTCGCCTCGCGCAGCACGCGGGGCACCTTGAAGGTGACGTTCTCTTCGGCGGTCACGACGCTCTGTTCGGTCACGTCATAGCGGGCGCGAAAGGCGGCGACGACTTCGTCCACCAGCACTTCGGGCGCGCTGGCGCCTGCGGTGATGCCGACAGAACGGATGCCGTCGAGCGCGCGCCAGTCGATGTCATCCGCCCGCTGCACCAGTTGCGC
>JAACUH010000098.1 GCA_009993005.1 Rhodobacterales bacterium
TCAAGCCCCCGCCCGTCAAGCGCCCGCCCGTCAATCGCCCGCCCGTCAAGCGCCCGCCCGTCAAGCGCCAGCCCGTCGAGCGCCAGCAACTGCCCCCCGCGCGCGACCTCGCCCACATGCGGATGGTCGATCACCATCAGGTCATAGGCCTCTGACATCGCCCCGATGGGCAAGTCGGCAAAGGCCTGCAATGACCGCTTTTCCCAGGTGATCGTGACGCCGGGATGGGCCGCGCCATAGGCAGAGGACGTCGCCACCATCGGGTCGTAGCCCCGCGCGTGGTCCCATGTCATGCCGCGCAGATGCACCTCAGCCACGGCGCGCCTGCCTTTCGGCGCCCTTTGCCGCCGCCTCGGCCGCAAAGGCTGCGGGGTCGCGGTAGAGCGCGGTCATCAGATGCTCGGCATAGAGCACCTGTTCGCCCTCGCCCTTGAACACCGCATAGCTGACGCGCACCTTGCCCTGCCGCAGGTCATGCACCTCTTTGCCCATGTTCTCACGGATCGTGTAGATCGTGTCGCCGATGAACACCGGCGCGATGAACCGTAGCCGGTCATAGCCATAGCTGAAGGAATTCAGACAGTTGGTCGCAGCCAGCCCCAACCCCAGCGAAAAGACAAAGGCGCCTGCGACCAGACGCTTGCCAAAAAGCCCCTCCTCGGTCGCGAAGCGCTCATCGCTGACATAGGGGTGGTGGTCCATCACGAGGCTGTTGAACAGCATCGATTCGCCCTCACTGATCGTGCGGCGGATCGAGCGGATCCTGTCGCCCGGTGCGAAATCCTCGAAAAACCAGTTCTCCGCGTTCCAGACCGGGATCGCCGCATGGTCGGCGGGCAGCCCGGGCAGTCCGCGCGCATGAACTCCGATCTCGGCCATCTGCCCCCCCGGTCTGCGGCTTGCTTCGGACAGGTCGCACAGCCGTTTTCACTTGTCAAAGGTTTTTCTGTATATGAAACTGTCAGCGACAAGGAGAGCCAGATGGAACGCATCCGCTTTTTCGAGGACTATGTCGTGGGCGAGGTGCGCGAGACGACCGGGCGCACGATCACCGAGACGGATTTTGTGGTCCATGCCGGCCATACCGGCGACTTTTTCCCCCACCACATGGACGCGGCATGGTGCGCGACGCAGCCCTTTGGCCAGCGCATCGCGCATGGCACCATGACCTTTTCCATCGGCATCGGGCTCACCGCGACCGAGATCAACCCGCGCGCCTTTACCTATGGCTATGAGCGTCTGCGCTTTCCGCGCCCGGTGCATATCGGCGATACGATCCGTTCAGCCGTGACCATCGCGCGCAAGGCTGACGACCCCAGGCGGCCCGGCCACGGGCAGGTGGTCGAAGTGGTCGAGACGCGCAACCAGCGGGGCGAGACGGTGATGTATTGCGAACATATCCTGCTCGCGGAGCGCCGCGCACCAGTGACGGGGGGCGCGTGAATGGACTGGCAACAGAACGGGCAACAGAACGGGCAACAGAACTGGCCCGCACCATCCGCACCCAAACCCATCGTGCTGATCGGCGCGGGCGGCATCGTGCGCGACGCGCATCTGCCGGCCTACCGCATGGCCGGGCTGACGGTCGAAGGCGTCACCGACCTCGCGCCTGCGCGGGCGCGGGCGCTGGCGGCGGACTGGGGCATCGCGACGGTGCATGCGAGCGTGGCTGAGGCCACGCAGCGGGGCACCGCTGTGGTCTATGACATCGCGGTGCCGCCGGGTGCGATCACATCCATCCTGCCGCACCTGCCCGATGGCGCGGCGGTGCTGATCCAGAAGCCGATGGGCCCCGATCAGACCACCGCGCGCGACATCCGCCGGATCTGCCGGGACAAGGGGCTCAAGGCCGCGGTGAACTTTCAATTGCGGTTCTCGCCCATGATGATGGCCGCGCGCCAGATCATCGAAAGCGGGCGCATCGGCGATCTGCTCGAGGTCGAGGTGCATCTGAACGTCTATACGCCCTGGCAGATTTTCCCCTTCCTGATCCCGATGGACCGGGTCGAGATCGCGGTGCATTCGATCCACTACCTCGACACGCTCCGCGCGCTGGCGGGCACGCCCAAGGGCGTCTTTGCCCGGTCCTTGCGCGACCCGCGCGCCGCCGATTTCGCGCAGACGCGCACCAGCGTGATCCTCGATTATGACGCCCCCCTGCGCGGTATCATGAGCATCAACCACAACCACCAGAACGGCCGGCGCGCGCAGGATGCAAGCTTTCGCATCGAGGGGACGCGGGGCGCGATCACGATCAAGCTCGGCGTGATGTACGACTATCCGCGCGGCGAGCCGGACGAGCTTTGGTTGGCCGAGGATGGCGGCGACTGGGTGCAGGTGCCGCTGAGCGGCGGCTGGTTCGTCGAGGCCTTCATGGGCCCGATGCGCAACCTGCAACGCTTTGACGCGGGCGAGGATGCGGCGCTGTTTTCGGGAGTAGAGGATGCTTATCAGACGATGGCGCTGGTCGAGGCGTGCTTTGCCGCCATGACCCGGCCGTCAGAACCGCTGATCCTGGACTGACCGCGCCCCGCCGCCGAGGTTGCGGGAGATCTGCGCGGCGGCGTCGAGCAGCATCGCCTTGCAATCGTCAAAGGGCAGCGTCTCCTGATAGCGTTGCAGATAGGGGATGGTCAGCGCCGCGACCGGCCCGCCCGAATGGTCGAACACCGGGGCCGAGATGTTGACGATTCCGCGCGCGACGAAACTGTCCATCACCTCATGCCCGGTGGCGCGGATCGCGGCGAGTTCGGCGCGCACCTGCGCCTCGCTGCGCGGATCGTCGGCGCTGCGATGGGCCAGCGCTTCGTCCAGCACTTCGGGCGCGACATGGGCGAGGATGACACGGCCGGACGAGGCCCGCCAGAGGTCGATCGTGGCCCCGAGCCGCACCGACATGATATTGTTGCCGGGGCTGTCCACCTGCCCGATCACGATCACGCTGTCGCCCGAGATCATCGCGAGGTGACACGACTGGTTCGCCCCGCGCACCAGCCGCTGCATCACCGGGGCGGCGGCGGTGGTGAGGCGTTTGACCATCGGCGTGCGATGCGCGACCTCGAACAGCCGCGTGGTGAGCACATAGCGGTCGCTATCGGGATCGAGTTGCACATAGCCGCGCGCCTGCAGCACCACGAGCATGCGGAAAATCTCGCTCACCGAGCGGTTGAGCCTGCGGGCGATGTCGGTCTGCATCAGGCCGCCGCCCTCGGTGGACAGAAGTTCGATGATGTCGAGCCCCTTTTCCAGCGCCGGTGCGGTGTATTTCTGACCGGCGGCTTGCGGCAAGTCATCCGTTTGGCTCATGAAGTCCCCCTATCCCGATCGCCCCATTTCACATATGAAAGCCCAAAGGCACAACCGCCTGACGACACGACTTGAAAACCAATTCTATCTGTGAAAACATCATTCACATACGAAATGTTCGCGGTTGCCCATGCCTTCTTCCACAACGCCCGACCCGGATGGCCCGCCACTTGCAGGGCTCGTTGTGCTCGACCTCAGCCAATTCCTCTCCGGCCCGTCCTGCTGCCTGCGGCTCGGGGATCTTGGCGCGCGGGTGATCAAGGTCGAACGGCCCGACGGCGGCGACCTGACCCGGCGGCTCTATCTGTCCGACACGGAGATCGGTGGCGATTCGACGCTGTTCCACGCGATCAACCGCGGCAAGGAGAGCCTCGCGCTTGACCTCAAGGCGCCCGATGACCTGACCGCGTTGCGGGCGCTGATTGCGCAGGCCGATGTGCTGGTCGCCAATTTCCGCCCCGGGGTGCTGGAGCGGCTGGGGCTTGCCCCCGCGGCGCTGCGGGCGCTGAACCCGCGCCTGGTGCTGGGCACGATCAGCGGCTACGGGGCCGACGGGCCCTGGGCGCATCTGCCGGGGCAGGACCTGCTGGCGCAGGCCCGGTCCGGGCTGATGTGGCTGACGGGTGACGCGGGCCAGGGGCCGGTGCCGATGGGCCTCGCCGTGGCCGATATGGCGGCCGGGGCGGTGCTGGCGCAGGGCATCCTCGCCGCGCTGGTGAGGCGCGGCGTGACGGGGCGCGGTGCGCATGTAGAGACCTCGCTGCTCGAAGTGCTGATCGACCTGCAATTCGAGGTGCTCACCACGCATCTGAATGACGGCGGTCGCCGGCCCGTCCGCGCGGCACAGGGCAGCGCGCATGCCTACCTGTCCGCGCCCTATGGCGTCTATGCCGCGCGGGACGGCCACCTTGCCATTGCCATGACACCGCTGGGCCGTCTGGCCGACCTGCTCGACCTGCCCGCGCTGGCGCCCTGGCGCGATGATCCTGCCGCATGGTTCACCGCGCGCGACACGATCAGGGCGATCATCGCCGCACGCGTGTCCACCGCGCCCGTCGCGCAATGGCTGGCGATCCTCGAGCCCTCCGATATCTGGTGCGCGCAGGTGCTCGACTGGCCGGCGCTGCTGGCGTCGGACGGCTTTGCGCGGCTCGACATGCTGCAAACGCTCACACGGGGTGACGACATCCGGCTCCGCACCACCCGCGCGCCGCTGCGCATCGACGGCGCGCGCCCGGCAATGGACCGCGCCGCGCCCCCGGTCGGGGCTCACAGCGCCGCGATCCGGGCCGAATTCGGCCTGTAGCCGCTATTCGGTCCGCGTCGCCCCCCCGGCCGCGGCCACCGACATCCAGCCGCGCTGTTCGATCACCCGCACAAAGGCAGCCCCCAGCGTGGTCAGCCGCAGATTGTCGTCCACAATGTTGAGCCGCAGGGCACGCCCGCCCCAGTCGAACGGGTTGGCGGCGAACCAGGCGTGGCGTTCCACAAAGGGCAAACGTTCGAGCATGGGGATGGCCGCCTGTGCAAAGGCCGCGTTCTGTTCATAGGTCACGGCACCGGGGCGGTTCCAGTCGATGCGCGCATATTCCGTCACCCAGATCGGGCGGCCATAGGCGCGATACACATCGGTAAGGAACCGTTCGAAATGCGCCACATCGCCATTGGCGGAATAGTAGTGCACGGCGACGAAATCGACCCGCAGACCGCGCGCATCGGCCTGCGCCATGAACCGGCCCAGCCAGGAATTGCGCCCCAGCGTCTGCCCGTCTGTCGTGGCCGGGCTGCCCAGCCGCAGCCCATAGGCCTCGAGCCGGGGCCAGAGCGCGATCGCCTCTTCGACCGACATGTTGGACTGCCCGTCGCGCCGCCCGTCGGGTTCGTTGAAGCCCAACAGATGCGTCGGGCGCAACGCCGACAGGATCGGCTTGCCCACATCGTCGCGGCCCCAGATCATCGGCACGAATTCGACAGAGCGCCGCTGCCCGCCAGCATGCCACATCTGGTCGGGCCGCCAGGTGTAATACCAGCCCAGCCCCTCGGTATCCTCGATCCATTCCAGCATGGTCATGCGCGGGTTTTCCCACGCGCCCAGGCCCGCCTTCTGTGCCTGTGTGGGTGTGGATGCCACGACGGCCATGAGCAACCCCAGCACCATTGCCACAAGATGTCTGACCATATGCCCCTCCGCCGGTTTTCGAAGAGGCTAGGCGGAAAGAGTGAACAAACTGTGCCCGGATCAGGGCTATTTTGCAGCCTGTTCTGGTACCCGCGGCGGGACTCGAACCCGCACGGCCTTGCGGCCAAGGGATTTTAAGTCCCTGATGTCTACCATTCCACCACGCGGGCCCGCGCTGGGACCATAGCCAAGCGGGCGGCGGGGTAAAGCGGCAACTCCCGCTCAGATATCCTGCCCCGGCGGGTCGCGCAGCAGCGCGCGCTCTGCCAGCCAGGGGTTGAGCCGCAGCGCCGCGCGCAGCACCTCCTGCGCCTCGGCGTCGCGGCCCAACCCGATCAGCGTGAGCGCCTTGCCCGACAGCGCCGCGACATGGTCGGGCATCAGCGCGAGCGCCCGGTCGAGGTCGGCCAGCGCGGCCGCATAATCCTGCGCGAGAAAGGCAGAAAAGGCCCGCTGGTTCCAGCCCTCGGCATAATCGGGGCAATAGTCCACCAAGGCATCGAGCACCGCGCGCGACCCGGTCAGGTCAAACACCCGCCGCCGCTCCATCCCCTCGTCAAGCCATTCCTGCGCCTGCGCGTCGGGCGCATCGGTCCACAGTTGCCACAGAAACCCCGCGATGATCCCCGCCTCGGTCGCATCGCGCGACACGGCCAGATCGCGCATCAGCCCGGCACGTTGCGCGGCATGGTCGGGCGCGGGCGGGCAGATGTCCTGCTGTGCCACAGCGCCGCTCGCCGCCAGAGAGAGGATGATCCACAGAACCCGCATGAGCAGAAGTGTGGAGCGAAAACCGCGCGCGTCAAGTCAGCCCGTGGCGAGGGCCGCGCCCAACCCTTCCTCCTTGACCGCCTGCATCGCCACATAGGTCGATGTGCTCGCCAGGTGCGGCAGTTGCGACACCTTTTCCGCCAGCACCGCGCGGTAGCCCGCCATGCTCGCCGTGCGCACCTTGAGCAGATAGTCGAAGGCGCCGGCGATCATGTGGCATTGCTCGATCTCGGGCACCTTCATCACGGCCGCGTTGAAGGCGGCGAGCGCGGCCTCGCGCGTGTCGCTGAGCTTGATCTCGACAAAGGCGACATGGTCGCGCCCCAGCCGGATCGGGTCAAAGAGCGCGCGATAGCCGCGGATCACGCCCTGATCCTCGAGCCGCTTGAGCCGCGCCTGCGTCGGGCTTTTCGACAGGCCGATGCGACGGGCAAGTTCGGTGACCGAAATCCGCCCCTCGACAGCCATCACATCGAGTATCTTGCGATCAAAGCGATCAAGGTCATCCAGTCCGAGCGTCACGCCATTACCCCGCAATTCGATCCATCGTCCCGCATCCAGCCATAACAGCAGGCGAAACTCCCTGCAATCTTGCGCTATGATGGGGCAAACGAGATGAGGACAGCCATGCCCACCGATACCCTGCGCGCCCGGATCGACGCCGATATCTATGCCGCCGAGGCGCCGGTCCTCGCCCGGCTGACCGAAACAGCCGCCCTCACCCCTGCCGACCGCAGGGCCATCGTCGCCCGCGCGGCGGGCCTCGTGCGCGACATCCGCACCGCCGCGGACCCCGGATTGATGGAGGTGTTTCTCGCCGAATACGGGCTTTCGACCGACGAAGGGATCGCGCTGATGTGCCTTGCAGAGGCGCTCTTGCGGGTGCCCGACGCGGATACGATCGACGCGCTGATCGAGGACAAGATCGCGCCATCCGACTGGGGCCGGCATCTGGGCCGGTCGGCCTCCTCGCTGGTCAATGCCTCGACCTGGGCGCTGCTGCTGACCGGCCGCGTGCTGGACGACGACAGGCCCGGCCTCACCGGCGCGCTGCGCGGCGCGCTCAAACGGCTGGGCGAACCGGTGATCCGCGCCGCCGTCGCCCGCGCGATGCGCGAGATGGGCCGCCAGTTCGTGCTGGGCGAGACGATCACGACAGCGATGAAGCGCGCGGCAACCCGCCAGGCGCAGGGGTTTACCTACAGCTACGACATGCTGGGCGAGGCCGCCCGCACCGAGGCCGACGCGCGCGCCTACCACCTGAGCTATTCCCGCGCGATCAGCGCCATCGCGGCGCATTGCACCCATGGATCGGTGGCACAGAACCCCGGCATCTCGGTCAAGCTCTCGGCCCTGCACCCCCGCTACGAGGTCGCGCAAAGGGCCCGGGTGATGACGGAACTCGTGCCGCGCGTCATAGCCCTCGCGCTGCTGGCGAAATCCGCCGGCATGGGCTTCAACATCGACGCCGAAGAGGCCGACCGCCTGGCGCTCTCGCTCGACGTGATCGAAGCGGTCCTGTCCGACCCCTCGCTCAAAGGGTGGGACGGGTTCGGCGTGGTGGTGCAGGCCTATGGTCAGCGCGCCGGGCTGGTGATCGACTGGCTGCACGCCACCGCCACGCGGCTCGACCGCAAGATCATGGTGCGGCTGGTCAAGGGCGCCTATTGGGACGCCGAGATCAAGCGCGCGCAGGTCGAGGGGATGGACGGCTTTCCGGTGTTCACCCGCAAGCAGGCCACCGACATCAGCTATCTCGCGAATGCCCGCAAGCTGCTGTCGCACACAGACCGCATCTATCCCCAGTTCGCCACACATAACGCGCATACCGTCGCGGGCGTGCTGCACATGGCGGCCGCGATGGGCCTGACACGCGACGCCTACGAATTCCAGCGCCTGCACGGGATGGGCGAGACGCTGCACGACCTCGTGCTGAAATCCGAAGCCACCCGCTGCCGCATCTACGCCCCCGTCGGCGCACATGAGGACCTGCTCGCCTATCTCGTGCGCCGCCTGCTGGAAAACGGCGCCAATTCGAGCTTCGTCAACCAGATCGTCGATGCCAGCGTGCCGCCAGAGACTGTCGCCGCCGACCCCTGGGAGGCGCTGCGCGACGGCCCCACATTGCCCCGCGCGCCCGACCTCTTTGCCGACAGGCAGAACTCCGCCGGCCGCGACCTCACCCATGCGCCCACCCTCACCGCCATCGAGGCAGGCCGCGCCCCCCACCGGACCCGCACCTGGGCGGCACGACCGCTGATTTCTCTGTGCCCCAAATACTCGAATGCCGACATCACCACCGCCGCGCCGCGCGCCGTGGTCAATCCCGCCGCCACCACCGACAGCCCCGGCACCGTGATCGAGGCCCGGCCCGCGGATATCGCCGCAGCGCTCGACGGCGCCGCCCCCTGGGACGCGCCGCTTGCCGGCCGCACCGCCACCCTGCGGGCCGCCGCCGACGCCTATGAGGCCCACGCGCCCGCGCTTTACGCCCTGCTCGCCCGCGAGGCCGGCAAGACGCTGCCCGATGCGGTGGGCGAACTGCGCGAGGCGGTGGATTTCCTGCGCTATTACGCGGCGCAGGCCGAGACCGCCGCTGACAGCACCCCGCGCGGGATCGTCACCTGCATCAGCCCCTGGAACTTTCCGCTCGCCATCTTCACCGGCCAGATCGCGGCGGCGCTGGCCACCGGCAATGCCGTGCTCGCCAAACCGGCCGAACAGACGCCGCTCATCGCCATGCGCGCGGTCGAACTGCTGCATGCCGCCGGCGTGCCCGTGAGCGCGCTGCAACTGCTGCCCGGCGGCGGCGCGGTGGGCGCGGCACTCACCGCCGACCCGCGCATCGGCGGCGTGGTGTTCACCGGATCGACCGCCACCGCGCAAAAGATCCGCGCCAGCATGGCCGCGCATTGCGCCCCCGGCACGCCGCTGATCGCCGAGACCGGCGGCATCAACGCGATGATCGTGGACAGCACCGCGCTGCCCGAACACGCGGTGCGCGACATCGTCAACGCCGCCTTCCGCTCTGCCGGGCAGCGCTGTTCGGCCCTGCGCTGCCTTTATGTGCAAGAGGACATCGCCGAGAAGCTGATGAAAATGCTCAAGGGCGCGATGGACGAGTTGCGCGGTGGCGACCCCTGGGATCTCGCCACGGATTTCGGCCCGGTGATCGACGCGGCCGCGCAGGCCAGCATCGCCGCCCATATCGCGCAGGCCCGCGCCGAGGGGCGCATCCTGCATGCGCTGGCCGCCCCCGCCAAAGGCCATTTCATCGCTCCGACCGTCATCCGCATCGACGGCATAGCCGACCTCGCGCGCGAAGTGTTCGGTCCTGTGCTGCATGTCGCGACCTTCCGGGCCGAGGATCTCGACGCCGTGATCGCGGCGATCAACGCGACCGGCTATGGCCTCACCTTCGGCCTGCACACCCGGATCGACGACCGGGTGCAGACGGTGGTGGACCGCGTCCATGCCGGCAACATCTACGTCAACCGCAACCAGATCGGCGCCGTGGTGGGCAGCCAGCCCTTTGGCGGCGAGGGGCTGTCGGGCACCGGGCCCAAGGCGGGCGGGCCGTTCTACCTGCCGCGCCTGCGTGCCGCGCCGGCCCCGCTGGCGGGCAAGGACTGGCCGGGCCCGGCCGATGCAGCGGCACTCGCCCATCGCCTGCGCGCAGCCCACGCGACCATGGCCCCCCCCGCGCCGCTGGACCTGCCCGGCCCCACGGGCGAATCGAACCGCCTGAGCCTCACCCCGCGCGGCCCGCTGCTGTGCATGGGGCCGGGGCGCGAGGCGGCGCAGGCGCAGGCGGCGGCTGTCACCGCCCTCGGCGGCATCGCCGTTGCGGCCGACGGCGCGCTGCCGCCCGACATGCTCACCGCGCTGGCGCCGATGTCAGGCGTGCTCTGGTGGGGCGACGCCGCCACCGGACGGGCGATCGAGGCGGCGCTTGCGGCCCGCCCCGGCCCGATCCTGCCGCTGGTGACGGGGATGCCCGACACCGCCCATGCGCTGCACGAACGCCACGTCTGCATCGACACCACCGCAGCCGGCGGCAATGCGGCGCTGCTGGCACAGGTCGGCGGCTGACCGGCGCGCGGGCTCTTGACCGGCCCCCGGGCTTGGCCCAGCGTGGCCGTCATGATCCCGATCCGCGACCATAACCCTTCGACCCGGCTGGCCTGGGTCACCTGGCTGCTGATGGCGGCCAATATCGCCGTGCATCTGGCGGGCATGGTGCTCATCACGACCGAGCGCGAGCTGATCGACTTCTACACCACCTATGCGATGGTGCCCGCGCGGATCAGCAATGGCGAGAATTACCTCTCGCTGGTGACCTCGACCTTTGTGCATGGCGATCTGATGCATCTGGCGGGCAACATGCTGTTCCTGTGGATATTCGGCGACAACCTCGAGGATGAGATGGGGCATGGCGGGTTTCTGCTGTTCTACCTCGTCGCGGGGGTGGGCGCGGGGCTTGCGCAATGGGTGACCGCGCCATGGTCGCCGGTGCCCACCATCGGCGCCTCGGGCGCCATCGCGGGGGTGATGGGGGCCTATCTGCTGATGTTCCCGAAATCGCGTGTCGATGTGCTGATCTTTCTGATCGTCATCGTCCGGGTGATCCCGGTGCCGGCCTGGCTGATGCTGGGCCTGTGGTTCGCGCTGCAACTGGTCAACGGGGTGGGGGCGGACCCGCTCACCGGCGGGGTGGCCTATTGGGCCCATGCGGGCGGATTCGTGATCGGGATCGTGCTGGCGCTGCCGCTCTGGCTGCGGCGCGGCGGCTTTGGCTTCTGGGCGCGCACGCATGGCCACCCAGCCAACCCCGAGGCGACCTATGCCCTCTCGCGCATCCCGCAGGTGCGGCGGCGGCGCTAGCGGTCAGCCCCGGCGGATGATCTTTGCAAAGGGTTCGAACATCGGCTCGTTGGCGCAGATCACCCCGCCCGAGGACAGGATGTCGGCGCCCGGCACCAGCGGCTCGACAAAGCCGCCGGCCTCGCGCACGATCACCAGGCCCGCCGCCATGTCCCAGGCGTGCAGGCCCCGCTCCCAGAACCCCTCATACCGCCCCGCCGCCACATAGGCGAGGTCGAGTGCCGCCGCCCCCCAGCGCCGCACCCCCGCGCAGGCGGGCAGCAGGCGGGCGAGATCGGTGATGGTTTCGGGCAGGTCGGGGCGGCCGCCAAAAGGCAGGCCGGTGGCAAAGATGCACTCGATCATGCGCCGCCGCCCGGACACGCGCAGGCGGCTTTCGTTCATCCAGGCACCCTCGCCTTTTTCGGCGTAGAACATCTCGTCCTTGACCGGGTCATAGATCACACCCGCGACCACCTGCCCCTTGTGTTCCAGAGCGATCGACACCGCCCAATGCGGCAGGCCGTGCAGAAAGTTCGTGGTGCCATCCAGCGGGTCCACGATCCAGCGGCGCGTCGGATCCTCGCCTTCGATCAGGCTGCCCTCTTCGCCAAGGAAACCATAGGTCGGCCGGGCCTCCATCAGTGCCTCGCGGATGGTCTTTTCCGCCTCGCGGTCGGCACGGCTGACAAAGTCGCCGGGCCCCTTGGCCGACACCTGAAGCTGCTCGACCTCGCCGAAATCCTTGAGCAATGCGCGCCCCGCCTTGCGGGCGGTCTTCATCATGACGTTGAGATTCGCACTGCCAGCCATCGCGGCCTCCTGCCTTGGGTCAGGGGGGGCGTATAGGCCAGCGCGCCCGCGGGAACAAGGGGCGCAGGCGGCAAGAGCGCGGGCGCAAAGTAGCTAAACTTTGCACGACTTGCCATGGCCCGGCCGTATTTGGTTAAGCCATTGTTGGTGGTCGCCCTGTCATTGTCAGTGAAATCCACACGAGGCTCTGCACGCCGGTGTTTCACAAAGACCACCTTCTTGCCACGCTCCAGCACCAGACGCGGATCGTGTTGCACATCACGATGCGCGACCGCGCAAAACGTGTATCTGCAACAGTGATGATCTTTGCGATCTGCTGGTATGGCGGCGCGCGGCTCTCGGTTCTGGCCGCGGCCATCGCCATCGTGCTGACCGAGATCATCGTCTCGATCTGCAACCGCCTCGCGCCCGACCGGGAGGATGATTACCGCTGGGGCCTGATCGGCACGGTCTGGATCACCAACGCCATGTCCACCATGGCCTACCTGATGCCTTCGGTGATCCTCGCCCAGCAATCCTCGGTCGCGCTGCTGCTAGGCGGGTTCATGTGGATGTTCGGCGTTTTCGTCCATATTTCCAACACCTTCGTCGCCCTACCTTTGTACAACTGGAGCCAGATGATCCCCGGTTTCTTCACCGCATTGCTGGTGATCGTGACGGCGTCCTTGAGCAACTTCGCGGTCAACGACATGACGGAATGGCTGCTCGTCGCGGCGCTGATGCTGGTCTATGCCAGCAACACGGTCGAAACGCTGAACCAGCAAAAGGATACCCAGCGCGCGCTTGGGTCGGCGCGGGCCGAGGCCAATGCGCGGCTGCAAGCCCTCGAACACATGACCCGCCATGACGGTCTCACCGGGCTGCTCAACCGGCAGGCTTTTGACGAGGCACTGGCGGCGATGCTGGCGGCGCGCGAACAGGGGCAGCATGTCGGGGTCTTTCTGCTCGACCTCGACGGGTTCAAACCGATCAACGACACCTACAGCCACGCCGCCGGTGACAAGGTGCTGACGAGCATCGCGTCACGCCTGCGCAACCTGACCGGGGTCGGCGGCGTCGCGGCGCGGCTGGGGGGGGACGAATTTGCCATCGCCATGCCGATGCTCACCTCGGACCGCGCCGCCATGCGGCTGGCGCATCAGATCGCCGCAGCGGTGGACGAGCCCATCATCTATGGCGAACGGGCGCTGCGGATCATGGCGAGCGTCGGCGTCGGCCTGACCGGGGTCGGAGAGGACAGCGTCTCGGGCCTGTGTGCGGCCGCCGATCAGGCGATGTACCGTGCCAAAGGCGATGCCGGGCGCCGTGTGATCCTCTTTGATCCACACAGTTTCGCGCCGCGCCTCAGCCTGGATGACCGCCAACGCATCCTCGAAGCTTTCGCGCGCGGCGAGATACGACCGTTCTACCAGCCCAAGGTCCTGCTCGACAGCGGGGCCGTCTGCGGCTTCGAGGCCCTGTCGCGCTGGGTCCATCCGCAGCGCGGCCTTCTGATGCCCGGTGATTTCCTGCCCCAGATCAACGAGTTGGGCTTGCAAGGCGATTTTGTCAGCCATGTCGCACGGCATGTGCTCGCCGACATTGAGCGGCTCATGGCCGAGGGGCTCACGCCCGGACAGATCTCGATCAACATCCCCGAGGTGACGCTCGCCACCCAGAGCGGCCGGCACGACCTCGACATGTTGTTGATCTCGCATCCCGCCGCCGCGCGGTACATCACCTTCGAGATCACCGAGGATGTGTTCATCGCCCGCGCGGGCGACATCATGCAGGACAGCATCGCCCATTTCCGCCGCGCCGGCGTGCGCATCTCGCTTGACGATTTCGGCACCGGCTTTGCCAGTTTCCAGCACCTGCGCCAGCTCGAATTCGACGAGCTCAAGATCGACACCAGCTTTGTCGCGGGTCTGGGTCGTGAACGCGCGGCCGAGGTGCTGGTCGCCGGGCTCCTGGGCATCGCGCAGGGGCTTGGCGTGCAGGTCATCGCCGAGGGGGTCGAGAACGAGGCGCAAAAGCATCACCTGCTCGGCCTCGGCTGCCGGATCGCGCAGGGCTATCTGTTCGGACGCGCCCTGCCCTTTGAGGAGGTCGAGGTGCTGCTCTTTGCCGAGGCGACGCGGGGTCCGCCCACGCCTCTGGCACTGGGCCTGGGCTAGGTCTGGGCTAGGTCTGGGCGAGGTCTGGGCAAGGTCTGGGCAAGGTCTGGGCAAGGTCTGGGCTAGGCCCCTAACCCCGCTGCAGCTTGACCGCCTCCTGCCGCGCGAGGCGGATCAGATGCGCCATGAAGGGGCGCGCCGTGTCCTCGGCCCGCGTCGCGGCATAAAGCCGCCGCGTGATCCCCCTGGCCGTCAGTGGCCGCGTCACATAATCCGAATTGTAGCGCACCTGCCGCACCACCCAGTCGGGCAGCACCGCCACCCCCCGGTTCGACGCCACGAGCAGAAGGATCACCGCCGTGAGTTCCACCTGCCGGATCGCGGCAGGCTCGACCTTGGCCGGCGTCAGCAGTTGCGAGAACACGTCGAGCCGCGCCCGGTCCACCGGATAGGTGATCAGCGTCTGGCCACGAAAATCCTCGGCCTCGATCACTGCCTTGTCGGCCAGCGGATTCTGCGATGAGGCGACAAAGACAGGTTCATAATCGAACAGCGGGGTGAAATCGGTGTCAGGCAGCGTTTCGGGGTCGGAGGAGATGACGATATCCACCTCCTCGCGCCGCAGCGCGGGCAGCGCGTCAAAGGCGAGGCCGGGGCGGATATCGACATCGACCTCGGGCCAGGCCTTGCGAAACGCCTCGAGCACCGGAAACAGCCATTCGAAACAGGCGTGGCATTCGATGGCGATGTGCAGCCGCCCCGCGCTGCCCAGCACCAGCCCTGCGAATTCGGCCTCCAGCGCCGCGACCTGCGGCAGGATCGCCTCGGCCGCCGCCAGCAGGCGCATCCCCGCCGCCGAAAGCCTGAGCGGTTTGGACCGGCGCACGAACAGCTCGACCCCCGCCTGATCCTCGATCCCCTTGATCTGATGGCTCAGCGCCGATTGCGTGATGTTGAGGCTGTCCGCGGCCCGCGCCAGCCCGCCGGTATCATGGATCGCCTTGATCGTGCGCAGATGGCGAAACTCGATATGCATGTGAACGCGCCTCATGATCGTGGTGAGAGTTATGAATTTGTCTCACGCGCGGCGCTGTGGAACAAGGGCCCAACCAAAAAGGATCGCCCCATGTCCCGCCCCACAGTCAGCTTTGAGTTTTTCCCGCCCAAGAACCTCGAAGGCTCGTTCCGCCTGTGGGACTGCGTGCAGACGCTGGCGCCGCTCGACCCGGCCTTCGTCTCGGTCACCTACGGTGCCGGCGGCACGACGCGCACGCTGACGCATGAAGCGGTGGGCACGATCCACAAGACATCCGGCCTGACCGTCGCCGCCCACCTGACCTGCGTCAATGCCACGCGCGCTGAAACCCTCGCCATTGCAGAGGGTTACGCGCAGGTCGGCGTGACCGAGATCGTGGCGCTGCGCGGTGATCCGCCCAAGGGCGCGGGCGGCTTCACTCCCCATCCCGAGGGTTTCGCGGGCTCCGTCGATCTGGTCGCGGCGCTCGCCGAAACCGGCAAGTTCACGATCCGCGTCGGCGCCTACCCTGAAAAACACCCCGAAGCCGCAGACCAGAAGGCCGACATCGACCACCTCAAACGCAAGATCGACGCGGGCGCGTCATCGGCGATCACCCAGTTCTTCTTTCAGGCCGACACCTTCTTCCGGTTTCGCGACGCCTGCGCCGCCGCCGGCATCACCGCGCCGATCATCCCGGGCATCCTGCCGATCGAGAATTGGGCCGGCGCGCGCAAATTCGCGGCCATGTGCGGCACCTCCATTCCGCAGACGCTCGCGACCGCCTTTGACAATGCCACGCGCGACGGCAACGCCGATCTGCTCGCCACGGCGGTCGCCACGCAGCTTTGCGACAACCTGCTGCAAGGGGGCGTCGAGCATCTGCATTTCTACACGCTCAACCGCCCCGAACTGACCCGCGACGTGTGCCACGCGCTGGGCATCACACCGCGCAACCGCCTGCAAGAGGTCGCGTGAGCGCAGCCCCTCGCAGGCGGCTCAGCATCTTTTGGCCATAAATATCCCGGGGTCCGGGGCAGAGCCCCGGGGGCGCTCAACTGCGATGCGCCACCCAGCTTTGCCAGACATCCGGGCCCAGAGGCCGCACAGCGCGCAAGTCCCAGCGCCGGGCATCGGTCAACCGGACGAGGCCCAGCGCGCCGATCCCCGGCACGCCCTCGGCCCCGATCATCACGCCCGCGCCGAACACCTCGAGCGCATCGACCAGCCCGGCGCGCAAGAGTGACGCGGCCAACGCGCCGCCGCCTTCGCAAAACACCCGCGTGATCCCGCGCGCGCCCAGCGCCGCCAGCACCGCGGCCGGGTCGAGCCGTCCGTCCGCCATCGCGCAAGGCAAAAGCTCTGCCCCCCGCGCCGCCCATTCGGCCCCGTCCACCGCCGCATCATGGCACAGCCACAGCGGCACCTCGCGCGCCGTGCGCGCCAGCGCGCCGTCGCGCGGCAGATCGAGCCCTGCCGCCAGCACCACCCGCACCGGTTGGCGCGTCAGGCCGAGGTCGCGCACGGTCAGCGACGGGTCATCCGCCCGCGCCGTGCCCGCGCCGATCATGACCGCGTCATGGCGCGCCCGCATCATGTGCACCATCCGCCGCGCCTGTGGCCCCGTGATCCAGCGGCTTTCGCCGGTTCGCGTCGCGATCCGCCCGTCGAGCGTGAGAGCGAGCTTGAGCGTCACAAACGGCCGCCCCTGCGTCACGCGCAGCAGAAACCCCGCGTGATCGGCACGCGCCTGCGCCGCCAGCACCCCTTCGGTCACGGCGATGCCCGCCGCGCAAAGCATCGCGACACCGCGCCCGGCGACGCGGGGGTCAGGGTCGCCGGTCGCCACCACCACCCGCGCCACGCCCGCGGCGATCAGCGCCTGGGCACATGGCGGGGTTTTCCCGTGATGCGCGCAGGGCTCGAGCGTGACATAGGCTGTGGCGCCGCGCGCGGCATGGCCCGCCTGCGCCAGCGCCTGCGTCTCTGCATGGGGGCGGCCGCCCTCGGCCGTCCAGCCGCGCCCGAGGATCACATCGTCCCGCACGATCACGCAGCCCACGGCCGGATTGGGCCAGACCCGGCCCATGCCCCGCCGCCCGAGCGCCAGCGCATGCGCCATATGGCGGGTGTCGTCTGTGCTCACGTCTCGGTTTTGGCGTTGGGCCGCAACTCGCTCATGAACTTGTCAAAGTCGCCCACCGCCTGGAAGTTCATGTAAACGCTGGCAAAACGCACATAGGCCACGGTGTCGATCCGCGCCAGGCTCTCCATCACGATCTCGCCGATCTGGTGGCTGTGGATGTCGGTCTCTCCCAGGCTTTCCAGCCGCCGCACGATGCCCGAGATCATCTGGTCCATCCGCTCGGGTTCGACCGGGCGTTTTTGCAGCGCGATGCGGATCGACCGTTCGAGCTTGTCACGGTCAAACTCCTCACGCCGGCCATTCGATTTTATGACCACCAGATCGCGCAGCTGCACCCGCTCATAGGTGGTGAAACGGCCCCCGCAGGCCGGGCAGAACCGCCGCCGCCGGATCGCGACATGGTCCTCGGCCGGACGACTGTCCTTGACCTGTGTATCGACGTTTCCGCAAAAGGGACAACGCATGGATGTATCCTCGTTCTGATCTGGCCTGCCTCTGGTCCGGGGGTGTGCCCCCCCGTTGTCCACAAGACTATAGGCAGAGGCCAAATTGTTGCACAGAGGAAATCTCGGACCACCAGATGCAGGGGGCAATCTGTGGCGGGCGGGACTCAGGACGCATTGCCGCAGGCCGGTTGCCGTGGCAGAAAATACCGCAGGTTGACCGCGCAAGGAGTTGCAAATGGTGATCGAATGGCTGTCCTACCGGGTGCCGGTCGCGCTTCAGGCGCGGTTTCTCGCGCTCGATGACAAGATCTGGACGGCGGCCCTGTCGCGCCATCCCGGCTATATCGGCAAGGAAACCTGGCGGGATGCCGCCGACCCGGAGGCGCTGCACCTCATCATCCGCTGGGACAGTCGCGCCGCGTGGAAGGCGGTGCCCGCGGCCCTGCTCGCGCAGGTGCAGGCCGATTTCGACGCGGCGCTGGGGCAGAGCCTGCCCGCGCCCACCTGCACCGAAATGGCGGTGCTGCCCGCTAGCGCCTGATCCCGGCCTTGCGCAATGCCTGCGCAACCGGGCCCACCCATGGTCCCACCACCGGCAGCCGGCGCAGCCGCTGGCCCAGGGGCATCCGCCAGCCCAGCCCCTGCGCGACGGTCTGCTTGCACGGATAGCACTTGCCGCAGGGGCGGCCGCCGGGGCCGGGGTTGGCGCAGAAATGCGTCAGACGCAATTCGCCCAGACAGCCTGATCGCACCGCCAGCCGGGTGATCTCGGGCTTGGTCACGTCGAGCAAGGCAAAGCGGAACGGGCGGAACAGCTCCATCGCGGGCAGTGCCGGGGTGGGGGCCAGCGCCCAGCCCTCGGCATCGGCCCGCAGATAGGGCATGAGGAAATCGGTCAGCGTGTCGCTGCGCACGACGCCCAGTTCGAGCGCAGCGATCCCGGCCACCTGCGCATAGGCATGCAGAAAGATATATTGCTGCGACAGGTCGTAATGCGCCCGCAGCGCCTGATGCCAGTCGCGCAACTGCGGCGGGATGTCGAGCGTATCATATTCGCCCACGATCAGCGGCGCGATGCGCCCCGCCGCCTCGGCCCCATGGCGCCGCAGCACGGAGGCACGGATTGCCGCCATCGCCGCAAGCTCATGCGCGTTCGATTTGCGCGCGTCACGGCGGACATAATGCGGCTGCACCGCGCGCCGCTGGTTCAGCGCGAGGTCGAGCACCCGCCAGGACGAATCCCAGCCACCGGTCCACAGGACGTGGACAGGCGCGGTTTGGGCCGATGTCATGACAGTTGCGCCCCGCTAGATCTGAAAAATCCGGTCGCCCTGTTCGTCGATCACCTGCTTGGCCTTGGCCAGCGAAATGGCCATCGCATCCTCTTGCGAGGCCATCGTGTCGGCGCGGGTCAGGCTGTGTGTGCGCAGCGTGCCGTCGATGGTTTTCTCGATCCGCGCCGCCACACGATACTGCCCGCCCGACTGGATCGGCGCGGGCGTGATCGCATAGCCCTTGTACTCCTCGGCAGGGCCGGAGGATGCGGGCGCATCGCCCCCGGATTTGCCGCCGAAAAGCCGTGACAACAGTGACATGCGCCGTCCTCCGGGGTCTATTGGTCGAGGAAGGACCGCAGCTTGCGGCTCCGCGACGGGTGCTTGAGCTTGCGCAGCGCCTTGGCCTCGATCTGGCGGATGCGTTCGCGGGTCACGCTGAACTGCTGGCCGACCTCTTCGAGCGTGTGGTCGGTGTTCATCCCGATGCCGAACCGCATCCGCAGCACGCGCTCTTCGCGCGGGGTGAGGCTGGCCAGCACCCGCGTCGTCGTCTCCTTCAGGTTCTCCTGGATGGCGCTGTCGAGCGGCAGGATCGCGTTCTTGTCCTCGATGAAATCGCCAAGCTGGCTGTCCTCCTCGTCGCCGATGGGCGTCTCGAGGCTGATCGGCTCCTTGGCGATCTTCATCACCTTGCGGACCTTTTCCAGCGGCATCTGGAGTTTCTCGGCCAGTTCCTCGGGCGTGGGTTCGCGGCCGATCTCGTGCAGCATCTGGCGGCCGGTGCGCACCAGCTTGTTGATCGTCTCGATCATGTGGACGGGAATGCGGATCGTGCGGGCCTGATCGGCAATCGACCGGGTGATCGCCTGCCGGATCCACCATGTCGCATAGGTCGAGAACTTGTAGCCGCGGCGATACTCGAACTTGTCCACCGCCTTCATCAGGCCGATATTGCCTTCCTGAATGAGATCAAGGAATTGCAACCCGCGGTTCGTGTATTTCTTGGCAATCGAGATGACCAGACGCAGGTTCGCCTCGACCATTTCCTTTTTCGCCTGCCGGGCTTCCTTTTCGCCCTTCTGGACCTGCGCCACGATGCGGCGGAACTCGGTGATGTCCACGCCGACATATTGCCCGACCTGCGCCATCTCGGCGCGCAGCTCTTCGACCTTGCCGGTCGAGCGTTCCACAAAGGCCTGCCAGCCGCGCCCGGCCTTGGCCCCCATCCGGTCGAGCCAGGTGGGATCAAGCTCGTAGCCGCGGTATTCGTCGATGAACTCGCGCCGGTTGATGCGCGCCTGATCGGCGAGTTTGACCATGTTGCTGTCGATCGCCATGATCCGGCGGTTGATGCCGTATAGCTGGTCGATCAGCGCCTCGATCCGGTTGTTGTGCAGGTGCAGCGAGTTGACCAGCACCACGATTTCCGACCGCAGCGTCTGATAGGCGCCCTCGTCCTTGGCGGAAAAGCTGCTGTCCTCGTTCAGCGTGGCCGACATCCGCGCGTCCTGCATTTCCGACAGGTCGCCAAAATTGCGCGCGATCACCTCGAGCGTTTCCAGCACGCGCGGCTTGAGCGCGCTTTCCATCGCGGCGAGCGACATGTTGGCCTGTTCGTCGTCCTCGTCGTCGTCCTCGCGCGCGATCGGGTTGCCATCGGCGTCGAGCTCGGGCGTGTCCTCGCGCACGGCCGGCTCACCCGGCGTGGCGGCCTCGACCACGGGCTCTTCGACGCCATCCTCGCCCAGTTGCGTGCCGAATGTCGCCTCGAGGTCGATCACGTCGCGCAGCAGGATGTCCTCGGACAACAGCTCATCGCGCCAGATCGTGATCGCCTGGAACGTGAGCGGGCTTTCGCACAGCCCCAGGATCATCGTGTTGCGCCCCGCCTCGATCCGCTTGGCGATGGCGATCTCGCCTTCGCGGCTCAGCAGTTCGACCGACCCCATCTCGCGCAGATACATGCGCACCGGGTCATCGGTGCGGTCGAGCTTTTCGGTCTCGGACGTGGCCAGCGTGACATCGCGCCCGCCGCCGATGGTGGCCAGCTCGCGCGAGGCGCCGTCGGTCTCGGCCTCTTCGCTTTCCTCTTCCTCGGTGACCTGGATGCCCATTTCCGAGAGCATCGACATCACGTCCTCGATCTGGTCGGACGACACCTGTTCCGGCGGCAGCACGGCGTTGAGCTGGTCGTAGGTGATGTAGCCCCGCTCGCGCGCCTCGCCGATCATCTTCTTGACGGCAGCCTGGCTCATGTCCAGCGAGATATCGCTGTCGCTGTCGTCGTCCTTGTGATCGTCGGTGTCTTTCGCGGCCATCAGGGGCTCCTCAGGGCGGTGCGGGTCCGGGGCGGCCGGTCCGCTGGGGGTCATGGGTGATTCGCGATTCGAAGGTTTGACGAATCAATCCGGAGTCAGGGTGATTCGCAACCACCCCTACCGGGAATTCATTAAGATGTTGCCTTATTCGTCCGAGGGCGGCCCCCGCAAGGCGCGCCGGCCGCCGCGGCCAAAGTCGATCCCGCCCAAAAGCGCATCCAGTTCATGGCGTTCGCCCTTCTTCATCTTCGCGCCATTCTCGCCCGTCTCGTATTCGGTGCGGTCCTCGCCATCGCCGCGCAGCGCGCGGTCCACGGCGCGCACCGCCTGGTCGAGCCGCCAGGTGACGCCCTCATCGGCAAGCCCGCCCATGTCCTCCATCGCATCGGCGATCTCGCGGGCATGGCCGCGCCGCGCGGTCAGCTTGGCCAGTTCCTCGGCCAGACACAGGCGCGCGACCTCGATATCGCCGGGGCGGCGCAATGCCGGTGTGATGGCGACATGGCGCTCTCCCATCAGCTTTTCAAGGGTTGACGCCCCCATTGCCCCGACAATCGCGGCGCCGAGGTCCGCCCCGGGGGGCTGGCGCAGAATCAGGTCACGCAGCGCCGCATGGCCGGCATCGCGACAGTCCATCACCTCGATCTGCGGTTCGAATTCGGCCAGCACGGCCGGGGTCGCGACCAGCGTGGCAAGGATCACCGCCTCGCGCAGATGCTCCTCGTCGCCCGGCCCCACCAGCGCACTGGCCCGCGTGGTGGACAGCGCCTGGCCCGCGCGCGCCCTGCCCCCGGCGGCCCGGCGCTGGCCAAAGAGCTCCCAGCGCAACCGCTTGATGTCCTCGCCATAATGCCCCCGGATCGAGGGGTCGGCGATCACCTTGATCACCTCGCGCAGCCGCTTGTCGAGCGCGGCCTTGCGCTCGGGGCTGTCAAAGGACTGCCCCTCCGTCTCGCGCCGCCACAACAGCTGCACCATCGGCACCGCCGCCTCGACCAGCGCCTGCATCGCGCCGGCGCCCTGCGCGCGGATCAGATCGTCCGGGTCCAGCCCCTGCGGCATGAGCGCAAAGCGCAGCGACTGCCCCGCCTCCAGGAGCGGCAGCGCCAGGTCGATCAGCCGCATCGCCGCCCCCAGCCCCGCCTTGTCACCGTCGAGCGCGATGACGGGCTCGGGCGCGATGCGCCACATGAGCCGCAACTGATCGGGCGTCACGGCCGTGCCCAGCGGCGCCACGACCGAAGGGAACCCCGCCTGCACCAGCGCGATCACATCCATATAGCCTTCGGCCACGATGAGCGGCCGGCCCTTGCCCGCCGCCTCGCGCGCGGGCCCGTGGTTGAAAAGGCTGCGCCCCTTGTCAAACAGCACCGTCTCGGGCGAATTGAGGTATTTCGCGGCGTCCTTGGGGTCCATCGCACGGCCCCCAAAGGCAATCGCGCGGCCCCGCGCATCGCGGATCGGAAACATGATGCGGTCGCGAAACACGTCATAAGGCGCCTTGCCCTTGTCCGAGGTCCGCACCAGACCGGCGGCCAGCATGTCGGCGTCGCTCACCCCCCTGGCCGCCAGCGCATCGCGCAACCCCTGCCAGCCGGCGGGGGCAAAGCCGATCTCCCAGCGCTCCAGCGCCGCCGCGTCAAGCCCGCGCCGCGCCAGATAATCCCGCGCGCCCGCCGCCGCCCCGGTGGCCAGTTGCAGCCGGTAATGCTGCACCGCCTGCTCCATCACCGCCACCAGCCGCCCGCGCGCATCCTGCACCGCCTGGGCTGCCGGATCGCGCGCCGGCACCGCCATCCCCGCCTCGCGCGCGAGGATTTCCACCGCCTCGGCAAAACCCACATTCTCGGTCTCGCGCACGAAAGAAATCGCATCGCCCTTGGCGTGACAGCCAAAGCAATAGTAATACCCCTTGCGGTCATCCACATGAAAAGACGCTGTTTTTTCCTGGTGGAACGGGCACGGCGCCCATAGATCGCCCTTGCCCGGGTTCGACTTGCGCGCGTCCCACATCACCTTGCGGCCCACGACCTGCCCCAGCGAGAGGCGACCGCGCAATTCGTCAAGGAAACCGGGGGGCAGACTCATGCTCCCTTATCCCCCCTCGTGCCGCCCAAGTCCAGCGCGCCCCCCGGCTTCATCTTGCCGAAAATATCCCGGGGGAGGCCGCAGGCCGGGGGCAGAGCCCCCTGCTACCGCCGGGCCGCAAAGAACGCCCGCAGCAGCGCCTCCGCCGCCTGTGCACCGATCCCGTCATAGACGTCGGGCGCATGGTGGCATTGCGGCTGCGCAAACACCCGCGCCCCCTGCGCCACCCCGCCCGACTTCGGATCCGCCGCACCGTAATAAAGCCGCCCGATCCGCGCGAGCGAGATCGCCGCCGCGCACATCGCGCAGGGCTCGAGCGTGACATAGAGGTCATGACCCGCCAGCCGCTCGCGGCCCGCCGCCGCACAGGCGGCCCGGATCGCGAGCACTTCGGCATGGGCCGTGGGGTCGAACAGTTCCCGCGTCCGGTTGCCCGCACGCGCCACCACCACCCCGCCCGGCGCCACGATGACGGCGCCGACCGGCACCTCGCCGCGCGCGCCCGCCGCCTGCGCCTCCTCCAGCGCGATTTCCATGAAGGACCGGAACACCATGCGCCCAGATGCCCGCATCCCGGCCCCACTGGCAAGAGGGCGGCAATGCGGCTATGACCCGGTCATGAGCAAATCCCCGTCCGTCCCGCCCCCCGCCCCCACGAAAGGCGAGCGCATCGCCAAGGTGCTCGCCCGCGCGGGCATCGCGTCGCGCCGCGACGCGGAACGGCTGATCGCCGAAGGCCGCGTGCGCGTCAACGGCAAGCCGATCGACAGCCCCGCGCTCAACATCTCGGGCTCTGACCGCGTCTCGGTCGATGGCAAGGCGCTGGCCGCGCCCGAGCCGCCCCGCCTGTGGCTCTACCACAAGCCCGCGGGCCTGGTGACCACGGAAAAGGACGAGAAGGACCGCCAGACCGTATTCGACACCCTGCCCGCCGACATGCCGCGGGTGATGTCGGTGGGCCGGCTCGACCTCAACTCCGAGGGGCTCCTGATCCTGACCAATGACGGCGCGGTCAAACGCCGGCTCGAATTGCCCGCGACCGGCTGGCTGCGCCGCTACCGCGTGCGCATCAACGGCTCGGTCAGCGAGGAGCGGCTTGAACAGTTGCGCCGGGGGATCACGGTCGAGGGGGTGGAGTATCAGCCGATGGGCGTCACCTTTGACCGCCAGCAGGGGGCGAACGCCTGGCTGACCGTCACCCTGCGCGAAGGCAAGAACCGCGAGATCCGCCGCACGATGGAGGCGATCGGCGTCACCGTGAACCGGCTGATCCGCATCAGCTATGGCCCGTTCCAGCTCGGCAGTCTCAAGCCCGGCGAGGTGGAAGAACTGAAATCGCGCGTGGTGCGTGACCAGTTGGGCCTCGACGCGCGGCCGCAGCCGGTCCGCAAAGGGCGGCCCGCTGCGCCCGACGCGCCCGACGCGCCCGATGCCCGCCCCGCCCGCCCCGCCCGCAGCGTCCCCGCCCGCAGCGTCCCCGCCCGTAGCGTCCCCGCCCGTAGCGTCAAAGGCGACACAGCCGCCGCGCAGGCCCCGCGCACTGCGGCAAAGCCGGTCAACATCCGCGCGCGGCCCGCAGGCGACAGCCCGGCCAGCGCCCGCGACACCGCGCATCATGTCGTCAAACCGGCCCGCTACGCCAGGGCCGCCGACGACAGCCCCGCCAAGGCCCCCGCCAAGAGCGCGCCGCGCAGTGCCGGGCGCCTGTCGCATGGCGGCAGCCCCGACAAGCCCGCCCGGGCGGCGGGGTTCAAGTCGCACAAGGCACCCGCCGCGCGCGCCGATGGCGACCCCACCCCCGCCAGATCCGCGACACCGCGCCCCAAATCTCGGCCCAAGACCCCCTCGACCCGCAACGCAGCCCCTCCCGCCGGCCCGAAAAAGCCGCCGCGCAAGGGCTGAGGTGAGGGGGGAATTGTGACCGCGATGGAACCCTTGTCACAAACCCCCACAATGAACATGTCATGCACAAGCATCGGCGCCATGCGCATCCGTCTTTCGGTTGCAGGGCAAAGATGCGAATGTAGACCGCGCGGGGACTTGTGAAGCCGCGGCCGCTTTGGAAGGATGGAGCATGGCGCGACTGATCTTGATGGGGTTGTTCATCGCCGCAATCCTGATCACCGTGACCTCGGTCATGGCCTTGTTCGAGACCCGTGGCGGCCCTGTCGCGGCCCAGAAAAAGGACACCACGATGCCGGCCACAGTCCGCAAGTTTGCCTATGTCCTGCTCATCATCGTGATGTTCGGCGTCACGACCGGCTGGCTGGTGGCCTCAGTCTGATGGCACAGAAGTTCGGCGGCAAATACAGCCCTGACGGCAAATCCACTCCCGGCGGCGCCGGGCTGGCGCAGGCGCCGGTGGATGACCGTCTGGTCGATGCGGCGGGGGCGCGGGCCAATGTGCTCTTTGTGCCGGGGCTCGTGCTGGCCTTCACCTCGCTGGGCAGCGGGCCCACGGTGCTGATCGCGGGGCTCGCCGGTGCGGCTGTGCTCACGCTCGCGGCCTGGCTCTTGCGCGAGGGGCTGCGCGCGCAGGCCGCCTATGACGCGCGCACGATTGCCCGCCGCCCCGCGCTGCCGCGCAAGATGCTGGCGAGCGTGCTGACCGGCATCGGCATTGCCATCGCAGCCTGGAGCAATGACGCGGGCGTCGTGGGGTCAGTCCTTTATGGCGTAGCGGCGGGTGCGCTGCATGTTGCAGCCTTCGGCATCGACCCGCTCAAGGACAAGCGGATGGAGGGCGTGGACCAGTTCCAGCAGGACCGCGTGGCGCGGGTGGTGGACGAGGCCGAAGCCTATCTGGGCGCGATGCGCGAGCACATCGCGGCGCTTGGCGACCGCAAGCTTGACCTGCGTGTCGCGGGCTTTCAGGCCGCCGCGCGCAAGTTGATCCGCACCGTCGAGGAGGACCCCCGCGACCTGACCGAGGCGCGGCGGTTTCTGGGCGTCTATCTGATGGGCGCGCGCGATGCTTCGGTCAAGTTCGCCGATCTTTACAAACGCAGCCGCGACGAGGCCGCGCGAGGCGATTACGAACAGCTCCTCACCGATCTGGAGCAGAACTTTGCCGCGCGCACGGGGCGGATGCTCGAGGATGGGCGCGCGGATATGGATATCGAAATCAAGGTATTGCGCGACAGATTGCGGCGCGAAGGCATCAAGCCGGAACAGTAAGAGGGAACAGTCACAATGTCCGACACCATCCGCGATCAGGCCAGCGCCACATTGGCCGAGGTCGAGAAAGTCACCGCCGTCCTGCTGCCCGAACCCAGCCGCGAGATCGTGCCGCTGGCGCAGGCGACGCCCCCCGTGGCCGAGGAAATCCGCCGCCGCATGGCCGAGATCGACATGGGCGACACCAATTCGATCGTATCCTTCGGGTCCGGTGCGCAGGCCGAGCTTCAGGTCATCAGCCAGTCGATGCTCGCCGGCGTGCGCAACAAGGATGTGGGGCCGGCCGGCGACAGCCTGCGCGACATCGTCACCACGATCCGCGGCTTTTCGGTCAGCGAGCTGGACGTGCGGCGCAACC
>JAACUH010000099.1 GCA_009993005.1 Rhodobacterales bacterium
AAATCGCCGGGGCTGGTCCAGGTGCCGACGTCGATCTGGTTGACCGACACGGTGATGTCCGAAGGCCAGTCGGCCGCCGTGCCGGGCACCTCCGACGACAGTTCCATGCTGAATTCCATCGACGTGAGATTGCCACTCATCAGTTTGGTATTGTTGGGAAACTGATATTCCAGATAGCCCCGGGTGAACCAGATAAGCCCGGCGCCCATCCGCGCGGGTTCGAGGAATGTGTCGGGCACGTCCAAAAGCCCGATGATCCCCTCGCCCGAACACAGCCCGCAGGGCGCGGAGACCTCGCAACTGGTGTACAGGCCCAGCGGCATGGCGACCTCGATCGTGTTGGCATCGGTCGGGCGCGGGCTGTCCTTGAACATCAGCAGCACCTCGTCAAAGAGCGTGTGGCAGATCTTCTGGTTGCCCTTGCGCGCGCGCTGCGTCTCGGTGCGGATCAGGCCGGCCTCTTCGAGCACCTGCACGTTCGACGACACGCTCGATTGCGGCAGGTCGAGCGCCTGCGCGATCTCGTTGACGTTCATCGGCCCGCGCGTGTGCAAAAGCTTGAGCACCTGGATGCGCGCGGCCGAGGCAAAGGCCTTGAGCACGTCGATCCCGTCTTCGGGGTCCAGAATGAGGAAATTGCTGCGCATCGTCCGGCTCTCGCTCTTGCTGGTTTGAAACCGGTCTATATCGGCAAGCCCGATTTAGTCAAATCCCGCCGCGCCAGAGGTCGCGTCAGCCTTGCGGCGCCGCAACAGAGCCGCGCAGCACCAGCCCGCAGTCGATCTTGACCCGCTGCGGCGGGGCAGGGGCGCGCCGGGCCTGCGCGTCGATCAGCCAGTTCACCGCCCAGCGCGCCATCTCGTCATGCGGCAGGACGACGGTGGACAGCGGCGGCAGCAGATGCGCCACCAGATCCTCGTTGTCATAGCCCATCACCGACATGTCCTGCGGCACGCGCAATCCGCGCAGGCGCAGCGCCTCGTAGCAGCCGATGGCGACCCGGTCGTTGAAGCAGAAGATCGCGGTCGGGGGGGCGGGCAGGTCGAGCAGGCGCAGCGTCGCCTCGCGCCCCGAGGCGACAGTCCAGGCGGGGCCCTGCACCAGCGCAGGGTCAAAGGGGATGTCGGCCGAACTCAGCGCCTGACGGTAGCCGCGCAGCCGGTCGCGCGCGGCCTCGCCCCAATCCTCGCCAGGCAGATGCGCGATGCGACGATGGCCCGCGTCGATCAGCGCGCGCACGGCCGTCATGGCCCCGGTGACGTCCCCCGGCACGACCGCATGCAACCGATGCGCGGGGTCGTGGCAGTTGAGCAGGATCGTCCGCTCTGCCGCCAGCCGCGCCGGCGGTCGCACCATGCGGGTGACGAGCCTGGCATAGATCACCCCGCCATGCCCCATCGCATCGAGCGCATCGAGCGCCGAGGCCTCGGCGGCGGGGTCGCCGCCGGTGCAGAAGGTCGCCACGACATGACCCTGCGCCGCCGCCGCGTCGCGCGCGCCTTCGAGAAGCGGCGTGGCAAAGGGCGTGGTCGTGACCTCGTCGATCAGCATCCCGATCACCCGCGTGCCGGCGGCGCGTGCGGCCAGCCCCCGGCGCGCATAGCCCAGCGCGGCCGCGATCTCGCGCACGCGGGCGCGCGTGTCGTCCGAGACACGGGCGTTGGCCACATCGTTGAGGACAAGCGACACCGTTGCCTGCGAGACGCCCGCCTGCAGGGCGATATCAACCATCGTGGCGCGTTTGGTCATGGCCGCATCCTTTGGAATGCGGGTTTAGGGGGCAAATGAGGTCTTGCCAAGTCGGCACGACTCAGGAGATGATAATAATATAACCAAAATATTGGCATCCGGGTTCGGGTTGCTGCAAGGGGTGCGACATGCTGCCGGAGTCACCGACGCGATATCGTCAAAGCCTTGATGGTGAATGGCACTTCGTCCATGCATCGGATGGCGCCTTGCGTGTGGCAACCGTGCCCCAGCCCTGGCAGGCGCAGTTTGCCGACCTGCGTCAGGTGTCGGGGCGGGCCAGCTACAGCCGCCGTTTCGCCCGCCCTGCGGATCCCGGCGAGGTGGTCCTGCATTTTGGCGCGGTGAGCTACCATGCCACGGTGCGGGTCAATGGCCGAGTTCTGGGCGAACACGAGGGCGGCTATCTGCCGTTTGCGGTGACGGTGCCGGCCGCGGTGCTGGCCGACGACAACCTGCTCGAGGTCGCCTGCATCCTGCCCGATGGCGACGCCGCGGCCACGCCCGACTTTCCCTTTGCCGAAATCCCGCATGGCAAGCAAAGCTGGTATGGCCCGATCGGCGGGATCTGGCAGGCGGTCACGCTCGAATGCCGTCCGGCCGCGCATCTGTTGCATTGCGCCATAGATGCGGCGTTGGGCAACGGGCGGGTCACGGCGCAACTCACGCTGAGTGCAGGGGCCGTCGGTGCAGGGGCGCAACTATCGGTCATCGACCCTGCCGGGCAGGTCGTGGCAATGCAGACCTGTGACATCGTCAGTGCGACGCAATCCGTGACCCTGCATGTCGCTGACGTGCTGGCGTGGTCGCCCGATGCCCCGCATCTCTACCGCCTGCGGGTCGATCTGCGCCGCGGCGACAGCCTCGACACGACTTTCCACAGTTTTGGCTTTCGCAGTTTCGAGACGCGCGGCGGGCAGATGTGGCTCAACGGCGCGCCCTTCTACATGCGCGCGGCGCTCGATCAGGACTACTACCCCGAGGGGATCTGCACCCCGCCCTCGACAGCCTTTCTCGAGGATCAGTTGCACAAGGCCAGGGCGCTGGGTCTGAACATGATGCGCTGCCACATCAAGGTGCCCGATCCGCGCTACTACGAGGTCGCCGACCGTCTGGGGATGCTGATCTGGACCGAGATCCCCAACGTCGGCACCTTTACCGATGCCGCGGCCCGGCGGATGCGCGAGACGATGGAGGGGATCCTCGCGCGCGACGGCAACCATCCGTCGATCGTGATCTGGACGGTGATCAACGAGGATTGGGGCACCCGTCTGCGCGAGGACCCGGCGCATCGCGCCTGGGTCGCAGGCATGTATGACTGGCTCAAACAGCGCGACCCGTCGCGGCTGGTGGTGGACAATTCGCCCTGCCACGGCAATTTCCACGTCAAATCCGACCTCGACGATTTCCACTATTACCGCTCGGTCCCCGAGCGGCGCGCCGAATGGGATGCGTTGACGGCCGAGTTCGCGGCCGGGGCAGACTGGACCTACAGCCCCTTTGGCGACGCGGTGAGACGTGGCGACGAGCCGCGCATCGTGTCCGAATTCGGCGTCTGGGGCCTGCCGCAGCCGACACAGGTGCGCATCGACGGGGCAGAGCCCTGGTGGATGGAAACCGGAAGCACCTGGGGCGACGGCGCCGCCTATCCGCACGGGATCGAGGCGCGCTTTGCCAGCCACAGGCTCGACACGGTGTTCGGCTCTTTCGACGCCTTCATCGACGCGGCGCAATGGTATCAGTTCGCCAATCTGAAATACGAGATCGAGGCGATGCGGCGGCATCCGCAGATCACGGGCTATGTGATTACCGAATTCACCGATGTGCATTGGGAGTCTAACGGACTTTTGGATATGAACCGGAATCCGCGGGTTTTCCACGATGATTTCGCCTCGATCAACGCGGATCTGGTGATCGTGCCGCTGGTAGAGCGCTACAGCGCCACGGCGGGCGGGGCGTTTTCCTTTGACCTTGTTGTGGCGACCGGCGGGGCCGGGCTGGCCGGGGGCGGGGCCGGGGGAGTGCTGCGCTGGGAGGCCGAAAGCGGCCAGTCGGGGCGGGCCGAGGTTGCGGCAACCGGGCCGATGGACGTCTCCGCGCCGGTGACGGTGAGCCTCGATCTGCCGGCGGCAGAGGCGGCGCGGATGCTGCGGATCGCCTTTGTGCTCGAGGTCGCAGGGCGCGAGATCGCCCGCAACCGGATCGACATCGCGGTCTATCCGGCGCGCGTCACTGCGGGTCTGCCGGCGCTGCACGTCCCCGATCCGGCGCTTGCGGCGCAGGTCGGCGCGCTGGGCTATCCGGTCGGTGCAGGGGGGGTGGTCACGGTCGTTGCGGCGCTCGATGCGGCGGATATTGCGCGGATGCAGGCGGGGGCGCGGTATCTGGTGCTGGCAGATGGAAGCGCGAAAACCCAAGGAAATCTGCGGCTTGACGCAGGTCCGCGCGAACAGCCGTTCATCCCCATCGTCGATGATACGCCCGGTCTGCCGCTGGGAGCCGAGACGCAACTGCCCAATATCGGGCTGGTGGCGCGCCATGGGACGATGTGGCGCGGCGACTGGATCGCGGGGTTTTCCTGGCTGCGGCGGGCGGGGGCCTTTGCCGCCATTCCGGGCGGGCCACTGGTCGATCTGTCGTTCGACCGGGTGATTCCGCATCACGTGCTGACCGGTTTCCGTGCCTGGGACTATGCCGGCCAGGTCCATGCCGCGACCAATGTCGGCTGGCTGCACAAGCCCGCCGTGCTGATCGGCGAACGACAGGTCGGGCGCGGTGCGCTGCTGGCCACCACCTTTCGGCTTTTCACCGATCCGCCGGGGCAAGACCCTGTCGCAGCGGCACTTTTCGATGCGCATGTGCAGGCGGCGATGGGGCTGCGCTGTGATACCGCCAGGCTGGACGGAGAGAGATGATATCGGAAAACGCGATATATATCGTAAATCCGGTTGACAGGGGCGGGCGCTGATCCCTACCCTTTGAGCGTGACCGCGGCCTTGTTTCGGAGGAGGACCGGGCGGCGGGGGAGTGATCCACAAGAGACGCCAGGCTGCGTGCGCCCGTGGCCTGTCTGATTGCGAACCGGCGCGACGGGTCGGCCCCAAGGCGGCCCTTTCGGGAGGAAAGACATGTATATGAGAACCTTGAAGGCCGCGTTGGTATCATCCGCGATGATGGTTTCGGCGGCCCAGGCACAACAGGTCGTCGAGTGGTGGGACTTCCTCGGCGGCGGCGACGGCGTGCGGATGAAGTCGCTGATCGAACAGTTCAACGCCGAGCATGCGGGCGAGATCCAGATCAACGCCACGACGCTGGAATGGGGCGTGCCGTTCTATACCAAGGTGCAGACCTCGGCCGCCGTGGGCGAGGGGCCCGACATCATGACCTATCATGCCTCGCGCATCCCTCTCGCGGTCAGCCAGAACACCCTGACACAGATCACCGCCGATGACCTCGCCGCGATGGGCCTGTCGCCCGACAGTTTTGCCGCCGCGACCTGGGATGCGGTCAATGTCGATGGTGCCACCTATGCCATCCCCTTCGACACCCATCCGATCGTGCTTTACTACAACAAGGACATGCTCGCAGCCTCCGGGCTGATCGGAGAGGATGGCCTGCCGACGGGTCTGAACGGCATCGAGAATTTCAACGCCGCGATGCAGACCCTGCGCGACAACGGCGCGCAATATGGCATCGCGCAGGTCACCGCAGACGGCGGCTTTGCCTTCCGCACGATCTATTCGCTGCTCTGCCAGCAGAACGGCGAGATCGGCGGCGACGGCAACTGGTTCCCCGGCGACAGCCCGCAAAAGCTCGAAAACGCGGTGCAGCTCATCGCCGACTGGGTCGCGGCCGGGCACAACCCGTCCTACACCGACTATCCCGCGACGGTGGCGCTGTTTACCACCGGGGCTGCCCCCTTCATGATCAATGGCGTCTGGGAAGTGCCCACGATGTCCGACCTTTACGACCAGGGCAACCTGTTCGAATGGGGCGCCATCGAGCTGCCGGTGTTCTTTGACCGGCCCTGCACCTATGCCGACAGCCACGCCTTTGCGATCCCGAACAATGCGGGCAGCCCGCAGACGCCCGAGGAGCATGCCGCCACGCTCGAAGTGATCCGCTGGATGGCCGACAATTCGCTCTTCTGGGCGACGGCGGGTCACATCCCGGCAAATGTCGCCGTGACCGAGACGCCGGAGTATCAGATGATGCAGCCGCAGGCGACCTATGCCGTCCTGACCGCGAACAGCGTCTTTGACCCCAAGTCGGTGCACGCCGGCGTCGCCTCTGCCCTGTTCGAGGCCGCGGGCAACGCCTTTACCGCGGCGATGAACGGCGAGATCGACGCGGCGAGCGCCGTGGCCGAGATGAAGGCCGAGATGGACGGCCTCTGACACGACCGTGTTGCCTGCCCGGCACCCGCTGCGGTGCCGGGCGGTTTCCAGCGTTCTGCCGGGTTTCCCTGAGCCCGGCAGAACCATCCGCACCGCAAGGAAAACCAGATGGCCAACCGGCGAAGTGAGATCATCGCGGCCTGCGTCTTTGTGGCGCCGTTCATCGTCATCTACGGATGGATGTTCGTCTGGCCGACGATCCAGATGTTCCGTCTGAGCGTGACCGATGCGCCGCTGATCGGCGCGGGCGCCTATATCGGCCTGTCGAATTATACCAAACTCCTGGCCGATCCGGTGTTTCGGACCGCGATCAACAACACCATCTATTTCGTGATCCTGACGGTTGTGCCCGGCACGGCCGTGGCGCTGCTGATCGCGCTCATGGTCAGCCGGCTCAACGGGTGGTTGCAGAGCATGATCCTTGCCCTGTTCTTTCTGCCCTTCATCCTTCCGGTTTCGGTCGTCTTTGTGATCTGGAACTGGCTCACCAACGTCCAGTTCGGCATCCTGCAAGGGGTGATCGAGCCGATCATGGGCCGCCCGATCAATGTCTGGCGCACGCTGCCATGGTTCATGCCGGGGGTGGCGATCATCACGATCTGGTGGACCAACGGCTTTTCGATCCTGCTGTTCCTGGCGGGGCTGCGCAACATTCCCAAGGACCTCTACGAGGCGGCGTCGCTTGACGGCGCGACACGCTGGCAGATGTTCACCCGCATCACCTGGCCGCTGATCTGGCCGATCACCGTGCTGTGCCTGACGATCCAGCTGATCCTGCAACTCAAGATCTTTGACCAGGTCTATCTGTTCGGGCAGGGCGGGCGGACGCGGTCCACCATGGTGATGGTGCAATACATCTACGAAAAGGCCTTCATCAACAATCAGGGTGGCTTGGCGGCGGCGGCGGCGGTGGTGCTGTTTGTCTTTGTCGCGGTGATGTCGGTCCTGCAATTCCAGCTCTTGCGCATGAGGGGTTACAGATGACCACCGTCGCCACCCGATCGGCCACCGAAATGTCCCGTCCGGCCCGTCGCTTCGGCATCGGTCGGATCCTGCTCACGCTGCTGACGCTGATCGCGGCGGCGATCTGGTTCCTGCCGATCTACTGGGCCATCGTGACCAGCCTGCGGTCCGACGCCGATACGGTGCGCGAATTCACGCTGCTGCCATCGAGCCCCACGATCTCGGGCTACATCTACGGCATCACCAATTCGCAGCTCCCGGTCTGGTATCTCAATTCCACGATCACCTCGGTGGTCATCACGGTGGTGGCGGTGCTGGTGTCGGCGATGACCGGCTATGCGATCTCGCAATTGCGCTTTCCGGGCCGCAATCTGCTGTGGTGGACGATCCTGGCTAGCTTCATGATCCCGGTGCCGGCGCTGATCGTGAACCATTTCGTCATCATCGCGGATGTGAAGCTGCTCAATACCCATGCCGGGATCATCCTGCCGATGCTGCTGACGCCGGTCACGGTGATCGTCTACAAGGGGTTTTTCGACGGTCTGCCACGCGAATACCGCGAGGCGGCGGTGATGGATGGCGCCAATCCCTATCAACTGTTCTACCGGGTGTTCCTGCCGATGAACTGGGGGGTGACCACGGCGATGGCGATCATCACCTTCATCGGGGCGTGGAATTCGTTCCTCTGGCCGTTTCTGGTGGCGCAGAACGTGCAGATGATGACCGTCGCCGTGGGGATCACCACCGTGCAGGACGCCTTTGGCGTCGCCTATGGCCGGGTGCTGGCCGGGGCGGTGATGGCAAGCCTGCCGGTCGCGCTCGCCTATCTGCTGTTCCAGCGGCGCGTGACCCAGGCGATTGCACTGTCGGCCGGGATCAAGGGATAAGAAACGCAGAGGGAGCGGGACCATGGCGTCTGTCGAATTGCAAAGTATAACAAAGCGTTATGGTTCCGTCGAGGTGATCAGGGGGCTCAACCTCTCGGTCGATGACGGCTCGTTCACGGCGCTGCTGGGCCCCTCGGGCTGCGGCAAGTCCACGCTCTTGCGGATGATCGCCGGGCTGGAAGAGGTCAGCGATGGCCGCGCGCTGATCGGAGGCGTGGATGTGACCCACGAACAGCCGGCAAAGCGGCGGGTTGCGATGGTGTTCCAGTCCTACGCGCTTTATCCGCATCTCACGGTGGCGCAGAACATCTGCTTCAGCCTGTCGCTGGCGGGCGTGGCCAAGTCGATCCAGAAGGAAAAGGGCGGCCGGGTCGCCAAGCTGCTGCAACTCGAGCCGCTGATGGACCGCCGCCCGGCCGAACTGTCAGGCGGGCAGCGCCAGCGCGTCGCCATCGGCCGGGCGCTGGTGCGTGACCCTGAGGTGTTTCTGTTTGACGAGCCGCTGTCGAACCTCGACGCGCTGCTGCGCGTGCAGATGCGGCTGGAACTGGCCAAGCTGCACAACGATCTGGGCACGACGATGATCTATGTGACCCATGATCAGGTCGAGGCGATGACGCTGGCGGACAAGATCGTCGTGCTCGACGGCGGCGTGATCTCGCAGATGGGCAGCCCGCTCGACCTCTACAACCACCCGGCAAACCGCTTTGTCGCCTCCTTCATCGGCTCGCCGGGGATGAACTTTCTGGCCGCCACGGTGGCGCATGCCGCAGACGGGCTGCAAGCGACCTTTGACGGCGGCGCCTCGCTGCGCCTCACCCCGCGCGCCGCGCCGCATTTTGACGGGACGCAAAAGGTCGAGATCGGGATCAGGCCCGAGCATGTCACGCTCAGCGATCCCGGCGCGGGGCAGATCGACGGCGTCGCCACGGTGTTCGAGCAGTTGGGCAACACCAGCTATGTCTATGTGGACACCGCGCTGGGCCAGATCATCGTCGAGACCGACCAGTCGGTGCGCCTGCACCCTGGCGACCGGCTGGGCCTGACGCTCGACCCCTCCCGCGCGCATGTGTTCGAGGCCTCGGGCAAGGCATGGGCGGAACAGCGACCGCAATGACCCGCCTTTCCCCTGTCCCCTTTGTCGATGTGCGCCTGACCGGCGATTTCTGGTCCGAGCGGCTCAACACCGTGCTCGACCGCACGATCCCCAGTCAGCATGCGAAACTCGAGGAAATGACGATCCTCGCGAGCCTCAGGCTGCCGCAGCCGCCGCCGCCGCTGGTGATCAAGCGGCATGCGAACGGGTTTTCGGTGCAGGTGTTCTGGGACAGCGATGTCGGCAAATGGATCGAGGCCGCGTCCTATGCGCTCGCGCATCGGCGCGATGCCACCATCGAGGCGCAGATCGAGGCGATCATTGACGACCTCGCCGCCGCACAGGCGCCCGACGGCTATCTCAACTGCTGGTATCTGTGCCGCGAGCCTGAAAACCGCTGGACCAACCTGCGCGACAATCACGAGCTTTACAACGCGGGCCACCTGCTCGAAGGGGCGGTGGCCTATTTCCAGACCACCGGGCGGCGGCGGCTTCTGGACATCATGGAGCGCTATCTGGAGCATATCCGGGGGCAATTCGGCACCGGGCCCGGCCAGCGGCGCGGCTATTGCGGCCACCCCGAGATCGAGATGGCGCTGATCAAGCTCTACCGCGTCACGGGCGATGCCAAGGCGCTGGCGCTGGCGTCCTATTTCGTGGACGAACGCGGTGCCAGCCCGCAGTATTTCGACGAGGAGGCGCGCGCGCGGGGCGCCGATCCGGCGGATTTCACCCAGAAAACCCACGAATATTCGCAGTCGCACATGCCGGTGCGCCAGCAGACCAAGGTGGTGGGCCATGCGGTGCGCGCCATGTATCTTTATGCCGCGATGGCGGACCTTGCCGCGCTCACCGATGACCCGAGCCTGCAATCGGCCTGCGAGGTGCTGTGGGACGACCTGATGCTGACCAAGGTCTATGTGACCGGCGGCCTCGGCCCTTCGGCCAGCAACGAAGGGTTCACCCGCGACTACGACCTGCCCAACGCCACCGCCTATGCCGAGACCTGCGCCGCCGTGGCGCTGGTGTTCTGGGCGCAGCGGATGCTGCACCTCGACATGGACGGCCGCTACGGCGACATGATGGAAACCGCGCTTTTCAACGGCGCGCTGGTGGGCCTGTCGCGCGACGGGACCGGCTATTTCTATGCCAACCCGCTGGAAAGCGACGGCACGCCGCATCGCTGGCATTGGCATGACTGTCCCTGCTGCACGATGAACGTCTCGCGCCTCGTGGCTTCGGTCGCGGGCTATATGGTGTCGGCCAGTGACGACACGCTCGCCTTTCACCTCTACGGCGGGATCGAGACGACGCAGACGCTGGGCGGGGTCGCGACGCGGGTGCGCGAAACGAGCCGCTATCCCTTTGACGGCGACATCGCGATCACCATTGACCCCGCAACGCCCGCCGATTTCACGCTGTTGCTGCGCATTCCCGGCTGGTGCGACGGGGCCAGTCTGCGGGTGAATGGCGCGGATGTGCCTGTCGTGGCGCACAACGGCTATGCCGCGCTCACCCGGCGCTGGCAGGCGGGCGACCGTGTGGCGCTGTCGCTGCCGATGGTGGCCGAGCGCATCCACGCGCATCCTCTGGTGACCAACAACGCCGGCCGCGTGGCGCTGCGCCGCGGTCCGCTGGTCTATTGCGTGGAGGAGGCCGACCACGACGCCCCCGTGCAGATGCTGCGCCTGCCGCCCGACGCGCCGCTGAGCGCCACGCAAAGCCCGCTCTTTGGCGGGATCGTCACCCTCACGTCACCCGCGCGGCGCTATGGAAACGGCTCGATCCCGCTCTACTTTGTCAAAGACCCGGACATGACCGCCACACCCCTCACCGCGATTCCCTACTATCTGTGGGCAAACCGCGGGGCGGGGTCGATGCTGGTCTGGGTTCCTGAAACCTGAACATATCGAGGCACTTATGCAATACCGACGCTTGGGCAAATCCGGCCTGCAAGTCAGCGAGTTCTCTCTGGGGTCCTGGGTCACCTTTGCCAAACAGGTGGATACGGGCGACGCCAAGACGCTGATGACCGCCGCCTATGACGCGGGCGTGAACTTTTTCGACAATGCCGAGGGCTATGAGGCGGGCGCCTCCGAAGTCGTGATGGGCGCGGCGCTCAAGGATCTCGGCTGGACGCGCGACAGCTATATCGTGTCGTCCAAGGTGTTCTGGGGCGGGTCCAAGCCCACGCAGCGCGGCCTGTCGCGCAAGCATGTGACCGATGCCTGCCATGCGGCGCTGCGGCGGTTGCAGGTCGATTACCTCGACCTCTATTTCTGCCACCGCCCCGATGTGGACACGCCGATCGAAGAGACCGTGCGCGCGATGCATGACCTCGTGGCGCAGGGCAAGGTGCTTTACTGGGGCACGTCCGAATGGTCGGCGCAGCAGATCACCGAGGCGCATGGCGTGGCCGCCGCCCATCACCTGACCCCGCCGACGATGGAGCAGCCGCAATACAACCTCTTTGAGCGGCAGAAGGTCGAGGGCGACTATGCGCCCCTTTATGACACCTTTGGCCTCGGCACGACGATCTGGTCGCCGCTCGCCTCGGGTGTGCTGACGGGCAAGTATAACGACGGGATCCCCGCCGACAGCCGGATGATGCTGCCGGGCTATGAATGGCTGCGCGAGGAATGGGAGAGCGACAGGGGCCGCGCACGGCTGGCGCAAGTGGCAAGGCTCGCCGCGCTGGCCAAGGAGGCGGGGATGCCGATCCACCATCTCGCGCTTTTGTGGTGTCTGGCGAACCCGCGCGTGTCCACCGTCATTCTGGGCGCCTCGCGGGTGGCGCAACTGACCGACAATCTCGCGGCGCTCGAGGCGCGCGACCGCATGACGCCCGACCTGATGGCCGCCATCGAGGCCATCGTCGCCAACAAGCCCGAAGGCCCGCGCCGGTTCTGACGGCCCCGGCCCGGGCGCGCCGCCCGGGCCTTGCCCTCGCGCGTCAGGCAAGCCGCCCGCGCGAGGTCACATCGGCCGCACCTGTCACCGCATCGCCGCGCGCGAGCCAGACCCGGTCAAAGAGGTTGCTCACCACGCAGGCATGGTTGGGGATCACCGCCACCACCTCGCCGATCTGCGGCCGTGCGGCGCAGGGGGCCAGATCGACGACCGCGTGCTCTTCGCTCAGCGAGGTGATGACCGCCTGCGGATAGGCGGGAATATGGCCGTGGCCGGGCAGGGAGCAGAGGTCGGCGGCGAGCGCCTTTGACCCCGCGTCGAGCACGGCGCGCGTGGGCGTCGGGCGGCTGACCACCGTGGCGCGCACGGTGAGCGCGCAGTCGTCGAATGTCCCATGGCCAAAGGCCACCTGCATCCGGTCGCTGTAGATATAAGTGCCCGGGCGGTATTCGGTCGCCGCGCGCAGGCCGCCCACCGCCATCAGATCGGGCGTGCCGCCCAGTGACACCACCGGCACCGCGAGGCCCGCCGCCTGGATCCGCGCCACGCACGCCGCCATCCATGCATCGGCTGCGCTTTGCTGTCCGCGCGCAGGATAGCTCATCAGCCCGCCAAAGCGCAGGCCCGGTGCGGCCGCGATCTGCCGGGCCAATGCCAGCGCGCCGTCCGCCTCCCGCACGCCGCAGCGCCCCATCCCGGTGTCGCATTCCACCAGCACCGCGAGCGGATGCGCCGGGTCGGTGAAGGCGGCGGCGTAGCCCGCCACCGTCTGCGCGCTGTCCGCCGTCACCGAGAGCACCACACGCGCATGCAGCGCCGCGAGCCGGGCGAGCTTGGTGGCCCCCAGGATGTTGTAGGGCACAAAGATATCGCCGATGCCGCCGTCCGCCATCGCCTCGGCCTCGCCCAGTTTCTGGCAGGTGACGCCCACCGCCCCCAGCGCGATCTGGCGCAGCGCCATGCAAGGAAGCTTGTGCGTCTTGACATGCGGGCGCATGGCAAGGCCCGCTGCCGCCACAACCGCCTGCCCGCGTGCGAGGTTCGCCTCGGCGCGGTCGAGGTCGATCACCACGCAGGGCGTGTCGAGGTCTTTGAGCCGCATCGTCCCGCACTCCCGCAGATCACCCTTGCGCATCTGGCACGCCCCCGCATGATAGCGCCAGAGCCTGCGTGAAAGGATGCCCGCCGTGCCTGCCATCCCCGCCATGCCCGCCATGCCCGCCATGCCCGCCATGCCCGCCATGCCTGCGCCCCTGCGCATCCTGGTCGTTGGCCTGGGCCATATGGGGGCCAGCCATGCCAGCGCCTATGACCGCGACCCGGGGTTCCGCATCGCGGGCCTCTGCGCACGCGGCGTGACGACGCGGGCGGTGCCCGAGGGGCTGGAGGGCTATCCGCTGTTTGACGACTTCGCCACCGCACTCGCCACGCTCAGACCCGATGCGGTGTCGATCAACACCTGGCCCGATACCCATGCCGCCTATGCCATCGCCGCGATGGAGGCGGGCGCGCATGTGTTTCTGGAAAAGCCGATTGCGACCAATCTCGCCGATGCCGAACGCGTCGTCGCCACCGCGCAGCGACTGGGGCGCAAGCTGGTGCTGGGCTATATCCTGCGGGTGCATCCGTCCTGGCAGCGGTTCATCGCGATCGGGCAGGGGCTCGGCAAGCCGCTCGTCATGCGCTTCAACCTCAACCAGCAGTCGTCCGGCCCGGCCTGGATGTGGCACAAGACGCTGATCGACAGCCTGATCCCGATCGTCGATTGCGGCGTGCATTATGTCGATGTGATGTGCCAGTTGACGGCGGCGCGCCCGGTGCGTGTGCACGGGATCGGCGCGCATCTCTGGGCCGATGCCGCGCAGCAGAACTATGGCCACCTGCATGTGACCTTTGAGGATGGGTCGGTCGGCTGGTATGAGGCTGGCTGGGGCCCGATGATGTCCGAGACCGCCTATTTCGTAAAGGATGTGATCGGGCCGAGGGGCGCGGTCTCTCTGGTCCCCGACGACCGCCCGCGCGCGGGTGTGGCGCTGTCGGACAGCGCCGACATCGACAAGCACACGAAAACCGATGCGATCCGCCTGCATCACGCCGCGGTGGGGGCGGACCGGCATTTCACCACCCCCGACGAGGTCATCTCGATGGAGGAGGAGCCCGACCATCAGGCGCTCTGCGACCGTGAACAGGCGCATTTCCTGCGCGCGATCCGCGAGGATCTGGACCTTACCGCCGACATGGAGGCGGCCGTGCGCAGCCTGGCCATCGTCCTCGCGGCCGAGCAGAGCATCCGCGAGGAACGCGCGGTGCGGCTGGACTGAAGGAGGCGCGCCATGACCCATGACCTCGTGCTGCGCGGCGGTCGCGTGATGGACCCCGCGCAGGGGATCGACCGGGTGACCGATGTGGCCTTTGCCGGCGGGCGGGTGGCTGCCATCGGCGACGCGCTCGCCGGGCCCGCGCGCGACGTGACGGGCTGTATCGTGACACCCGGTCTGATCGACCTGCATACGCATGTCTATTGGGGCGGCACCGCGCTGGGGGTGGACCCCGATGCCTATGCGGCCTCGAGCGCGGTGACGACCTGCGTGGATACGGGCAGCGCCGGGCCGGGAAACTTTGCCGGCTTTCGCGCCCATGTGATCGCGCGGGCGCAGGTGCGGGTGCTGGCGTTCCTGCATGTCTCCTTTGCGGGGATCTTTGCCTTTTCCCCCACGGTTGCCGTGGGAGAGAGCCACGACATGCGCCTGATGGCCGCGCGCGAGGCGGTGGCGGTGGCACGCGCGAACCCCGATGTGATCGCGGGGATCAAGGTGCGCATCGGGCGCCATGCGAGCGGCCCGTCGGGCATCGCCCCGCTGGCGGTGGCGCTTGACGTGGCGGATGCGACGGGGCTGCCGCTGATGGCCCATATCGACGAGCCGCCGCCGAGCTATGCCGAAGTTGTCGCGCAACTGCGCCCCGGCGACATCCTCACCCATTGTTTCCGCCCCTTTCCCAACGCGCCGGTGCATGGCGACGGGCACCTGCGCGAAGCCGTGCATGCGGCGCGGTCGCGCGGCGTGCTGTTCGATCTGGGCCACGGGATGGGGTCGTTTTCCTGGGGCACGGCGCGCGCGGCGCTGGCGGCGGGCTTTGCGCCTGACACGATCTCGTCCGATGTGCATGCGATGTGCATCGACGGGCCGGCGCATGACCTGCTCACCACGATGACGAAATGCCTCGCTTTGGGGATGACGCTGCCTGATGTTGTCGCCGCCGCGACCCGCGCCCCGGCTGCCGCGTTGCGGCGCGATGACATCGGCCATTTGCGGCCCGGGGCGGGCGATGCCAGCGTGCTTGCGCTGCGCGACGTGCCGGTGGCGCTGCGCGATGTGCTGGGCGAGGTGGTCATGTATCCGCAGCGGCTGGCGCCGGTGGGGGTGCTGCGCGCCGGGCGCTGGCAGGATGCGGTGGCGCGGGGATGAGTGGCGCGGGGAAGAGCGGTGCGGCGATCTGGGCCTATCCCTGGGATCTGCACGACATCGGGCTCGAGACCGCCTGCGCGCGCATCGCCGAGGCCGGGATCGACATGGTGAGCCTGGCGACCTCTTACCACGCCGGGCGGTTCCTCGCCCCCGGCAACCCGCGCCGCCGGGTCTATTTTCCGCAGGACGGCACCGTCTATTACCGCCCCGACCCCGCGCGCTGGGCCGGGGTCGAGATCGTGCCGCTGATGGCCGATGTGGTGGCGCAGGAAGGCTGCATGCTCGCCGCGCTGTGCGACCGGCGCGATGCGGGGGGGCTTGCGGTATCCTGCTGGACGGTTTGTCTGCACAATACGCGGGCCGGCATGGCACATCCGGACCATGTGATGCGCAGCGCCCATGGTGATGCGCATCTTTATGCGCTCTGCCCGTCGAGCCCCGCCGCCCGCGCCTATGTCACCGGGCTGGTGGCCGAGGTGAGCCATACCTTCCGCCCCGACAGGATCGAGATAGAAAGCCCTGATTTCATGGGGTTTTCGCATGGATTTCATCACGAAAAGGACGGGCTTGGCCTGTTGCCCGAAGATACTTTCCTGCTTGGCGTCTGTTTCTGCGCGCATTGCATGGCCCGCGCCTCTGGCGCCGGGATCCCTGCCGCCGCGGCACGGGCGCAGGCCGCGGCGCTGCTTGATGCGGCCTTTGCGCGGGCCTGGCCTGCGGCGCAGTTCCCCGACTTTCCCGCGACCGGCCTCGCGGCCTTCTCCCGCCATCCCGAACTTCACGCCTATCTGTGCTGGCGCCCCGAACCCGTCACCACGCTGATCGAGGAACTGGCACAGGCCTGCCACCCCGACAGCGCGCTGATGCTGATCGACGCGGCGGAGACCTGGTGGGGCGGGATCGACCTGCCTGCCATCGCGGCGCATGTGGCCGGCGTGATCCATTGCGCCTATACCACGCCGCCCGGCCAGATCGCCGCCGACCTCGCGCAGGCGCGCGCGGCGCTGGGGCCGGGCAAGCGGCTGGTCGCGGGGTTTCAGGTCTGCGTGCCGCCGCTGGCGGGGGCGGCCGATCTGGCCTTGCGCGTGGCGCAGACGCGGGGGCTGGTGGAGGGGCACAATTTCTACAACCTCGGCCTGATCCCGCCGGCGCGGCTGGGCGCGATCAGGGCCGCCCTCGCCCGGTGAAATCGGCCCCGCGCGCGGCCTTTGCCATTTCCGGCGCGCGGCTTTCAATTTATTGATGTGGCATGGATATTGTCGTCGTCGTCAGCATCATTGCCGCGCTGTTCCTGGTCATCGGCCTGAGCGAGCCACTGGCGGCGCGGCTGCGCCTGCCGTTCAGTGTGATCCTGGCGGCCATCGGCGTGCTGATCGGTGTCGGCGCGGGCTGGTTCCTGGCCACCGACCTCACCGACGCGCTCAACCCCGTGGCCGAGGCGATCCTGGGTCTGCCGATCAGGTCGAGCGTGTTTCTCTACGTCTTTTTGCCGACGCTGCTGTTCCAGGTGCCGCTGGGGATGAACTTTCGCCGGATGCTCGACGATGTGGTGCCGGTGCTGGTGCTGGCCATCGTCGCGGTGATCGTGGCGACGTTGGGCGTGGGCTATGCGCTGCATTGGGTGAGCGCGCTGCCGATCATGGTCTGCCTGCTGGTCGGCGCGATCGTCTCCACGACCGACCCTTCGGCTGTTGTGAGCATATTCCGCAACATCGCCGCACCACGAAGGCTGAGCCGGATCATCGAGGGCGAGAGCCTGCTCAACGACGCCGCCGCCATCGCGCTGTCGGGCCTGTTCATGGGCTTTGTGATGCGCGGCGTGCCGGACCCGAGCCTGTGGACCGCCATCGCGCAGTTTCCGCTGCTGATCGTGGGGGGGGCGGCGACCGGCTGGGTGCTGGCACGGCTGGCGATCCTGGCGATGGGGCTGGTGCCGCGTTTCGTGCTGGCGCAGATCTCGATCTCGATCGCGCTGCCCTACCTCGCCTTTGTCGCGGCCGAGCAACTGGTCGGCGCCTCGGGTGTCATCGCGGTGGTGAGCGCGGGCCTGACGCTGAGCCTTCTGGGGCCGGGGCGGCTGTCGCCGGGCGCCTGGGCCAATTTGCGCGACGTCTGGGATCTGCTGGCGCATTGGGCCGGCGCCTTCATCTTTGTGCTCGCAGCACTCTTGATCCCGCGGTTGCTGGGGGGCGTGCGGCTGAGCGATGTCGGCCTGATCGCGGTGGTGACGCTGGCGGCACTGGCGGCGCGGGCGGTGATCCTCTTTGTCCTGCTGCCCCTGCTGACCGCCGCCCGGTTGTCGCCCGTGGTCGAACGCCCCTACCGGTTCGCCATCCTTTGGGGTGGTCTGCGCGGCGCGGTCACATTGGCGCTGGCGCTGGCCGTCACCGAGAGCATCCTCGTGGCGCCCGAAGTGCGCCGTCTCGTCGGGGTGCTCGCGACCGGGTTCACGCTGTTCACGCTCATCGTGCAGGGCGGCACGCTGCGCTGGGTGATCGGGCGGCTGGGGCTCGACAGGCTGTCGCCGCTCGACGTGGCGCTGTCCAATCAGGTGATCGCCGTCGCGCTGCAAAGCGTGCGCGAGACGGTCGCCGAGACCAATGAAAACTATGCGCTGACCCGCGACATCATCCGGTCCGAGGCCAAGAGCTTTGCCGAACGTCTGGATGCCGCGGTCAAGGCTGCCGAGGCGAGCGAGGAGATCCTCGACCGCGACCGCATCACGCTCGGCCTGATCGCGCTGGCGGGGGCCGAACGCGAGATGATCCTCGAGCGGTTCCGCGACCGCGCGATTTCGCACCGGTTGGCGGAACAGGCGCTGTCGGATGCCGACCGGCTGATCGAGATGACGCGCTCGGCCGGGCGGATCGGCTATCGCAAGGCGGCGCGGGCCGGGCTCGGGGCCGGGCTCGGGGGCGGGCGGGGCGATGCGCTGGCCGTCTGGATGCACAACCGGCTCCGGCTCTCCGGGCCGCTCGCGCGGCGCACCGCAGACCGGTTCGAGAGCAAGCTGACGCAGCGGCTGATCCTGCGCGACCTTCACGCCTTTATCGACACGCGTATCCGGCGCATCCATGGCCGCCGGGTGGCCGACCTGCTGCACGATCTGTTGAACCGGCGGGGCCAGGAGGTCGAACAGGCGCTCGACGGGTTGCGCCTGCAATACCCCGGCTATGCCGAAGAGCTCGAACGCCGCTTCATCCGCCGCACCGCGCTGCGGGTGGAGGAACGCGAATATGCCGCGCTTTACAACGACGGGCTGATCGGGCCGGAACTGCACGCAAAGCTGATGCAGAAACTCGCCGCGAAACGGCAAAGGGAAGAGGCGCGCCCGCGGCTGGACCTTGCCGTGCAAAAGGCGGTGCTGGTGCGGTCTTTCCCGATCTTTGCCGATCTCGACGACCGCGCGATGCGCAACCTCACCCGCGCGCTGTCCACCCGGTTCGTGGCCGAGGGCGAGGTGATCCTGACCCGCGCCGCGCCGGCCAAAAGCGTCTATTTCATCGCCTCGGGCGCAGTCGAGGTGGGGTCGAGCACGCATAAGCAGCGGCTGGGCCGGGGCGAGATGTTCGGCCAGCTTGGCATGCTCGCGCGCCGGCCGCGTCTGGCCGAGGTGCGCGCGATCACCCATGGGGTGCTGCTCACGCTCGACGAGGCGCGCTTCAAGATGCTGCTCCTGCGCAGCCCCGCTATGCACCGGGCGGTGATCGACAGCGCCGCCAAACGCGGCATCAGGATCGACGAATTGTCGTTGCCGACGCCCGGCTAGGGGCGCCGGTCAGCCCTGTCCCGCCTCCCAGACCTCGAATTCGGCCGGGCATTTGCGCCGCAGCCGCGCCTCGGCCTCCGGCCCGAGCGCCAAAGCGACAGCGGGCGAGACATTGAGCCGGGGCAGGGTGATCGCCATGTTCAGCCGCTCTGACAGGAACGCCAGCAGCCGGTCCTGCGCCTCGTAGCGGAACAGGTGATCGACGCCGATGCGCCCTTCGGGGTCGAGCAGGAACTTGGCCTGCGTGCCCACGGCGGCAAAAGGCGCGGGCTTGCCCTTGGCGAATTCCGACACGAAATCGTCAAAGCTGATGCCGCGCGTGCTGTTGGGATGGCCCACAAGGTCATCGCGGTGGCGGTAGCGATACCAGCTTCCCAGCCAGTCCACCGGCTCGCGCACCACGGCCACCGTCTCCATCACCTGCCCGCCGGCCTGTTCGAAGAACGGCGCGAGAAAGCGGCGGTAGCGATAGACCGGCGAATGCTTGAGAATCGGCGGATCGCGCAGGACCAGCGAGGCGCGCGGTGCCAGCGCCCCCTCGAGCGCGGTTGTCCCGGTCTTGGGCACTGCCAGCAGGACAAGCTTTTCCTTCCAGAAAACAAGCACCTCTCACCCTTTCCTCATCTGCATCGCACGCCAAGACGCTACCGCGACAGGCGTAAACGCTTCTTTAACCAATCTCCACCGAAACTCGGTTCATAAGAATTAACTTGAAATGTTCTTGTTTTGCCCTCATGAAAGACGAGAACACAAAGAGAACACCGGCAGCAATTGCCGCCCGGCAAGGGGTGTGGAATAAGGATGGGAAACATGGCAATGGCAGATCTCCTCACAATGACCGACAAGCTGACGGACAAGAAGACCGCGGAAAAGCAGAAGGCGCTGGAAAGCGCGCTGCAACAGATCGAACGCCAGTTCGGCAAGGGATCGATCATGCGGCTGGGCGGGCAGAACCAGATGCCCGACATCGAGGCGGTGTCCACCGGGTCGCTCGGGCTCGACATCGCGCTGGGGATCGGTGGCCTGCCCAAGGGCCGCATCATCGAGATCTACGGGCCGGAAAGCTCTGGCAAGACGACGCTGACGCTGCATGTCGTGGCCGAGATGCAGAAACTGGGCGGCGTCTGCGCCTTTGTCGATGCCGAACACGCGCTCGACCCGCAATATGCCAGGAAACTGGGCGTGAACCTCGACGAGTTGCTGATCTCGCAGCCCGATACCGGCGAGCAGGGGCTCGAGATTGTCGATACGCTGGTGCGCTCGGGCGCGGTGAGCCTTGTGGTGGTGGACTCCGTCGCCGCACTGACCCCGAAATCCGAGCTTGAGGGCGACATGGGCGACAGCTCTGTCGGCGTGCATGCCCGGCTGATGTCACAGGCGATGCGCAAGCTCACCGGGTCGATCAGCCGCAGCAACTGCATGGTGATCTTCATCAACCAGATCCGGATGAAGATCGGCGTCATGTTCGGCAGCCCCGAGACGACGACGGGGGGCAATGCGCTCAAGTTCTACGCTTCTGTCCGGCTCGACATCCGCCGCATCGGGTCGATCAAGGACCGTGAAGAGGTCGTAGGCAACTCCACCCGCGTCAAGGTCGTCAAGAACAAGGTCGCGCCGCCCTTCAAGCAGGTGGAGTTCGACATCATGTATGGCGAGGGCATCTCCAAGACCGGCGAGATCCTGGACCTCGGCGTGAAGGCCGGCGTGGTCGAGAAATCGGGCGCCTGGTTCAGCTATGGTGACGAGCGCATCGGTCAGGGCCGCGAAAACGCCAAGACCTTCCTCAAGGAAAACCCCGCGATGGCGACCGAGATCGAGGACAAGATCCGCGCCTCGCATGGGCTCGAGTTCGACCTCGCGGGGGGTGACGATGCGGGCGAGGACCTCGTGGACATGTGATCCGCCCAGCGGCGCGGGACGGGCCGGGCCGCAAGGTGCCGGCCCTTTTGCGTTTGGCGCGCATCGGCTCTGGACGCGTCAAGGCGGGGGGGCTATTCCATCACAGCCCATAGCGCCTGACCCGGGGGACACCCATGACCAGCCTTGCCGATATCCGCTCGACCTTCCTCGATTTCTTTGCGCGCAACGGTCACACCATCGTGCCCTCCTCGCCGCTGGTGCCCCGCAACGACCCCACGCTCATGTTCGCCAATTCCGGCATGGTGCAGTTCAAGAACCTCTTTACCGGGGTCGAACACCGCGACTACACCCGCGCCACGACCGCGCAGAAATGCGTGCGCGCCGGGGGCAAGCACAATGACCTCGACAATGTGGGCTATACCGCGCGTCACCATACCTTCTTTGAAATGCTGGGGAATTTCAGCTTTGGCGACTATTTCAAATCCGACGCGATCCCCTTTGCATGGGAGCTTTTGACCCGCGACCTGGGCATCAACCGCGACAAGCTTCTGGTCACCGTCTATCACACCGACGACGAGGCGGCGGATATCTGGAAAAAGGTGGCGGGCCTGCCCGATCACCGCATCATCCGCATCCCGACCGACGACAATTTCTGGCGGATGGGGCCCACCGGCCCCTGCGGCCCCTGCACCGAGATCTTCTATGACCATGGCGACCATATCTGGGGCGGCCCGCCGGGCAGCGCCGAGGAGGACGGCGACCGTTTCATCGAGATCTGGAACCTCGTGTTCATGCAGAACGAACAGCATGCCGACGGCCGCCTGACGCCACTGCCCAAGCAGTCGATCGACACCGGCATGGGGCTGGAACGCATCGGCGCACTGTTGCAGGGCAAGCATGACAATTACGACACCGATCTGTTGCGCGCGCTGATCGAGGCCTCGGCCCATGCGACCAGCACAGACCCCGATGGCGCGGGCAAGACGCATCACCGGGTGATCGCGGACCATCTGCGGTCTGTCTCCTTCCTGATCGCCGATGGCGTGATGCCCTCGAACGAAGGGCGCGGCTATGTGCTGCGCCGGATCATGCGCCGCGCCATGCGTCACGCGCATCTTTTGGGCGCGAAAGACCCGGTCATGCACCGCCTCGTGCCCGCGCTGGTCCATGAGATGGGCGCGGCCTACCCCGAACTGGGCCAGGCCCGCGCGCTGATCGAAGAGACCCTGCGCGCCGAGGAAAGCCGCTTCAAGCAGACGCTCGAGCGCGGCCTGCGCCTGCTCGACGACGAGTTGGGCGCGCTGGCCGATGGCGCCGAGTTGCCCGGCGCCGCCGCCTTCCGCCTTTATGACACCTACGGCTTTCCGCTCGACCTCACGCAGGACGCGCTGCGCGAAAAGGGGCGCGCGGTCGATGTCGCGGGCTTTGACGCTGCGATGGAAGAGCAGAAGGCCAAGGCCCGCGCCGCCTGGGCCGGCACCGGCGAGACCGCCGATGCCTCTGTCTGGTTCGACATTGCCGATGCGCATGGCGTGACCGAATTCCTGGGCTATGACCTCGAGGCGGCGGAGGGGCAAATCCTCGCGCTGGTGCGCGAGGGTGCTGTGACGGGCGATGCGCAGGTCGGGCAGACGGTGCAGATCGTGGTCAACCAGACGCCGTTTTATGCGGAATCGGGCGGGCAGGTGGGGGATTCGGGTTTCGTCCGGACCGACACCGGCACGGCGCAGGTGACAGACACGAAAAAGACCGCAGGCGTGTTCATCCATATCGCGACGGTGACCGATGGCACGATCCTGCGCGGCCAACCCGCGAAACTCGAGCTTGACCACGCGCGCCGCGCCGCGATCCGCGCCAACCACTCGGCCACGCACCTGCTGCACGAGGCGCTGCGCGGCGCGCTCGGCGATCATGTGGCGCAGCGCGGCTCGCTCAACGCACCCGACCGGCTGCGGTTCGACTTTTCGCATGGCAAAGGGCTGAGCGCGGCGGAACTTGCGCAGGTCGAGGCCACGGTCAACGCGATGGTGCGGCAGAATACCATTGTGGAAACCCGGATCATGACGCCGGATGACGCCCGCGCCATCGGCGCCCAGGCGCTCTTTGGCGAGAAATACGGTGACGAGGTGCGCGTGGTGGCGATGGGCCGCGCGGCCGGTTCGGGCAAGGGGAGCGATGGGCAGACCTGGTCGCTCGAGCTTTGCGGCGGCACCCATGTGCGCCAGACCGGCGACATCGGCGCCTTTGTGCTGCTGGGCGACAGCGCGTCGAGCGCCGGCGTGCGCCGGATCGAGGCGCTGACCGGGCAGGCCGCCCTGGACCACCTGCGCGCGCAGGACGCGCGGCTGGGCGAGATCGCCCAGGCGCTCAAGGCGCAGGCGGGCGACGTGACCGACCGGGTGCGCGCGCTGATCGACGAACGCCGCGCGCTGGCCAATGAGGTGGCGCAACTGCGCCGCGACCTGGCAATGGCGGGCGGCAAGGGCGCGGCCCCCAGCGCGGCGCGTCAGATCAACGGCATCGCCTTCAAGGCGCAGGTGCTGTCCGGCGTGACCGGCAAGGACCTGCCTGGCCTCGTGGATGCGCTCAAGGCCGAGATCGGATCGGGCGCGATCCTGCTCATCACCGAGGCCGAGGGCAAGGCGGCCGTCGCCGCTGGTGTGACCGCCGACCTCACCGCACGCCTGTCGGCGGTGGACTTGCTGCGCGTCGCTGTGGCCGAGCTCGGCGGCAAGGGCGGCGGTGGCCGGCCCGACATGGCGCAAGGGGGTGCTGCGAACGCCACCAATGCACAGGCGGCCATCGCCGCCGCCGAAGCGGTGATCGGGGCGCTCACATGACCGCCCTCTGGATCGCCCATGTCCGCGTGACCGACCCGGACCGCTATGCGCAATATGCCAGCCGCGCGACGGTGGCCATCGCGGCGCATGGCGGCGTGTTCCTCGCCCGTGGTGGCGCCTACGAGCAGCTCGAAGGCGCCGACCGGCCGCGCAATGTCGTCGCGCGCTTTCCCAGCCTGCAGGCCGCACATGACTGCTACCACTGCGCCGCCTATCAGGAGGCGTTGTCCTTTGCCCAGGGTGCGGCGGAACGGGAACTGGTGATCGTCGAAGAGGCGGCAGGCTGACCTGCCGCTTGATGGTTCCGCAAGAGCTTCGCTCGTTTTGAGCGAAACCGATCCGCTGGAACGTGGGCGTATCCCTCGAAACCCCGCCGGCGGCCAAGAGTTTTCGTACGAAAACTCTTGCAAGAATTTTCGTACGAAAATTCTTTCCGCCACCCGCCGCAGGCGCTAGCCACTGACAAAAAGGGCCCCGGTCGGGGCCCTTTTCGCTGTTTCAGCTTGCCGCGCGGGAATTGCGCTTGCGCTCATGCGGGTCGAGGAACCGCTTGCGCAGGCGGATCGCGTTGGGCGTGACCTCGACCAGTTCGTCGTCGTCGATATAGGCAATCGACTGCTCCAGCGTCAGCGTGACCGGCGTCGTCAGGCGCACGGCCTCGTCGGTGCCGCTGGCACGCACGTTGGTCAGCTTCTTGCCCTTGAGCGGATTGACCTCGAGGTCGTTGTCCCGGCTGTGCTCGCCGATGATCATGCCCTCATAGACCGGTTCCTGCGCGCCGATGAACATCTTGCCGCGCTCTTCGAGGTTCCACAGCGCATAGGCCACCGAGACGCCGTTTTCCATCGAGATCAGCACGCCCTGGCGGCGCCCCTGCATCGGGCCCTTGTGCGGCGCCCAGTCATGAAAGATCCGGTTCAGCACGCCCGAGCCGCGCGTGTCGGTCAGGAATTCGCCCTGATAGCCGATCAGCCCGCGCGACGGCACATGCGCGATGATCCGCGTCTTGCCGGCACCGGCGGGCTTCATCTCGACCAGATCGCCCTTGCGCGGGCCGGTCAGTTTCTCGACGACGACGCCGGTGTATTCGTCATCCACGTCGATCGTGACTTCCTCGATCGGCTCGTATTTGACGCCGCCCTCTTCCTTGAAGATCACCTGCGGGCGCGAGATCGACAGTTCGAAGCCTTCGCGGCGCATGTTCTCGATCAGCACGCCCATCTGCAATTCGCCGCGCCCTGCGACTTCAAAGGCGTCGCCGCCCGGCGTATCCGTGACCTTGATCGCGACGTTGAGTTCGGCCTCTTTCATCAGGCGTTCGCGGATCACGCGCGACTGCACCTTCTTGCCGTCGCGCCCGGCGAGGGGTGAGTCGTTGATGCCGAAGGTGACCGAGATCGTCGGCGGGTCGATCGGTTGCGCGGGCAGCGGGATATCGAGCGACAGGTCGCAGATCGTATCGGCGACCGTCGCCTTGGACATGCCGGCGAGCGTGACGATATCGCCCGCCTCGGCCACGTCGATGGCCTGCTGGCCCAGACCGCGGAAGGCGAGGATCTTGGACACGCGGAACTGTTCGAGCTTTTCGCCGTCGCGCGACAGCGCCTTGACGGTCTCGCCCGCGCGCAGCCGGCCGCTTTCCACCCGGCCGGTCAGGATCCGGCCGATGAACGGGTCGGCCGACAGGGTCGTTGCCAGCATCCGGAACGGCTGGTCAATGGCGGCAAGCTGGCGCGGCGCATGCACATGGCGCACCACGAGGTCAAAGAGCGCGTTGAGGTTCTTGCGCGGCCCGTCGAGCGTCTCATCCGCCCAGCCGGCGCGGCCAGAGGCATAAAGATGCGGAAAATCAAGCTGTTCGTCCGTGGCGCCGAGGTTGGCAAACAGATCGAAACATTCGTTCAGCGCGCGGTCGGGTTCGGCGTCCGGCTTGTCCACCTTGTTGAGCACCACGATCGGGCGCAGGCCCAGCGCCAGCGCCTTGGCGGTGACGAACTTGGTCTGGGGCATCGGGCCCTCGGCCGCATCGACCAGCAGGACGACACCATCGACCATGCTCAGGATGCGTTCGACCTCGCCGCCGAAATCGGCGTGGCCGGGGGTATCGACGATATTGATGCGGATGCCATCATGCTCGACGCTCGTGCATTTGGCGAGAATGGTGATCCCGCGTTCGCGTTCGATGTCATTGCTGTCCATCGCCCGTTCGGCGACGGCCTGGTTGTCGCGGAAGGCGCCGGACTGCTTGAGCAATTCGTCCACGAGGGTCGTCTTGCCATGGTCAACGTGCGCGATGATCGCAATATTGCGGATATCCATATCTCTGCCTTTTCTGGGATTGACGCGCGCATACCGTGCATCCGCAGAAAAAGCCAGTGGTAAAGCGGGGGCGGGCGGGGTGACGCTGTGCGCTCAGGTGGCGGTGTAGCGGTCGCGCCGATGGTTGATGGCGATCACGAGGTTGACCACCACCGCGCCGATCAGGCTGATGGCGAC
>JAACUH010000034.1 GCA_009993005.1 Rhodobacterales bacterium
GTATCTCGCCGAACGCCGCTGGCCCGACGGCTTTGTCTGCCCGGCCTGCGGTGGCCGGAAGGGGTGGGCGTTGGATCGGGGCAGACCGACGTGGGAATGCGCGGCGTGCCGACGGCAGACCTCGGTGACGGCTGGCACGATCATGCACCGCAGCCACCTGCCGCTGAAGACCTGGTTCCTCGCCGCGCATGGTGCCGCCACGCATTCGGGCGGCATCTCGGCCCTGCAGCTGCAGGCCCAGCTGGGCATCGGCAGCTACAAGACCGCCTGACTGCTGCTCCACAAGCTCCGACGCGCCATGGTCGACCCTGGGCGAAGCCTGCTGCAAACCCTGGTCGAGATCGACGAGACGGAGAGCCGCCCGCACCGATCCGGCCATCGAGGCCCTACCGGGCACCGCAACACCAGCGGAACTGGCGCTGGTCATGGCCAAGGCCATCGCCCGCCGCGCCGTGCTCGATTGGCAGGGGGTCGGCGATGCCGCAGGCAACATCCTGACGGTCAGCCCCGAAGGTATCGACGCCCTGCTGGAAATCTGGCCGGTATTCGAGGCGCTCCTGACCGAATGCGTTGCGCGCGGCCTGTTTCTGGACGCGGAAAAAAACGGCTTCGCGCCCTTGCCGAGTGGTCCTTCGGCGGGGGCGAGCGCTATTGCGCCGCCTGCACGCAAGCTTGGCCGCGCTGGCGGCAACCGACTTATCCGTGCGCGGCCTTGCCACCGGGCTGGTGATCCTGCGCGGCGCGGCGATCCTGCTGCTGAACGAGGCCACGCGCGCGCTCGACAGCCAGTCCGAGGCGCTGGGGCAGGAGGCGCTGCAGCACCTGACCGAGGCGCGCACCACGATCGTTATCGCGCATAGGCTTTCGACCGTGCCTGGTGCCAACACGATTGTGGTGATCGGCGACAGCGAGGTGATCGAGGCCGGGCCGTCCGCCGAATTGCTGGCGCGCGGGGGCGCCTTTCGCGCGCTTTACGAGGCGCAATTCGACCGCGTCATCGGCTGAGACATTTTCTGCCACGGCACCCTGACCTGCAGCACGCACCGCGCCTGCCGCGATCTTGCATGGCGGCGCTGTTTGCGTAAACGTTTGCGCAACTGGGGAATCAGTGCATACTCGCACCCGGATGCCTGAACGTGGACTTGGGGAGGGCCGATGCCGGAAGGCCGCAAGACGATCAAGGACGTCGCCCGCACACTTGGCGTGTCTGCCGCGACGGTGTCGCGCGCGCTGGCGGGACATTCGCGCATTTCGCCCGAAACGCGGGCGCGGGTCGAACAGACCGCGCGGCAGATGGGCTACATGCCCAACCGCGCCGCGCAATCGCTGGTAGCGGGGCGCAGCAGCGGCTTTGTCGGGCTGATCCTGACCGACCCCGGCTATGGCCGCGAAGCGAGTTATCTGGGCGAATTCATCGGCGCGCTCGGCGCCGGGTTCGCAGAGCACGGCATTGACCTGTTTCTGGCAGCGATCCCGGAGCAGCAATCGGAACTGTCAGTGATCCGCAACATCGTCGGAACGCGCCGCGCCGACGGACTGATCATCGCTCGCACCGCCGAGGTCGATCCGCGCATCGACTTTCTTGCCGCCGCCCGGTTTCCGTTTGTGACGCACGGGCGTACCGCCGACGAGGTGCCGCGCCACGCCTGGGTCGATAGCGACGGCGCTGCGGCCTTTGCCGAAGCCTTCGATCTGCTTTACGCGCTCGGCCACCGCCGGTTCGGGCTGGTGACGATCGAAGAGCCGATGACCTTTCGGATGCACCGCACCGAGGGACTGTTGCGCGCCATTACCCGGCGCGGCGACCCCGAGGTAAGCCTGCAGATCGCCACCTCGCCGCGCTACGACGGTGCCCGCCGCCACGCCGCGATTGGCGCGCTGCTGAGCCACCCCTGGCGGCCCACTGCGGTGCTGGCGCTGATCGACGGGCTGGCGCTGACGGTGCTCGAAGAGGCGGCGGCGCTGGGCCTGAGCGTGCCCGACGATCTGAGCGTGATCGGCTTTGACAACATCACCTCGGCCGCACTGGCGCGCCCCGGCCTGACCACCTTCGACGCCCAAACCGCGCTGAGCGCCCGCGCATCGGCGCGCATGCTGGTGGCGCAGATGTCTGCAGATACCCGGCCAGCCCTGCCGGAATCGCTTTTGATCCGCCCAAAGCTCGTGCTGCGGGCCAGCCACGGAGCCGTGCGGCAGACGCCGCGTGGATAGCACCAGTTCAACCGAAATTAACGGGAGAGGAGCACGACAATGACATTCGATCACATTCGCTCGGCGGCACTGGCAGCCGCTGTGCTGACGATGGCGGGTCCGGCCCTGGCCGAGCCGCTGTTCTGGTCCACTCAGGCCAAACCGGTCGAGGAAACCCAGCGCATGCGCGAGCAGGTGATGGCGGGTTTTCCCGGCGGGGTTGATTACCAGCCTTCGGACGAAGGCCCGTGGATCACCCGCATCCAGGCCGAGGCGCAGGCCGGGTCGGGCACCATTGCGGTGCTGGGCGGGCTGCATGGCGACCTCTCGTCGCTCGGCGCGATGCTTGTCGATCTGAGCAGCATCGACACCTCGGCTGTAGGCGCGGCGATGCTGGAACTTGGCCAGCTTGGCACCGGCGAGCAGAAATACATTCCCTGGATGCAGGCCACCTACCTGATGGTCGCCAACAAGAAGGCGCTGCCCTATCTGCCCGCGGGTGCCGATCTCAACGCGCTGACCTACGACCAGATGATCGCCTGGACGAAGGCCCTTGCAGAGGGCACGGGCGGGCCGAAGTTCGGCTTTCCGGCTGGCCCGAAGGGGCTGAAGCATCGCTTTTTCCAAGGCTTCCTACTGCCCGCCTATACCGGCTCGACAGTGACCGAGTTCCGCTCGGCCGAGGCCGAGGGGGCGTGGAATGTCTTCAAGGAGCTGTGGAAATACACCAACCCCGCCTCGACCGGCTACGGCTTCATGCAGGAACAGTTGCTGACTGACGAGGTCTGGGTGGCGTTCGACCACGTTGCGCGCATTGCCGATGCATTCAACCAGCGCCCAGATGATTTTGTCGCCTTCCCCGCCCCCGCGGGCCCAAAAGGCCGCGCCTTCATGCCGGTTCTGGCCGGTATCGCGGTGCCGACCACGGCACCCGATCAGGCGCAATCGCTGGCGCTGATCGAATACATGCTGCGCCCCGAAACGCAGATCGCGACGCTGCGCGCCACCAACTTCTTCCCGGTGATCGCCACGGAGATCCCCGCCGACATGCCGCCCTCGGTGCGTGCTTCGGCAGCCGCGATTGCGGCGATGACCGGCGCCCCGGATGCGCTGCCGGCACTGTTGCCGATGGGGCTGGGCGACAAGGGCGGCCAGTTCAGCCAGATCTACACCGACACCTTCGAGCGGATCGTGCTGAACGGCCAGCCGGTGCGCGCCGTGCTCGATGAAGAGGCGGCCGTGCTGCGCGCGCTGATGGTCGAGGCCAATGCGCCCTGCTGGGCACCCGACCTCGCCTCGGACGGACCCTGCCCGGTGAAATGAGCCCGCCTCGGGCGGGTGCTGCGGCGCAGCCGCGCACCCGCCTGGCCCAAGCGAAAAGGCCAGCCCATGCCGCGCCTCTTGCCCTATCTGCTGCTGGCGCCCGCCACCGCCTTTCTGTGCCTGTTCTTCCTTTACCCGTTCTCGCTGGTGGCGATCGACAGCCTGACGCGCGACGGCACCTGGAGCCTCGCCAATTTCGAGCGCATGGCAGGGCACTGGAAATTTGGCCCCACCTTGCGCAACACGCTGCTGCTGGCCGCGATCGTGGTGCCGCTGCAGCTGACACTGGCGCTGCTGATGGCCAGCATGGTCACGCGGCTGGATCGGGCGCGCGGCATGGTGCTTTATATCTTTGCCATTCCGCTGGGCATTTCCGATCTGGCTGCGGGTCTGGTGTGGCTCGCTATCTTCGAGCAGTCGGGCTTTCTCAATTCGGCGTTGAGCGGGTTGGGGCTGATCGACACGCCGCAACTGTTCCTTGGCTACCAGAGCAAGGGCGTGATCTTTACCGCGGTCGTGCTGACCGAGTTATGGCGCGCCACGGCGATCATGATGGTGATTCTGGTGGCGGGCATGGGCCTGATACCCAAGGAATACGGCGAGGCCGCCGAAGTATTTGGTGCCAGCCGCTGGCAAAGGTTCCGCCGCATCACGCTGCCGCTGTTGAAACCCAGCCTGCAGACCGCGCTGATCCTGCGCGTCATCATGGCCTTCGAGGTGTTCGCCGTGGTGCTGGCGCTGGGCGGCACCAACCTGCCGGTGCTGATGAGCGAGACTTATAACTGGCAATTCACGATGCAGGAGCGCGGCGTGGCCGCCGCCTATGCGATGGTCATTCTCGCCATCTCGGTAGGCTTCACGGTGCTGATCCTGCGCCTGCTGCATGTGCCCAAGGAGGCGCGGCCATGAGCAAAACCACCGTGCACCACGCCGGAAACCGGCTGTTTCTGGCCGCCGTGGTGCTGGCCTGCGTCTGGGTGCTGGTGCCGATCTATCTGCTGCTGATCAACGCGCTTTCGGCCCCCGCCGAGGTCACCGGCTTTCCGAAATGGTTCTGGCCGAGCTTCGACCTTGCCTCGATCCGCTTCTTTCTCGGCTTCAAGGGGGTCACCGCGGCGCTCTGGAGCTCGGTTCAGGTGGCGGTGCTGACGATGGTGATGGCAATCGGCACCGGGGCACCTGCGGGCTATGCCCTGGCGCGGTTCGATTTTCCCGGCAAGCAGGTATTCCGCTTTCTGGTGGTGATGACGCGCGCCTTTCCGCTGCCGCTCTTGGCGCTGCCGCTGGCGGTGCTGTTCATCCGCGTCGGGCTTGATGATACCGTGCTCGGCCTCGCGCTGGTGCATACCACGCTGGCGCTGCCCTTTGCGGTGCTGATTACCTATTCGCTGTTCTCGGGCATTCCTTACGAGCTGGAAGAGGCGGCGCTGACGCTGGGCTGCAACCGGGTGCAGGCGTTCTTCAAAGTGGTGATGCCCTTGGCCGCGCCGGGCATTGCCGCTTCGGCGGTGTTCGCCTTCGTGGTGTCGTGGAACGAGGTTTTTGCGGCTGCGGTGCTGACCATCGAGCACCGCACGCTGACCGCCTTTCTGCTGCAAAGCCTCGACGTCTCGCCGCTGCCATTGAAATTTGCAGGGGGTGCTGCGCTGGTGGTGCCCGCGCTGGTCTTTATCTTCGCGGTGCGCAAATACCTTTTTGCGATGTGGGGCATCGCCAACCGATAGGAGCCCGGCATGGCCGAAATCGAAATCAAGGGCGTCGGCAAGACCTTCCGGGCCTTTACCGCGCTGCATTCGATCGACCTGACGATCAACGATCAGGAATTCGTCGTGCTGCTGGGCGCCTCGGGCTGCGGCAAGACCACGCTGTTGCGCATCATCGCCGGGCTTGAGGTGCCGACGACGGGCGAGGTCTGGATCGGCGGGCGGCGGGTGGACCGGCTGCCGCCGCGCGCGCGCGGCATTTCGATGGTGTTTCAGAACTACGCGGTGTTTCCGCATCTGACGGTGTTCGAGAACATCGCCTTTGGGCTGCGCATGCAAAGGCTGCCAAAGCCCGAGGTGGTGCGGCGCGTCACCCGCACCGCCGAACTGATGCATATCGAGCAGTTGCTGAAACGCTATTCCGGCCAATTGTCGGGCGGTCAGCGGCAGCGCGTGGCGGTGGCGCGCGCGCTGGCGATGGAGCCCGACGTGATATTGATGGACGAGCCCCTCTCGAACCTCGATGCGCTGCTCAGGCTGGAAATGCGGGCCGAACTGAAGGGCGTGCTGGCGGCCTCGAAAACCACCACGATCTATGTCACCCATGATCAGGTCGAGGCGATGAGCCTGGCCGACCGCATTGCGGTGATGCACGGCGGCGACATCGTGCAGGCCGATCGCCCGGTCGAGGTTTATCGCAACCCGGCGGCGCGCTTTGTCGGCAGCTTCATCGGCAACCCGCCGATGAACTTTCTGCCCGCCCGGGCGCTGGGTGAAGGGCGCTGGCAGGTGGCCGGGCACGACTTCGTCGGCCCCCGCAGCGCCGCGCCGCAGATCGAATTCGCCATCCGCCCGGAAGATCTGCACCCCGCCGAGCACGGGCTGGTGGCCGAAGTGCGGGTGGTGGAACCGCTGGGGCCGCATACGCTGGTCACCGCCACGGTCGCCGGGGTGATGCTGCGCGCCGTGCTCGAGAGCACGCTGGTGGTGGCACCGGGCGATCACCTTTCGCTGGCACCGGTTGCCGACCGCATCCGCTGGTTCGACCCTGAAACCCAGAAGGCCATCACATGAACGCCCCGACCCCGCTTGCCGAGATCGCCAAGGACATTTTGCGCGAAAACGACCGTGGCAGCTATACCGTGCCGACCAGGGGGCTTTACCCGTTCCAATGGAACTGGGACAGTTGCCTGACCGCGCTCGGCCAGCGGCATTACGACGAGGCCCGCGCCTGGACCGAGATCGAGACCTTGTTCGCGCATCAATGGCCCTGCGGAATGGTGCCGCACATCGTCTTTCACGTTCCCGACGACGGCTATTTTCCCGGCCCCGGTGTCTGGGCCACCGGCCGGCCGGTGCCGACCTCGGGCATCACCCAGCCGCCGGTTGCGGGCTTTGCGCTGCGCCGCCTTTACGACCGTGCGCAGAATCGCGCCGAGGCTGCGACGCGGGTGCGCGCGCTGCTGCCAAAAGTCGCGGCGTGGCACCGCTGGTTTTTCGCCACCCGCGACCCCGGTGGCGAAGGGCTGGTAGCGATCATCCACCCGTGGGAATCGGGGCGCGACAATTCGATCGATTGGGATGCGGCACTCGAGCGGGTGCCGACGGCGGGCATTGCCCCCTACACCCGCCGCGACACCCAGCACGCCGACCCCGAACACCGCCCGACCAAGGCGCAATACGACCGCTATTTGTGGCTGGTCGAACATTTTCGCGAGCTGGGCTGGGATACCGCGCGGCTGCACGATGCCTCGCCGTTTCAGGTGGTGGACCCCGGCTTCAACGCCATTCTGTTGCGTGCCGCTGCCGATCTGGCCGATCTGGCCGAGCGCCTTGACGCGCCGGAAATCGCCGCCGAAAACCGCCGTTTCGTGGCGCGCGGGCTGGCGGCGATGGAGCGGCTGTGGAGCGAGCGGCATGGCCAATACCTTTGCCGCGACCGGATCACCGGCAGGCTGATCGACAGCGCCTCAGTGGGCGGGCTGCTGGCCGCCTTCGCCGCCATTCCGACCGCCCGCGCGGCGCGCATTGCGGCCAGCATCGAGGCGCAAGGCACGCGCTTTCGGGTGCCGAGCCACGCCCCCGCCGACCCCCGGTTTGACGCCAAGCGCTATTGGCGCGGACCGGTCTGGCTGGTGGTCAACTACATGATCGCCGATGGGCTGGCGCGCGCGGGGCTTGCGGCGGCAGCGGCGGCGATTACCCGCTCAAGCCTCGAGCTGATCCACGAAAACGGCTTTGCCGAATATTACGACCCGATCAGCGGTGCCCCCTTGGGCGGTGACCGGTTCACATGGACCGCGGCGATGGTGCTCGAATTTCTGGCGATGGAGCAGGCATGAAGGTTCTGGCGGTCGGCGCACACCCTGATGATCTGGAAATATTCATGTTTGCGAGCCTTGCCGCGTGGCGCGTGGCGGGGGCCGGG
>JAACUH010000035.1 GCA_009993005.1 Rhodobacterales bacterium
GCGCCCTGCCCCGCGCCTCGTCCTGCATTTCTCGCGCAACCCCAACCCCCGGTTGGCGGTCGCGGTGGCGCGCCACCTCGGCGTGGCGCTCGACTTCCGCTTTGCCGCGCCTTTCGATCCCGCCTGCACCACCGATTTCGCTGCGCTCAACCCCTCGCGGCGCATCCCGATCCTGACCGAGCCCGGCCGCCCGCCGTTGTGGGAGGCCGATGCAATCGCCTGCCGCCTGTCGCAGGTCGCACGCTCCAGCTTCTGGCGGCAGGACGAAGAGGCGCCCGAGATGATCCGTTGGCTGAGCTGGGGCAAGGAAAACTTTGTCCGCGCCTGCGACATCGTCCATTTCGAGCGCGGCACCAAACAGCGCTATCACATCGGTCCGGTGGACGAGGGCGCAGTCGCGGCGGGCCTCGCCCTCTTTGCCCAAAGCGCGGCCCAGCTCGACCGCTACCTCTCCGGGCGCGACTGGCTGGTGCCGGGCGGCGTGAGCCACGCCGATTTCCGCATGGCATGCTTCCTGCCCTTCAACGACGCCGCACGCCTGCCCCTCGCCGATTACCCCGCGATCCAGGCCTGGTCCGCGCGGCTCTGCCGCCTGACCGGCTGGGCCGACCCCTTCGCCGGTCTTGCAGCCCCCCCGCTACCAGCTGCGGGCTGACCGGGTGCAGGTCGGGGGGCGGGCCGGGGGGCGGGCCGGGGGGCGGGCCGGGGGCGGGCCAGCGCAGGGGCCAAAGCCGTCACGCTTGGCGGCGCCATCAAAGGTTGCTATGACGCCAGTCGAACAGTGCTTAGCGGTGGTCCCAACATGTCAGCATTCGAATACAAGGTCATCCCCGCCCCGCGTCGGGGAGAAAAGGCCAGGGGCGTAAAGGGCACCGAGGCGATGTTCGCCCATGCCCTCGAAACCGTCATGAACACGCTCGGCGCACAGGGCTGGGACTACCTGCGCACCGACACCCTGCCCTGCGAGGAACGTCAGGGCCTGACCGGGCGCACCACCAATTACCAGAACATGCTGGTGTTTCGCCGCGCGCTCGCACCCGCTGCACCCGCAACCCAGCCGGTGCCGCAGATCGCGGCCCCCGTCGCGCGGATGATCCCCGCGCCCGAAGTCGCGCAATCCACCACGCACAGCGCCCCTCCGGTCGGCCCCGCCGCCCCAACCCCGCAAAACGACCCCCGCCTCGCCGCGGAGTAGGCCGGGCGCGCCGCTCTGTCATCTTTTGGCCAGAAATATCCTCGCCGAAGGCTTCCGCACCCTCAATCCGCGGCGTCGCCGGGCCCCTGCACCGTCAGCGCCAGCGCATGCAGCCGCCCCATCACATCCGGCCCCAGCGCCGTGTGGATGGCCCGGTGCCGCCCCAGCCGCGTCTGCCCGTCAAAGGCGGCAGCGCGGATCACCACATGCCAATGGCTCTCGCCCGACCCGTCGTCGCCCGCATGGCCCGCATGTTTGTGGCTCTCGTTGATGACCTCGATCACCTCGGGCGCAAAAGCCTTTGTGAGTCGCGCGTGAATTTCCTGTGCAAGTGCCATTATTTTCCTCTGCCCCCTTCTCTCTGCCGCCCACCGGCTTAAACTCCCTCGTCCGAGTCGGAAAGGTGAGGCAGCGCATATGTCCAAAGGTGATCCCTTCGGTTTCGACATCTCGGTGTCGGGCTCCAAGAAAAAGAACCCGCGTGGGCGGCGCGGCATGTCGGGCGCGTTCGAGACCTCGACACGGGTCTGCGACCACCCCGGCTGCGAGGAATCGGGCAAGTATCGCGCGCCGAAATCCCCCGATGTGCTCGACGACTATTTCTGGTTCTGCAAGGACCATGTCCGCGAGTATAACCTGAAATGGAACTTCTTCGACGGCGCGTCCGAACAGGACTACCTCGATCAGGTCGAAAAGGACCGCGTCTGGGAACGCGAGACCAAGCCCTTTGGCAAGAAATCCGAGGAACAGCGCGCCTGGGCGCGGCTGGGCGTGGATGATCCGCATCAGGTGCTGGGCGTCAATGCCACCCGCAACCCCGGCAAATCGGTGACCGGCACGCGCAAGCTGCCGCCGACCGAACGCCGCGCGATCGAGATCCTCGAGGCGCGCGACAGCTGGTCCAAGGCCGAGATCCGCAAGTCCTACAAATCGCTGATCAAGGTGCTGCACCCCGACATGAACGGCGGCGACCGTTCTCAGGAAGAGCAATTGTCCGAAGTCGTCTGGGCCTGGGACCAGATCAAGGTCAGCCGCAACTTCAGAGACGAGGACTGATCCGCGCCGCCGGCCGGCGTCCGGGCCGCGGATCGGCCGGAACCGCGACAAAGATGCTGTCCCGCTCGGTGTGATACTTCTGCACCAGCAGATGCGCGGCCAACTGGTTGACGAACCAGGCGGCGGCGGCCACAGGCGAACTGGCAAGGATCACCGCCAGGGTGAAGGGCCCGAACATCGTGCCGTAAAGCGGCAGCGCCAGCGTCCCCGCGATCACCGCGCCCAGCGCCGACACCAGCACCATCCCCGCCAGCGACCGCGCCGCACCCCGCAGGCCGATTTGCCCGATCCGGTGCCGCCAGAGGTAAAGACCGGCCGCAGCCCCGATCGCGCCCGAGGCCACGATCCATAGTTCATAGGGCGAAAGCGGCCGGCTGATCACGGCGCCGTCGTCAAACCGCATGACAGCGATCGCGGCCACGACAGCGCCAAACAGGGCCGTCGCGACCAGCGCGAGTGCGAGGGCGCGTTCTCCGTCGCTGAATATTCTACCTTTTGGCAGCAAGGCGTGCATTGGCGGTCCTGTCGCGGTCAGATTGCTGATCCCTAGCACGCCCCACGGCTGAAAAGACCCAAGGCGCGGCGAAAAAGACTGTTTCCAGTCAGCAGGTTCCGCCGCGACCTTGACGCAGGTCAGGCCGCCACGAACCGCAGGCTCACCCCGTTGATGCAATGGCGCAGCCCGGTCGGTGCGGGGCCATCGTCAAAGATATGGCCCAGGTGGCTGCCACAGCGGCGGCAATGCGCCTCGGTGCGCAGGCCAAAGAGGCTGCGGTCTTCCTTGGTTTCGACCGCGCCGGGCAGCGCGTCCCAGAAGGACGGCCAGCCGGTGCCGCTGTCGAACTTGGCGGCGCTGGAATAGAGCGGCAGGTCGCAGCCCCGGCACAGGTAGGTGCCGGCATCATAGAGCTTGTCGAGCGGGCTGGTCCCCGCGCGTTCGGTCGCCTCGTGGCGCATCACCTGATATTCCAGATCGCTGAGCATGGCGCGCCATTCGGCGTCCGTGCGGGTGATCTCGAACTCGCCCGCACGCAGCGCGCGGGCCGGCAGGAACACGGCGGTCAGCGTGGCGGCGGCGGTGCCGGCCAGGGCAGTCAGGACATTGCGGCGGTTCATCTGCGTGTCTCCTCTCACGGGTGCCGGATATGGCCCCGTCTGTGCCAGAAAACACGGGGTGGGCAGGCAGAAAGTTGCAGCTCTCACGCGGTCGTGTCGCAGGTTACAGACGGTTGCGCGCTCTCGGGCGCGGTCAGATCGTGGTGACGGCCCCCACCGCCAGCACAGCCCCCGTGGGCGCGCCTGTGGGCGAGCCGCCGGGCGGCTCGTCGCTGATCGCCAGCACGCCGCCGTCCAGCGATGCGAGCAGCGCCTCGGGCACCGCGATGTCGCCCGTCGCCGTCTGGGGCAAAAGGCCCAGCGACACCGGCGGATTGTCGCCCGCGATCAGCCACAACTCGAGCGCGCGGCCCGGCAAGGCCCCACCGGCGCTGCGTTCGATCCGCAGCGCTCCGGCGGCGGGATCGAAGCGCGCCAGCACCACGAGGCTCTGGTCCTCGGCCGCGATCTGGGCCGAGGCGGTATAGGCCGGCCCGACACCGGGCTGGTCGAGCCAGCCCTGGTTGGTCACGAACAGTACCACAAGCGCCGCCGTGAGCCCGCCCAGCATCGCAGGCAAGAGGCCCAGCCGTTCGAGCAGGCTGCGTTTCTGCTGCGGGAAAAGCTGTGCCTCGATCCCGGTCAGGACAGATTTTGGCGGCACCACCGGCGCGATGGCGTCGGTCAGCGCCACGAAATCCTCGGCCCAGAGCGCGTAATCGGCCCGCAATTGCGGATCGACCGCCAGCCGCGCCTCAAAGGCGCGCGCCTCGGGCGGGGTGAGCAGGCCCAGCGCGTATTCCGCGGCGATGGTCTGGTCTTCCTCTCTGTCGGTCAGGTCGGTCATGACGACAAGCACTCTCTGAGCTTCAACAGGCTGCGGCGCAGCCATGTCCTTATTGTGTTGAGCGGCACGCCATAGCGGCGGGCCAGCTCGTCATATGTTTCCCCCTCGACATAGGCACGACGCACCGCATCGGCCCGGTCGGGCTCGAGCTGACCCAGACAGCCCGCTATCCTGCCGGAGTCCGACGACGCGATGGCAAGGGCCTCTGGCCCCGGCGTCAGGTCGGCAAGCTCTGCCAGTTCGTCCATTCCGCCCGTGGCCCCACGCCGCGCACGCAACCGGTCGATGGCATGATTGCGGGTGATCGTGATGAGCCAGGTCATCGGGCTCAGCCCATTGACCTGGTAGGTGCCGGCAGCGCGCCAGACCTTCACGAAAACCTCCTGCAGCGCATCCTCTGCCTCGGCCCGATTGTCCAAGACACGCAAGGCCACGCCAAAAAGTTTCGCCGAGGTCGCGGTATAAAGCGCGCTGAACGCCGCGCGGTCGCCCAGCGCCATGCGCGCGATCAGGGTTTCGATGTCCGCGGTGCTGCTCATGCCCTGCCTTTTGTTGTCTTTGGCCTTGTCGCGCAGGATGGCGGATATGCCGGAAAAGGCAAGCGGCCAGAGGTGCTGCGCGCGCTTCCCTTGCCCTTGAACCCGTCCGGCATATGCTCCACTAGTGGGCGCGACACAGAGGCGGACCGCCGCGACAAGGGGACATGACATGGCCGATGGCACGAGCGAGATGAACGCAAGACCGACCGAAGAGATTTCGGTGCGTGACCTATTCGGCATCGACACCGACATGAAGGTCAAGGGCTTTGCCGAACGCAGCGACCGCGTGCCCGAGATCGACCCGACCTACAAGTTCGACCCCGACACGACGCTGGCGATCCTCGCGGGCTTTGCCTTCAACCGTCGCGTGATGATCCAGGGCTATCACGGCACCGGCAAATCGACCCATATCGAACAGGTCGGCGCGCGGCTCAATTGGCCGACGGTGCGGGTGAACCTCGACAGCCACATCAGCCGGATCGACCTGATCGGCAAGGACGCGATCAAGCTGCGCGACGGGGTCCAGGTGACAGAGTTTCACGAGGGCATCCTGCCCTGGGCGCTGCGCCACCCGGTCGCCATCGTGTTCGACGAATATGACGCCGGCCGCGCCGATGTGATGTTCGTGATCCAGCGCGTGCTCGAGCATGACGGCAAGCTCACGCTGATGGACCAGAACGAGATCATCACGCCGAACCCGTATTTCCGCCTGTTCGCCACCGCGAACACGGTGGGCCTGGGCGACACCACCGGCCTTTATCACGGCACCCAGCAGATCAACCAGGCGCAGATGGACCGCTGGAGCCTTGTCGCCACGCTCAACTACCTCAGCCATGACGCCGAAGTGGCGATCGTGCTGTCCAAGAACCCGCATTACAACACGGAAAAGGGCCGCAAGACGGTCAGCCAGATGGTGACGGTGGCCGATCTGACCCGCACCGCCTTCATGAACGGCGACCTGTCCACGGTGATGAGCCCGCGCACGGTCATCAACTGGGCACAGAATGCCGAGATCTTCCGCAATGTCGGCTATGCCTTCCGGCTGTCCTTCCTCAACAAATGCGACGAGCTCGAACGGCAGACGGTGGCCGAGTTCTACCAGCGCTGCTTTGCCGAGGAACTGCCCGAAAGCGCGGCCAGCATGGCGATGAAATAGGCGCAGGCGCGGCCCGGCCAATGACGACAGGCGATGCGCAAAAAGGCCCCGCCGCAGCGGGGCCTTTTTGATGTCGCAAGCCCCGCCCGGCGCGCGGGCCAGGGGGATGGCTCAGGCGGCGCTGGCCTGATCGGCCTGACGGGCGGCCACCGTGGCCTTGGCCCACCAGGCGATATCGTCGAGCATCGCATTGGCCGAGGGCAGCAGCGCGGCCTCGATGTCGGCGATGTTGCCCGACCCGCCCATGCCCGGATGCACCTTCCAGAAATCGCCGCCGCCGATATGCACGGCATTGCGCACCGGCACCATCTGCAATTCGACCGCGATCATGCGCAGATGTTCCAGCGCACGGGCACCACCCATCGAGCCATAGGCGATCGCGCCCATCGGCTTGTGCGCCCATTCCACATAGGCCTGATCGAGCGCATTCTTGAGAACGCCGGTCACCGAGTGATTGTATTCCGCCACGACGAAGATGTAGCCGTCGTACTCGGCCAGCTTCTTCTGCCAGGCGACAGCATTGCTGTCTTGCGAGGGCACATAGGCGTTGGACGCCATCTCGTCGAACAGCGGCAGGTGATAGGCGCGCAGGTCGAGCAATTCGACGGTCATGTCGGTGCGGGCCTGCGCCTGCGCCAGCATCCACTGGGCGGGGATATCGGCAAAGCGCACGGCACGGGTCGAGCCGATGATGAGGGCGATCTTGGGTTTGGTCATGGGGAGGGCTCCGGTGTCTGGGTTGTCGTTCCCTTCCAGATGGCCCACACATATCCACCCCGCAAGCGTGCCATCGGTGCGCTGCTGCACAGGCCCTCTTTGGCCCTGCACGGCTCTTGCCCCCGCCCTTTGCCGGTGATTTACCTGTGTCATGACCAAGCCCAGCGACAACCCCGCCGACCCGTTCAAGAAGGCCCTGGCCGAGGCCACCAAGGTGCTGGCCAATGATCACGACCTGACGGTCAGCTATTCCGTGGACCCGCCCGGCCAGACCGCCGACAACCTGCGCCTGCCGCAAGTGAGCCGCCGCATGACGCGCGACGAGGTGCTGCTCGCGCGCGGCACGGCCGATGCCTTTGCCCTGCGCCACCGCTATCACGACGCAGACGTCGCCGCGCGCTACATGCCGCAAGGGCAAATGGCGCGCGACATCTACGATGCGATGGAAACGGCCCGCGTCGAGGCCGTGGGCGCGCGGCACATGCCGGGCACGGCGGACAATATCGACGCCAAGATCGGGTCGGACGCGCGGCGCAAGGGCTATGACCAGATCCGCGCCAGCGCCGACGCGCCGCTTGCCACCGCGGCGGGCTATCTGATCCGCCACCTCGCCACCGGCCGGCCGCTGCCGGCGGGCGCGGACAATGTGATGGGCCTGTGGCGGGGGTTCATCGAAGAGCAATGCGGCGACAAGCTGGGCGATCTGCAGGATGTGCTGGCCGACCAGAAGAGCTTTGCCCGCTTCACCCGCACGCTGATCCAGGATCTGGGCTATGGCGACCAGCTCGGCGATGACCCGGACCGCAATGACGACACCGAGGACGAGGCCGAGGACGGCAGCGAGGACACTCAGGACGAAGAGGACGGCGGCGAGGACGAAAGCGGTGCCGACGACGCCGAGGCGAGCCCCGAGCAGACCCAGGACGACCAGCAGGACCCGAGCCAGGCGCAGGTCAGCATGGACGACATGGCCGATGCCGAGACCTCTGAGGAGGCCGAAATGCCCGAGGGCGAGGCCCCGCATGAGCCCCCCGCCC
>JAACUH010000036.1 GCA_009993005.1 Rhodobacterales bacterium
CCTGCCGCACTGGTTCGTGCCCAAACCGCACCGCGTCACGGCTTGCCGATTGGATGTGCGCCCCGGCGGCGCCTGCAACACGACATTCGAGGTGGACGGCAAGGTGATGGAGAACGAAGGCGTCTATCTCGAGGTGATCCCAAACGAAAAGCTCGTCTTTACAGATACCTACACCGAAGGCTGGAAGCCCGCCGCCGACCCGTTCATGACCGCGATCCTGACCTTCGAGGATCTGGGTGGCGGGCGCACCCGCTACACCGCCGTGGCCCGCCACCGCAATGCGGCATCCGCCAGACAGCACCTGGACATGGGGTTCCACGATGGCTGGGGCACCGTCGCAACCCAGCTAGAAGCCTATGCGCAAGGGCTGATGGCATGACCGACACCCCCCACAAGATGGCGATGCCCCGCCTGTTCAACGCCCCGCCCTGCGCCCCGCGCTGTTCGACGCCCCGCCCTGCGCCCCGCGCTGTTCGACGCCCCGCCCTGCGCCCCGCCCCGCCCGGCGCGCATGCAAAACCGACGCGGCCCTGCCCGCTGAGGAGACGCTGAGGGCCGCGGCGCTGGGGCAGACCACGCGCGCCAAACGCGCCGCTATCGTGGAGTCGTGACGGGCGCGCCCTTCATCCGGCATTTGTCAGAGCAATAGCGCACCGCGTCCCAGTCGCGCGCCCATTTCCTGCGCCAGACAAACGGCCGGCCGCAGGTCGCGCAGACCTTTTGCGGCAGGTCCGATTTCTTGATCATCTTGGCCATGCGCGGGACATAGACGCGCCGTTCGCGCTGTCCAGTCCTTGCGGGCGGGGCGGCGCGGGCCTAGCGTGGCGACCAAAGCCCCATGCGAGGACGCCATGAACGCCCCTTCCCCCCAGACGATTTTCCTGCGTGATTACAAACCTTTCGGCTATGTCATCACAGCCGTCCACCTGACCTTTGTGCTCTCGCCACGGGCAACCCGCGTCAAAAGCCGCATCAGCTTTGCCCCCAATCCGGCGACGCAGGACCGCAGATTCTTTCTGCATGGCGAGAACCTGACGCTGATCGCGGCCCGCATCGACGGCGCCCCGGTCGCGCCCGAGGTCACGCCCACCGGCCTCACCTGCCCTGCCCCCGATGCGCCCTTCGTCTGGGAGGCCGAGGTCGAGATCGCGCCGCAGGACAATACCGCGCTCGAAGGGCTCTACATGTCGAACGGCATGTATTGCACCCAATGCGAGGCCGAGGGGTTCCGCAAGATCACCTACTACCCTGACCGCCCCGACGTGATGGCCGTCTTTACCGTGCGCATCGAGGCCGACCTGCCGGTGCTGATGTCCAACGGCAACCCGGTGGCGCAAGGTGCGGGCTGGGCCGAATGGCACGACCCCTGGCCCAAACCCGCCTATCTCTTTGCGCTGGTGGCGGGCGACCTGGTGGCGCATCCGGGCCGCTTTACCACAATGGAGGGGCGCGAGGTCGCGCTCAACATCTGGGTGCGGCCGGGCGACGAAGGCAAATGCGCCTTTGCGCTCGACGCGCTGCAACGCGCGATGCGCTGGGATGAAGAGGTCTATGGCCGCGCCTACGACTTGGACATTTTCAACATTGTGGCTGTCGATGACTTCAATATGGGCGCGATGGAGAACAAGGGCTTGAACATTTTCAACTCGAGCGTCGTTCTCGCCAGCCCCGAGACCGCGACCGACGCGACCTATGAGCGGATCGAGGCGATCATCGCGCATGAGTATTTCCACAACTGGACCGGCAACCGCATCACCTGCCGCGACTGGTTCCAGCTCTGCCTCAAGGAGGGGCTGACGGTGTTCCGCGACCAGCAGTTCACCGGCGACACGCGCGGCCATGCGGTCAAGCGGATCAACGACGCGCTGTTGCTGCGCGCGCGCCAGTTCCGCGAGGATGGCGGCCCGCTGGCGCATCCGGTGCGGCCCGAAAGCTTTGTCGAGATCAACAATTTCTACACCGTCACCGTCTATGAAAAGGGGGCCGAGATCATCGGCATGCTCAAGCGGCTGGTGGGCGACGACGCCTGGCGCACAGCGCTCGACCTCTATTTCGCGCGCCATGACGGGCAGGCCGCGACGATCGAGGACTGGCTCAGGGTGTTTGCCGACGCGACCGGCCGCGACCTGACGCAATTCGCCCGCTGGTATGCGCAGGCCGGCACGCCGCATCTGCATGTGACCGAGGATTATGCCGACGGCACCTATACGCTGCATTTCCGGCAGGACACCCCCGCCACCCCCGGCCAGCCCGACAAGGCGCCACAGGTGCTGCCCATCGCGGTGGGCCTCCTGAACCCCAATGGCGACGAGGTCGTGCCCACGACCCTGCTCGAGATGACCCAGAGCGAACAGAGCTTTGCCTTCCACGGCCTCTCTGCGCGCCCCATCCCCTCGATCCTGCGGGATTTTTCCGCCCCCGTGATCCTGCACCGCGACCAGAGCAATGCCGAGCGCGCCTTTCTGCTCGCCCATGACACCGACCCGTTCAACAGGTGGGAGGCGGGCCATGCGCTGGCCCGCGCGGTGCTGCTGGACATGATCCGCGAGGGGACTCCGCCCGATCCCAGACTGGTGACAGGGCTGCGGGCCACCTTGCATGACACCCGGCGCGACCCCGCCTACCGTGCGCTGGTGCTGGGCCTGCCCACGCAGGACGACCTCGCGCAGGCGCTGCATGCGGGCGGCGAGGTGCCCGACCCCGACGCGATCCACGCCGCGATCGAGTCGCTGCGCGATCATCTGGCGCAGGCGCTGGCTGACGATCTGGCGGCGCTGCACGCTGCCTGCGCAGTGTCCGGCCCCTATACGCCAGACGCAGACGCGGCCGGGCGGCGCGCGCTGGGCAATGCGCTGTTGATGCTGATCACGCGCCGCGACGGCGGCGCGCTGGCCAGGGCGCAATTCGCCGGTGCCGACAATATGACGCAAAGCATCGCCGCGCTGGCCGCCTTGCTGTCGATTGGCCAAGGCGCCGCGCAACTGGCTGATTTCCATGACAGATGGCAGCATGACCGGCTGGTGATGGACCGCTGGTTCGCGCTGCAGGTCAGCATGGCCGCCCCCGCAGAGGCTGCCGCCACCGCCGCAAGGCTGGCGGCGCATCCGGCCTTTGACATGAAAAACCCCAACCGTTTCCGCGCGGTATTTGGCGCGCTTGCCGCCAATGCGGCGGGGTTCCATCAGGCAGACGGCGCGGGCTATCGGCTGCTCGCCGACTGGCTGATCCGGCTCGACCCGCTCAACCCGCAGACCACCGCCCGCGTCTCGACCGCCTATGAGACCTGGGCGCGCCATGACGCGGGGCGGCAGGCGCTGATGCGCGGTGAACTTGCCCGTATCGCCGCCACGCCCGGCCTGTCGCGTGATACAGGCGAGATGGTCGCCCGGATGCTGGGGTAAAGGCTGCGCTGAAAACAGCCGAAAAGCGGCGCGCGGCAGGTCGGTCATTGCCGCGCGCACGAGGCCGTGAAAACTGTCACAAATCCGATAACGAGCCTCAGCATGGTGCCTCTCATGCAAGACCGCATCGACATCCTGATCGCTGAACGCGCGCCCTGGCTGTTCCAGGGTTCGCCCCGTCTGAAACCATTGAGATCGTTGCTGAATGCGGCGCTCTCTTATGACCGGACGGTGGCGCTGGCCTCGCGTTTCCGTGATAGCCCCTCGCCGGTGATTCTGGGCGAGATGGGCCGCCTTCTGGCGCGCGACGTTACGGTGAGCGGGCTGGACCGCCTGCCGCGCCACGGGCCCGCGCTGATCGTGGCGAACCACCCGACCGGCATCGCCGACGGCGTCATCCTTTATCACCTTCTGGCGCAGGTGCGCCCCGACATCTATTTCTTTGCCAACCGCGACATCCTGCGCGTGCTGCCGCAGATGGAAGATGTGATCGCCCCTGTCGAGTGGCGCAAGGACAAGCGCAGCCATGGCAAGACGCGCGAGACCATGGCCTTTACCCGCCAGGCGGTCGAGGACGGGCGTCTGGGTGTGCTGTTTCCTTCGGGCCGGCTGGCGCAACGGCGCGGCCTGCGCCTGTTCGAGCGGCCCTGGATGTCCTCCGCCGCGATGCTGGCGCGCAAGTTCGAATTGCCGGTGATCCCGGTCAACCTGCAAGCGCGCAATTCGGTGCTGTTCTACCTCTTTGACCTGATCCACCCGACCCTGCGCGACATCACGCTGTTCCACGAGACGCTGAACAAGGCGCGCCAGCCCTATGCCGTGACCATCGGCGAGGCGATCTCGCCGCAGGCGCTGCCCGCGACCTCGGAAAAGGGGATCGAGATGCTGCGCCGCGCCACGCTGGGGCTTGGCGGTGCGGATGGTCCGACGGTCAGCCTGATCCAGACCACCCGTTCGCCGCTGCGCGCCTGAGGCGTCAGAGCCCGCGCGTCGCGCCCGGCAGCCCGTTCTCGCGCGCCTCGCGCCAGACCGGCGCCGGGCGGGGCTGCGGGCGCAGCGCCACCGGCAGGGCGAGGTCGCGGCGGCAATAGCTCTGGTCGCGCGTCCAGCCGGCCATCTCGGCGCGCTTTTCGCGGTCGGTCATCGGGCCCCAGTCGGCCGCAACCCCGCGCCAGCGCCCGTCATAAAGGGCGACCGCCGTGTCGCGGCGCACGGTGACATTCATGATCCGCGCGGCACAGGCGAGGTTGTGCTCGGCGTCGGTCAGCGCCGCGCCGCTGCGGGCCGCGCAGCCATAGGCGCGCGCGGTCGCGGGGGCGATCTGCAACATGCCGAACCACTGCCCGCCGCCGCCCACCGCCTGCGGGTTCCAGGTGCTTTCATGTTTGGCCAGCGCCGACATCAACGCCACCCAGAAGGCCCGGCGCAGCACAGGCGGGTTGTCGGGATAGGCCGGGCACCACTCTGCGATGTCGCGCGGGACCACATCGTCAAGCTCTGTGAACTCCGATTCGTAGAGCCGCATGAGCATCCGCGACCAGTCGCGCCCCGCGCCGCGATGGTCCCAGCGGGCCTGCGGCACGAATTCGCGCCGCAGCGCAGGACGGATCACGGTGGCGGGCCTGGCGGCAGGATCGGGGCGCAATCTGGGGCGCAATGGGGTCCGTGACACAACATCTGGCGGCGACACCACCGCGACGCGCAGCACCTGCGCATCGTCTCGGGGCTGTGGCCGTTCTGGCACGAGGGTCTGATCGGCCAGCGCCGCCACCCCCAGCATCACGGCAATCATCCCCCCCAGGATTGACCGCGCCATCAGCATACCGCAAATGCTGCCACCCTCGCGGCCGGTCTGGCAAGAATGCTGTGAGACGATAGGCGCTTACCCGCCGATCCTCATGCGTCGCGCTAAGGCGTCAGCCCTGCGGCGGCGCGCTGCAATAGCTCTGGCTGCTGACCCAGGACGCCATCTCTGCGCGCTTGCCCGCATTGGCAAAGGGGCCCCAGTCGGCCGCAAGCCCGCCGCCGCCGGCCGCGACCACTCTGTCGCGCGCCACTGTGCGTTCGGCAATCTGCACCGCGCAGGACAGGTTGGCCGCACCGTCCTGCAGCGCATCGCCCGAGGCCGCGTCGCAGCCGTAGCTGCGCGCCGTGCGCGGCGAGATCTGCACAAGGCCGAACCATTGCCCGCCGCCGCCCACCGCCTGCGGGTTCCAGGTGCTTTCGAACCGGGCGAGCGCCGAAAAGAGGCCGGCCCAGAAGGCCGCACGCTCGTCCGCCGTTGCCGCGACATAGCCGGGGCACCAGTCGGTGATGTCATCGGGCACGACATTGACCAGCGGCGCGTCCGCCTCGAGCAGCGCCGCCAGCGTCGCCTCGGTCCAGTGTTCCGCTTCGGGCCGGTGGTCCCATCCCATCACGGGCATCGCCGCAGGCAGGATGTCTTCGGGGACGGGGGTGACGTCGCAGGCGGCGAGACCACCGAGCGAAGCAACAACGGCCAGGGCCCGCAGGGGCCGGCGCAACAGGGGGATAAGGGTCATCAGGCAGCTTTATGGCAGTTTCGTCCTCTGCCGCCTCGCATGCCTGCCGCGCCTGCGTCGAGTCCCCCGGCCGTCGCAGGCGCGCTTTCGGCAAGAATGCGCCCATCGCAGGCGACCGCGCCAGACTTGAAGCGCCCCGCGCAACCGCCTAGACAAGAGCCGAACCAGCCGGGACACCAGCCATGCTTGACCTTACGACACAGACCCCGAAACCCAAAGTGATCGCCGGCGCCACCGGCGACTGGGAGCTTGTGATCGGCCTCGAGGTGCATGCGCAGGTCGCAACGGCGGCCAAGCTTTTCTCCGGCGCCTCGACCCGTTTCGGCGCCGAGCCGAACTCCAACGTCGCCTTTGTCGATGCCGGCATGCCCGGGATGCTGCCCGTGATCAACGAAGGCTGCATCGCGCAGGCCGTGCGCACCGGGCTGGGGCTGAAGGCGCAGATCAACCTGATGTCGGCCTTCGACCGCAAGAACTACTTCTACCCCGACCTGCCGCAGGGCTACCAGATCAGCCAGCTCTATCACCCCATCGTGGGCGAAGGCGAGGTGATCGTGGACATGGCCCCCGGCATCGCGCGCCGCGTGCGGATCGAACGCATCCATCTCGAACAGGACGCGGGCAAGTCGATCCACGACATGGACCCCGCGATGAGCTTTGTCGATCTCAACCGCACCGGCGTCGCCCTGATGGAAATCGTGAGCCGCCCCGACATCCGCGGCCCCGAAGAGGCCGCCGCCTATGTCGGCAAGCTGCGCCAGATCATGCGCTATCTGGGCACCTGCGACGGCAACATGCAGAACGGCAACCTGCGCGCCGATGTCAACGTGTCGGTCTGCCGCCCCGGCGATTATGAGCGCTATCAGGCGACGCAGGATTTCAGCCATCTCGGCACGCGCTGCGAGATCAAGAACATGAACTCCATGCGCTTCATCCAGATGGCGATCGAGTATGAGGCCCGCCGCCAGATCGCGATCCTCGAGGATGGCGGGACCATCCTGCAGGAAACCCGCCTCTACGACCCCGACCGCAATGAGACCCGCTCGATGCGCTCCAAGGAAGAGGCACATGACTACCGCTACTTCCCCGACCCCGACCTCCTGCCGCTCGAGATCGACCAGGCCTGGGTCGATGCCATCGCGGCCGGGCTGCCCGAATTGCCCGACGCCAAGAAGGCGCGCTTTGTGACAGACTTCGGCCTGTCCGAATATGACGCGAGCGTGCTGACCGCCGAGGTCGCCGACGCCGTCTATTTCGAGGCCGTGGCGCAGGGGCGCGACGGCAAGATGGCCGCGAACTGGGTCATCAACGAGCTGTTCGGCCGGCTCAAGAAGGAAGGCCATGACATCACGTCAAGCCCGGTCAGCCCGACGCAACTGGGCGGCATCCTCGACCTGATCGCCAGCGGCGCCATCAACGGCAAGATCGCCAAGGACCTGTTCGAGATCGTCTATACCGAGGGCGGCGACCCCGCCGCCATCGTCGAGGCGCGCGGCATGCGGCAAGTGACCGACACCGGCGCCATCGAGGCCGCCGTCGATGCGATCATCGCCGAGAACCCCGCCCAGGTCGAAAAGGCGCGGGTGAACCCGAAACTCGCAGGCTGGTTCGTGGGCCAGGTGATGAAGGCGACCGGCGGCAAGGCCAACCCGGCCGCCGT